>NZ_BAAHXV010000001.1:0-435125 GCF_054657895.1 Desulfatiferula olefinivorans | reverse complement strand
AGTGAGCGCAGCGAACGGGTGGTTAATAAATCTGTGGCTTTTCTCAAGGGGAAAGCCCATCACCTTCCAATGTCATTATCTTTAGACCATGATGGCCAGGTGGGCTTTGCTTTGCCCATCAACTGGACAACGATAATATTTTTAAGTTAATGGCATTGATTAAGCGGTTGAAGAGCCACTATAGCCAAGTAGATAACCAGATAATTTAATTTTGCAACAAACCGATTTAACACACTTCCTTTCAGATATGTGACCGTTCGTGGCCTGTGAAGCTTTTTACGACGCCATTATTTTTTAATCAAACATCACATCGGCGGGATCGTAATAGGCCCGGACCCATTCACCGGGCATCAGGTGCCGGGCCCCCGGTGATACGCTTTCGGCCCAGAGCAGGCTGCCTTCATGACTCAACGACACCTGTAAATCGCTGGTTTTGGCGCTTAGATTCAGGCCGGCCACTCGGCAGGCAAACGACAGGGCGCCGTCAGGAACGGCCTCGTCCTTGGGGACGAAAAACAGACGCCGGGCGGGAAGAATGGCCACGGCCATGGGATGAGGGGGAGGCGGAACCACGATCGGCGCGATGCCTGCTTTTGCCTTTCGGACATACACCGTCTCCGATTGTTTTTCCCAGGGCCCGTAAAGCATGTTCAACCGGCCCTGATCATAGACCCGTCCTCCCACAAGGGTCAGCACCCGGTCGCCGATGCTGTCCAGCCAGTCCCGGTCGTGGCTGGACACCACCAGGGTGGTGTTCTGTTTTTCACGGGCCGCAAGGACCGCCGATCGGATCAAGTGACTGCTCGTTTCATCCACGTTACTGGTGGGTTCATCGAGCAAAAGCACATCGGGCTTCACGATCAACCGGGCCGCCAGTGCCACCCGGCGGGCCTCTCCCCCGGACAGACGGTGGGCATGACGCGGAGCAAAGGTCTCCGGCGCCAGACCCACGGCAGAAAGGGCTTCAGCCACCCTTTTTTTCAGATTGACGGTGTCCCGCCGGATCACAAGACCGTAAGCCAGGTTATCGAACACGGACCGGCTGAGCAGATAGGGTTCCTGAGTGAGCAGACAGATAAGGCGGCGGGCCCGGACCGAAAACGGTTCGACCGGACGCCCCTGAAGCCGTACCGTTCCCCGGGACGGAGACACAATCAGCCCCAGAACATTCAAAAGGGTGCTTTTCCCGCTGCCGTTGGGCCCGGCCAGACCGGTAATGGTTTCGGAATGAATCGCAAGGTCGGGAACCGACAGCACGGTTCTACCGTCAAAATCCACGGCAAGATCCCGGACACTCAGAAGGGGGGAGGTCATGAACGTCTCCCGAGAACCGAAAGACAGAGATTCACCGCAAAGGCGATCATAAGCAGCACCATGCCGAGGGCGATGCCCGTTTCGAACATGCCTTTACCGGTTTCAAGGGCGATGGCCGTGGTGATGGTCCGGGTATGCCATTTGATGTTGCCCCCGACCATCATCGAAATCCCCACCTCGGTCATCACCCGTCCATAGGCGGTCACCGATGCGGCCAGAAGACCGTAACGGACTTCAAAGAGACAGGTCCGGACCAGCTGGGCCCGACCGGCCCCCAGGGACATGAGGGTCGGCCGCAGATGCCGGTCCATGCTTTCCACGGCCGAGGCGGACAGGGCCGTGATCACAGGCAGGGCCAAAATGGTCTGGCCGACGGCGATGGCCCCCGGTGAAAAAAGCAGGCCCAACGATCCCAGGGGCCCCCGGCTGGACACCAGGGCATAGACCAGAAGGCCGATGAACACCGTGGGCAGCGCCATCAGGGTATCCACCGCCAGCCTCAGACTTTTCCGGCCCGGGAATTGAAAAAATCCCAGCACAAACCCCGCCGGAACGCCCAGACACAGACTGACCGCCATGGACAGGGTCGACACATGGACCGTCACCCGGATGGCCGACCAGGTTTCCGGATCACCGGAAGCAAGCAGATAAACGGCCTTGACCATACCGGTCAGAATAAAATCCATGCCAGAGGCTCCGACCCGGATCAGTCTTTCCGGGCATTGGGAACAAACAGCTGTTTGCCGAGCAGGGTAAAGGCCCCGATCTGTTTCTGGGCCGCTTCCCCTGCCATCCAGTCGGAAAATGCTTTGGCCAGGTCGTATTTCGCCTTGGGGCAGCGGGCGGGGTTCACCGCAATGACGCTGTACTGATTGAGAAGCACCGCATCGCCCTCGACCAGAATCAGCAGGGCCGGGTTGCCGCCCTGGGTCGATTCATACTTGATGTAGGTGCCCCGGTCCGTCAGGGTATAGCCGCCTCGTTCGGCGGCGATGGTGATGGTGGGCAGCATGCCCTGCCCGGTCTGGACGTACCAGCTTTCCTTGTCCGGCTGGGCGTGCCCGGCCTTGACCCAGAGGGCCGCCTCCATTTTGTGGGTGCCCGAGTTGTCGCCCCGGCTTGCGAACACCGCCTTGGCGGTTTTGATCCGGGTCAGGGATTCGGTCACGGATTGCCCCTTGATGGCCGCCGGATCGGCAGCGGGGCCGATGATGACGAAATCGTTGTACATCACTTCCCGGCGGTCGATGCCGAAACCTTCGGCCACATAAGCCTTCTCGGCGTCGGGGGCATGGACCAGCAGCACATCCACATCGCAGTTTTCTCCCAGCTTCAGGGCTTTGCCCGTCCCCGTGGCGGTCCACGTGAGCGTGATGCCCGTATCCCTGGTAAAGGCGGGGGCCAGAGCATCGAGGAGGCCGGTGTTGTCCGTGCTGGTGGTGGTGGCCATCATCAGGGTGTCGCCGGCCAGGGCCGGCAACGACAGCAGGGTCAGCGTAGCGATCATCAGAAACAGGGGCTTCAACGTCTTCATGAGCGTATCCTTATCAAACTCAAACGGTTATGGGTTGCGCCGGTCATTCCCGGGGAAAAACGATGCGTCCGCTGACGGCGGTATCGTAACCACCCAGGCTCTCGGCCGTGGTTTTGAATGCCTTGTCATGGAGAAGGCCGATGAACTGCTGAATCCCCTGATCGAAAAACCGCTCCCGGGTCACCAGAAGATCGAACCGTTCCATGCGCAGGGGGATAAACGCCAGGCCCAAAAGCTCGGCCACCGGCCGAATCCCCGGACCGGCATCGGCCCGACCGGCCAGAATGTCAAGCCCCACATCCATGTGTTTGGCCGCCTCGATCTCGTATCCATCAAGGGTTCCGGTGGCGACCCCCGCCTTTTTCAGTTCATGGTCGAACAGAAGACGGGTGCCTGTGCCCAGGGACCGGTTGACCACCCGGATGCCCGGTCTCGCCAGGTCGCCAACGGTGGTGATGCCTTTGGGGTTGCCCGCCTGAAGAAGCAGACCCTGCTCCCGCATGGAAAAATTGACCACCACCGGCATCCGGTCCATTTCCTTGACGGCGTAATCGAAATTGTAATCGGTTTCGCCTTCCTGGAGCAGGTGGCTGGTGGCGATGTGACAGAGATTCCGGCGCAGGGCCGAAAGACCGCCCATGCTTCCCAGGTTGCCGAACACGGCCACCTGATCGGGAAACCGTTGATTGAACAGGCCCATGGTCCGGTCCAGCAGCAGATCGTTACTGCCCGTGATGATCAGAAGGCCGCTGTAGGGAGGCAGTTTGGTGGCGGGATTGGGGAAATTCACCGTATTGTTCACGATCCACTGCTCGACCAGATGCCGGGGAAACACCCATTTGCCGGTGATCTTGGACGCGGGCAAGCCCTTGTCCGCGATCAGCGAATACACCATCTTCTCGTTGATCCCCAGAAATTCCGCCACCTCTCTGGTTGAAAGCAGGGGTTTCATAGCCATTCTCCACATGGTTTGGACCGGTTGTCAGGTAGGGGTCTGGTCGTCGAGCCAATCTGACCCGATCGATCACAGGTCACGGTCATCTATTAGATGATAGGGTCGGCCTTTGTCAACCTTTTCTCCATTGGCCCGAAGATCGACCCGTCCCGACCGATATCAACCGTCAATCGATTGCAGGCATCGGGAAATTCGAGCGGCACCGACTTGCCAACCGCCAAATCGTCTTTATATTTCTGATTCACCAACACGCAACACCACCTAAGGAGTACGACCATGACCAATCAGATCAAAACAACCCTGCTGCTCACCCTGATGACCGTGTTCATCATGATGGTGGGCCGTGTTCTCGGAGGAAGCCAGGGCATGGTCCTTGCCCTGATCATTGCCGGCGGCATGAATTTCTTTTCCTACTGGTATTCGGACAAGCTGGTGCTGAAAATGTACCGGGCCCGGGAAGTGAACCCGTCTGAGGCCCCGGAGCTTTACCGCATGGTCGAAGACCTGGCCGGCCGTGCCGGGCTGCCCATGCCCAAGGTTTATATTATCCCCCAGGACCAGCCCAACGCCTTTGCCACGGGACGGAACCCGGAGCACGCCGTGGTGGCCGTCACCGAGGGCCTGCTCAGGCTGATGAACACCGATGAAATCAAAGGCGTGCTGGCCCACGAGCTGGGACATATCAAAAACCGGGATATCCTGATCGGCACCATCGCCGCCACCATGGCCGGTGCCGTGATGATGCTGGCCAACATGGCCAAATGGTCCGCCGTCTTCGGCGGCTTCCGGGGGAATGACGATGAGGGCGGCGGAGGCAACATGATTGCCGTGATCGTCACGGCCGTCATTGCGCCCATCGCCGCCATGGTCATCCAGATGGCGGTATCCCGGTCCCGGGAATACCTGGCCGACGCCACCGCCGCACGGATCACCGGCAACCCGGAAGGGCTGGCCGGCGCCCTGGAAAAACTCGGGGCCTACTCGGGCCGGATTCCCATGCAGGCCGAAGCGGCCACGGCCCATATGTTCATCACCAATCCCCTGTCCGGACGAAGTCTGGCCGGTCTGTTCTCCACCCATCCACCCATCGAGGAGCGGGTGGCCCGACTTCGAAACACGCGTCCCCGCCCCGGATCGCCGGACCGGGGTTCATCGTCGGATACCATGACCCGGCAGGCAAAGAACATGTGGGATTCACTGCGCTGATCGCCCCATCACACGAAAGGAACACCGACACGTGGATTATTACGCCGCCCTGGGCATCGACCCCTCGGCAGACACCAAAACCATCCGGTCCGCCTACCGGAAACTGGCCTTCGAATACCATCCGGACCGCAGAGCCGACGATCCGGATGCGGCGGACAAAATGAAACAGATCAACGAGGCCTATGCGGTGCTGTCCGATGAGACCAAACGGCGGAATTACGACGCCATGAAATTCCGGTTCGGGGACACGGCCTACGATCAATTCCGGGGAAGTTACACCGACAAGGATATCTTCAGCGGCTCGGATATCCGGAGTATCTTCGAGGAACTGGCCAGGGATTTCAATTTGCGCGGCTTCGACGCGCTGTTTTCCGAGGTCTACGGACCGGGATTCCAGGGCTTCCAATTCGGGAAAAACGGGTTTACCGTCCGGGGGGTTTTCTTTTCCGGCCCCCTGTTCGGACGCAGGGCCTCAACCGAATCGCCCCGGACCGGCCGGTCCCTTTTCCACACCCTGTCCGATGCCGTCCGGTCCCTGGGGTCCCCCCGGCCGGGCCGGGACCGGCATGACCGGATCATCCTCACGGCCGACCATGCGGCCCAGGGCGGTCCCTATGCCTACCTGATCAGGGAAAGCGGAACAAAAATCCTGGTCAAGGTGCCCAGGGGCATCCGCCATGGCCAGACCATCCGCCTGGCCGGCATGGGCAAAGCCGGGGTTCACGGGGGGCCGCCCGGCAACCTGTATCTCAAGGTGTCGATCCGCCACTCGCCCGCCGAATACCTGAAACAACTGGTTCAATCGGTTGTGAAGCTGTTCCGGAAATCCTGATCCGATCCGGCTCCGCCCATCGTCTTTCTGCGCCCGCCCCGGCTTTCTCCGGGGGCCGGGCGTTTTCTTTTTTCCAGGCCGGCGTCTCCCGCTTTTTTTCATTAAAAATGTTTCCTTCAAAAAAACTTTATGCTATGGACGTAAAAACGCATTCAGCCCCATAAACATAGTTTTTACCCCTGATCAATCAACGCTCACTCCGACCCGCCACAGCACCCGCGGCTGGGCCGTTGAGCCTTTCACCATACGACGGGAAGATGGATATGCGCCCTCTCACGCTCAGACACCCGATTCCGGCCGGAACGTTTTTCACTGCCGGCCGTTTGATTCTTGTCCTGCTCCTGGCCGTCCTCGGCCTGTCCCGGCCGCTTTGGGCCGCTGACCCGGCCCTCCGGTGGGACGCCAATGCCGACGCGGATTATTATGTGGTGTACTGGCGGACCGCCGGTGAATCCGTTCCCGGCGGACAGAGCGACCCCATTGACGCCGGCACCTTAAGTTATCCCCTCTGGGCCTGTGACGGCCAAACCACCTGGTATTATTCGGTCAAAGCCTTCAATGCCTGCGGAAATTCCAGCGATTTCTCCGATGAAATTCAAACGACCCTCTGCCCGGCAGGTCACGGAATGACGCCCCCCCTGCCCGGGGCCGACCCGGTGCTTGAAATCCTCCTGCCCGCCCCGGGCGACCGCCTGGTGGAAAACACCCCCATTGACTTTTCAGCCACCGCTTACCGGGGCGAACAGATGATCTCCGCCGAAGGCACCGTCTGGCGTTCCAGTCTCGATGGTCCCCTGGGGACCGGGGCCGACATCACGGCCGGCCTGTCGACGGGCACCCACATCATCCGTGCCGCCCTCTCCGGCAGCACCTGCGAGACAGCCGTGGCCACCCTTGATATCACCGTGGCGCCGAATACCTCCCCCACCCTGATCATCACCGGACAGGCTCCGGGCTCCCGTACCCGGGACGGCCAGACCTTCATGCTGACGGCCTCGGCCGAGGACAGCGAAGACGGGGATCTGACCGACACCGTCGTCTGGCGCTCCAGCCGTGACGGTGATCTGGGGCGCGGGGCCGCCGTCACGCCCCTTTTGTCACCGGGCAGCCACACCCTCACGGCCTCCGTCACGGACCGCCACGGGGCCGGCGTCAGCGCCTCCGTCACCCTGACGGCCCGGGCAGACAACACGGCACCGGTGGTCACCCTGAGCCCGCCTGCGACCGGAGCCCAGACGGCGGAGGGTCAACTCGTGACATTCAGCGCCAGAGCCCTGGACGCCGAGGACGGTGATCTGTCCGATCACACCTTCTGGCTGTCTGATCTGGTCGGGGAACTGGGAACGGGGGCGACCATAACACCCCGTCTGCCCGCGGGAACCCATCGCATCGAAGCCCGGGTCAAAGACACTGAAAACGCCGAGGGGGAAGCCGGTATCACGGTGACCGTGGCCCGCTGGAACCGGGAACCCTCGATCGCCGTCACCCGGGCTGAAGCCGGCATTCCGGCGCCCGATGGCCGGCCCTTCACCTTCACCGGTCTGGCCGATGATGCGGAAGACGGAGACCTGTCGAACCTCATCACCTGGACCTCCAGTCTATCCGGCCCGCTGGGCCGGGGTCACACCGTTACGGCCCTCCTGCCTCCCGGCAGGCACCGCGTCGAGGCCACCGTCTGCGACAGCGGCGGAAAATGCCGAAGCATCTTCCGGGACATCACCGTAGATACCTACGACGCCCCGCCCGTCATTACCCTCAGCGCCTTTGTCGACGGAGAACCGGATGAAACGGGCCGTAACGGACAACTTCAGGCCCGGGCCGATGACCCCGAGGACGGGGATCTGACCGACCGCCTGACCTGGACCTCGGACATTCAGGGCGCCCTGGGCAGCGGATCCCCCCTGTCGGTCCACCTGATTCCCGGTCGTCACAGCATTCTGGCCCGGGTACTGGATCAGGCGGGCCACGCCTGTGAAGCCCGATTGACCCTGATGATCGACGCCCTCGACCGGCCGCCGGTGCTCAGACCCATCACCGTCACCCCCGGCGCCATGGATGACGCCGGTCAGAGCTGTATCCTGTGCAGCCGGGCCGAAGACCCCGAAGAGGGGGACATTTCCGCAGACATCCTCTGGACGTCGAGCCTTGACGGAAACCTGGGTTCCGGTGCCGTCATCGAAACCCGTCTTTCCTATGGCCGCCACACCCTTTCGGCCGCCGTGACCGACACAAAGGGCAACCCGGGCAAAACCGCCCGCCTTCTGACCCTCACCTGGATCAACCAGCCGCCGGCCGTGACGATCACATCCCTTTCTCCCGACGCGGCGGGTACCGAAGGGCAGGCCTTCACCGTCGCCTGCCGGGCCGTGGATGAGGAAGCCGGAGACCTGTCCGCCCAGGTGGTATGGACATCCAGCCGGGACGGCCGCCTGGGGACGGGCACCCCGCTCCTGACCGTTCTGTCGCCGGGCACCCACATCATCACGGCGAAGGTGTCCGATCAGCACGGCATCGAGGCAAAAACCTCCCGCAGCCTGACGGTTGAATCGTTCAACCAGCCGCCGACCGTTACCATCACCGCTCTGGTCGAGGGAAACATGACGTCCCAGGGCCGATACGTCGACCTGTCGGGATCGGCCCTGGATCCCGAAGACGGCCGTCTGGACGCCTCCCTGGCCTGGACCTCGGACCGTGACGGTTTTCTGGGCAAGGGGCCGTCGATCACCCCGCTCCTGTCCGCCGGACGTCATCTGATCACGGCCCGGGTCACGGATTCCTCAGGCAAAAGCGCCGCCGTCACCATGGAAGCCTCCGTCACGGCCGATACGGAACTGACCGTTCAGGTCTCGTCCCGGAGCTTCTACTACTTCACCATTGTGACGATTTCCTGGTCCGGCGGCCTCGGCGATGTGGCCCTGTTCAAGAACGAACGACGCATCGGTGCCGGCGGCCCCGACGGCAGCCGCTATTACTGGTCGTCGGGAACCGGCCGCTATTCGGTCTGCGAAATGGACGGGGGACGGTGTGCCGACGCCCAGGTGGCTGATTAGGGATTGAAACTTTACGTGTGGCACGGCGTAAACGGCCAAAGATGATGTGAAGATAGGGATGCCTTGTGGCTTTGGATTTGTCGATGTGTCTATAAGGTGACGGGGTTTCTATCAACGCGTTTATTGACCACCCGTTCGCTGCGCTCACTGAAGGGCACGAAGAAAAGCAAAAAACGGCCTCCGTGAGAATCTCAGTGGATTGATCTCAGATCAATCCTGTCGACTTAAACAACCCCTCAAAGCCGGAAAGAAACACACCGTTTGAGCATACGACACCCTCTCCGTGACTTGGTGTCTCCGTGAGAGACCCAAGCGATTGATCGCAGATCAATCACACGCTTAAAGGACGTGCATAAGCAGGAAATATTTTTCGTGAGGCCCATAACCGGCGGGCCGAAGCGGCCCGCCGTGTGTGTGTGTTATACGTCGTTGAACAGTTCGTGATAGGCGATGATCCCCTGAAGACCTTTGAGCGCCCCCTTTTTCAGCTCCATGATCATGAACAGCTCCGGCGGAACATCGTAGTTGGATGCGATGCCGTAGGCCACCGAGGGCACGAATCCGAACCGGGGATAGTAATCCGCATGGCCCAGAACCACCACGGCGCCGTACCCCTCTTTTCGGCACTCCTCAAGCCCGAATTCGACCAGAAGGGTTCCCACCCCTTTTTTCCGATAGGCCGGAAGCACGGCCATGGGGCCCAGGCCGGCCAGGGCAACGGCCGGATTCTGATCGATCAGGGTCACCGGGGTAAACAAAATGTGACCGACAATGTTTCCCGCCTCTTCGGCCACACAGGAAATCATGGGCAGGCTCCGGTTCCGAAGCATGTCGACCAGATTGGCTTCGGCATCGGTACTGAAACTTTCGATATTGAGCTTGAAAATCGAGGGAATGTCTTCGTTTTTTTCTCTTCGAACCATCATGACTGCGCACTCCGACTCTGGGGTGAATGATGACAAACGACGCATTTTGCCGTCGGCTTATTTCTCGTTGAACAGATGCACATCCGTCTGGGGAAAGGGGATGCTGATGCCTTTTTCGTCGAAGGTGGTCTTGATGGTTTCCGTCAAGGCGAAATAGACATCCCAGTAGTCGCCCGTCTTGACCCAGGGCCGCACCACCAGGTTCACACTGCTGTCGCCCAGTTCGGACACGGCGATGGTCGGCGCCGGATCCTTGAGTACCCGGCTGTCCTTTTCCACGATCTCGGTCAGGACGTCCTTGGCCGTTTTGATGTTGTCCGTGTAACTGATCCCCACCACCAGATCCACCCGGCGGGTATCGTTGGCCGTGATGTTGGTGATCACCCCGGCGGCGATATTGTTGTTGGGCACGATGACCTTCTGGTTGTCCGGGGTGGTCATGATGGTATTGAAGATGTTGATGCTCTGAACCTTGCCGGTCACACCGCCGGCGTTGACCACATCATTCACCTTGAAGGGGCGGAACAGAATCAGCATCACCCCGGCGGCGAAGTTGGCCAGAGAGTCCTTGAGCGCGAGGCCGACGGCCAGACCGGCGGCACCGACGATGGTCAGGAAGGAGGTGGTGTTGATGCCCAGCTGACCGGCGGCGGCGATGACCACCATGATCAAAAGCGCATAGTAGATGATATTCGATAAAAATCCCACCAGAGTCACATCGACCTTGTTCTTCTCCAATAGTTTGGCGATGAGATTGGCGATTTTCTGGGACAGCCATTTTCCGATGACCAGAACGAGAATGGCAGCCACGATCTTGAGGGAGTAAACGCTGAGCCATTGAACGATGATATCCGTGTAATCATTGAAATACTGTTCCATCCGATCACTCCTTTATATTAATTGATGTCATATCACTGGGGGCGCCGTTTCCCCGGCCCGGGGTCGTCGTCCGCTCTCGTCCCGAATGGTGTGCAAGGCACCCGGAAAGACCGCTCCGGGCGTTGTAAAGATTGTTCAGTCATACACCGTTTTCGTTATAATCTCAACATCAATACGCTGCAATTCCTGCACAATGCTCATCTTTTCGTCCGAAACCCGCGTCCTCTTCTTGCCATCCTGATCGGTCTGGTCTATTTTGATCCTGATCGACCGCGACCCGGGATCACCCCGGCCGGCCGTCGATCGGAAACCGGGGACCGCCATGAATGCCGAGACGCTTCGCACCGCAAAAACCATGTTAATCGACGACCTTGTTTCAGGTTCTGCCGCCGACCTGTCCGAGCGGCTGTCCGTCCTGCTCGACGACCATCTCTGCCGATGTTTCGAGCAAAGCCCAACGGGGCTGCGCCTGGGCATCATCGACCACCCGTTCGCCGTCGTCGCCCTGGGATCCTACGGTCGTCGGGAGCCCTGCCTTCGCTCCGACATCGCCCTTCTTTTTCTGTTCGGTCAGGCCGTCCCGCCCGAGGCCGAACAGCTGATCGAGGAATTCGTCTACCCGCTCTGGGATGCGGGCTTTGCCGCGACCCATGTGGTCCGGACCCTGGAGGACTGCCTCCACACGGCCGAGTCCGACGTGGAAGTCCTGGTCTCCCTGCTGGACGCACGATTTGTCTGCGGCATGTCCGCCCTGTTTTTCTCGCTCGGCGAGGGTCTGAGAAAACAGGTGGTTTCTCCCGAAAGGGCCCGCCTTCTTTCAACCCTTGCGGAGGAAAACCGGAAACGGCATGAAAAATTCGGCGACTCGTCCTACCTGCTCGAACCCAACCTCAAGCAGGGCCGGGGCAGCCTGGGGGATTACGACGCCATGTTGTCCATGGCCCGCATCGACTCGGACCTGAGAACCCCGAAGGATCTCGCCGCGTCCGGCTATCTGTCCGAAAAGGAGTTCGAGGACATCCAGGCGGCCCTGGCCTTCATCCTTCGTATCCGAAACGCCCTGCACCATCTGGCCGGACGAAAATGCGACCAACTGTTCATGGAGTACCAGCTGAAGATGGCCGACATGCTGGGCTATGAGAAAAAAGACGGTCAGGAACCCGTCGAGAGGCTGATGGGCGATCTTCACGGTCACATGCGAACGATCAAGCGTCAGTACCTGAACGTTCAAGCCGAGCTGGGGCAGACCGGGCAAGACCGGCCCCGGTACCTGCGGACACGGATCAAGGGCCTGTGGGTCAACGACAAAACCATGCTGGACGTCCGGGAACCCGAGACCCTTCTCAAAACCCCCGACCTGCTCGCCAAGCTGTTTGCCGAAAGCGCCTCCCTCCAGATCCCCCTGTCGGCGGAGGCCCGTCGCCTTGTCCGTGACCTGGGCCCGGAACTGGTCACCCCGGCCTTACGGAAAAGCCGGTCCGTCATCCGGGCCGTCGAAAAGGTGCTGCTGACCCCGGCCCCGGTGCTGAATGTCCTGGACGACATGGTCCGCACCGGATTTCTCCAATGCCTTATTCCCGAATTTGAGGGCATCGTCAACCGGATCCAGTACAACGAGTACCACCTCTACCCCGTGGACAAGCATTCTTTGATGACCGTCCGTGAAGCCAAAGCCTTCGGCCGTCCCGGCCAATCCGATTCACTGTGCGAGGCGATCTATGCCGGGCTGCCGGACAAGCGGATCCTTCTCTGGGCCTGCCTGCTCCACGACATCGGCAAAAGCGATCCGGACGGTCGGCATTCGGAAAAAGGCGCCCGGCTGGTCGGCACCATCCTGGGGCGCCTGGGCTATGAGGATGACGTGATCGACCCCGTGGCCTTTCTGGTCAGGGAGCATCTGTTTCTGGCGAAAACCGCCACCCGGCGTGATATCAACGACGAAGAGACGGCCGTGTTCTGCGCCCGGCGAATCAAGGAGCCCGGGCTCCTTGACCTGCTGTTCCTGCTGACCGTGGCCGATTCCAGAGCCACGGGGCCCAAAGCCTGGAACGACTGGACCCGGACCCTGCTCCACGACCTTTACCACCGGACGATGACGGTGCTGCACAAGGGCGAATTCGAACCGGACCAGGCCCTGTCCATTCTGGAATCGAAAAAAACCGCCCTGGCCCGGATCGCCGAAGACCGCGGCCTGACCGACAAGGCCTTTGAGCGGCTCTTCGGCCTTTTGTCGCTGCGCTACCTGATCACGGTGCCCGCCGAGACCATCGCGGCCCACCTCGACCTGTACCGGAACCTGGGCGACCGCCCCTTTGCCTGGACCGTCACCGGCCTTGGCACGACGGGCCCCCGGACCCTGACCCTGTCGGCCCGAAACCGACCGGGCCTCTTTTCCCGGGTGGCGGGCGTCCTGACCCTTTGCGGGTTCAACATCCTGGATGCCCAAATCTTCACCTGGAAAAACAACACGGCCCTCGACATCTTCCACCTGTCGCCGCCCTCCGATGACCTGAGCGAAAAAGAACGCCTGGCCCGGGCCGAAGACGAACTGACCCGGACCCTGATCCAGGGCCTCAACCTGTCGGTCCGCCTGGACGACCTGATCCGGCGCAGTGTTCCGGGACGACGCCCCGGCCTGATCCGACCGCCGCGCATCGTGGTGGACAACGAAACCTCGGCCTTTTTCACCATCATCGAGGTCCACACCGACGATTACCCGGGCCTGTTGTTCCGCATCACCGATGCCCTGTTCACCGAAGGCCTTGACGTCTACACGGCAAAAATCGCCACAACCCCGGACCAGGTGGTCGACGTGTTTTACGTGAGAAACCATTACGGCGAAAAAGTCCACACCCCGGAGCAGATCACCCGGCTCAAAAAAAACATCGGGAAGGTGCTGGAACGGCACTGATCCCCGGAACGCCCGCGACGGCCTTACCAAAACAAAAAGCCCCGTGAGACATTCCACGGGGCTTCAATATATAAACCGCCGAAGCGGATGGTAACGATTTCGGATGACTCCGAACAACAACGTCACGAGCTACTTATAACCGTTTTTCGATTAATGCAAGCCAAAAGATGAATTCGTAAAAAGTCATCACATGACGGCCAAAAAAAACGTTCGGGCATACGGCGTCATGAATCCAATACTTCCCGCACTGTGACGGCCAATTGCCTTTTTGTGAACGGTTTCTGGATAAAGTCCACACCGTCATTCAGGACGCCGTGGTGGGCGATAACGTTGGCTGTGTACCCGGACATGAACAGACACTTGATATCGGGATAAAGAGACAAGATAGCGTTGCCCAGTTCACGGCCGTTCATTTCGGGCATCACGACGTCGGATATCAGAAGGTGTATATCCCCGGCATGTTCTGTCGCCAAACGAATGGCCTCACCCGGTGTGCCGGCCGCCAGCACGGTGTATCCCTGCCGCGTGAGCATAATGGAGGTCATTTTCAGAATCGCCGGTTCGTCTTCGACCAGCAGAATCGTCTCGTGGCCGCGTCCGGGCGGTTTTTCCGGCTTCTTCTCCGGCCGATGGTCCTCTTCAGCCGTGTGGCGCGGCAGGTAGATCTTGAAGGTCGTCCCCTGGCCCGGTTCGCTGTAAACCGTGACAAGGCCATTGTTTTGTTTCACCACGCCGTAAACTGTGGCCAGGCCCAGACCGGTGCCTTTACCCAATTCCTTGGTGGTAAAAAAAGGCTCGAACAAATGTGACAGTGTTTCGGTATCCATGCCGCAACCGGTATCACTCACGGACAGCATCACATAGTCACCGGGTACAGATCCCGCATGACGCCTGCAGACCTCCTCGTCCAGAACCGTGTTGGCCGTTTCGATGAATACGCTGCCGACGTTGTCAATGGCGTCCCGGGCGTTGACACACACGTTGGCCAGAATTTGGTCGAGCTGGCCGGGATCGATCTTCACCGGCCACAGTTTCCCGCCCGGGCTCCAGGTCATATCAATGTCTTCACCGATCAGTCGATGCAGCATCTTGAGCATGCCTTCGACGGTCGTGTTGAGGTCGATCACCTTGGGGACCACGGTCTGTTTGCGGGCAAACGCCAGGAGTTGACGGGTCAGATCGGCGGAGCGCACACCGGCTTTTCTGATTTCCGTCAGATCGTCGTGGAAAGGCTGCTCCGGGTCCATGTTTTCAAGAACCATATCCGCATGCCCGATAATAATTCCAAGCATGTTGTTGAAATCGTGGGCAACGCCGCCGGCCAGCCGACCCACGGCCTCCATCTTTTGGGCCTGACGGAACTGGGCTTCCAGCTTTTCATTTTCGGCTTCGCTGTTTTTTTTCTCCGTGATGTCATGATGAACGCCGACGCACATCACGGGTTTCCCCGTGCCGTCGTATTCGAACCGCGACGAGGATTGCAGCCACCGGACGCCGCCATCGGGGCGAACTATACGGAACTCCATGGGCCAGGTCCGCTTTTGTGCCACCATCTGCCCGATCTGCTCGAAGACACCCTCCCGGTCCTCCGGATGGATCAGGTTTGAGGCCGTCTCGCGAAGATTTCCATAAAAATCGTCGGGATCGATTCCGGCGATGGTGAACATCTCCCTGGACCAGGTCAGACCGTCGTCTACCATGCTCCACAAATAGGACCCCACCTGGGCGATTTCCTGGGCCTGGTTCAGAAGCCCCTCGCTCTGGCGCAAGGACTCGCTCGTCTGTGCCAGCTTGATTTGGGCGTAGGAGAGACGGGAGATCACACCGATCAGATTGCAGTAAAATGTCATGATCTTATGGATTGTCTGTCTCGACCAGCGCGGAATGCTTTGATACGCCTTCAGATAGGCGTCCTCGTCGAATCCATAGCGGTGTGCCTGTTCGCGGAAAACATCAAGATCCGGCTCCTCATCATCAAAAAAGAACTGACCGAGAAAGAGATTTCCCACCTGTCGTTCACCGATCATGATCGGCGTCGCCATATCCCACATGTTGTTTTTGCATTTGTATACCTTAAACGTTCCCGACGCGACATCGGATGCGAGACGGGTATCGCTTTCCAAACAATTCCTTGCCGTTTCGGGATGAATTCGGTGAAACTGCGTGCAGATATCCTGCCAGCCGGTTCCCACAAGAACTTTCCCGTCGAGGTCAATAATGCCCACGCCGATGTCCGTCAACGCGTAGAAGTCATTCATCAGAGACTGGATCTGATCGCAGTCCACCACATCGGCGAGGTTCAGTGTTTCGAGATCGCCGGCGGGATCAAGAAGGGCGTTCAGTTTTGCCCGTACCCGATTTTCGCTCTTGCGCAGATCTTCCTCGGCCTTTTTGCGGTCGGTGATGTCGTAATTGATTCCAAGCATGCGTACCGGATTTCCTGCGTCGTCACGAAGAACAATCCCATTGGCCTTGATATACCGTATAGCTCCATCGGGCCGGGAGATACGGAATGCGATGTCGTATTCCCTTTCTCCCCGTAACGCAGCGAGACACGCGTCCCAGGCAGCGTCCCTGTCGTCGGGATGCAGATTCTTTTTCCAGATCTCCACGCCATAGGATTTGGGCCGCTCCGTTGTGCCGTATAAACAGAACATCTGGTCATCCCACGTCATTTCGTTCGTGACGACATTCCAATCCCATATGCCAAGGCCTGCCGACCGGACGGCAAGCGAAAGACGCTGCTCACTCTCGCGCAGGGACTCTTCGGCCTTTTTGCGGTCGGTGATGTCGATCGCCATTTCAAAACGAACGTCCCGGCCATCTGCCCATGTGATGATTCGATCGACAATGGCGTAATGCCGATCCACTTTCTTGTTATGAAATTCCCAGCGATAAGGTTCAGGCTTCTGCTTCAGTATGATATCGTTGGTGCAAAACGGACAGGGCGCATCAAGGCCCTGGAACGCCTCGTAACATGGTGATCCCAGGAAATCATCCTGTTGGAGCTGTTTTTTGAAAAAGTCGTTCACATACAGGATCTCGCAGGTGGAAGGGTCGGTGATGTAAATCACTTCATCGATGCTGTTAAACAGAGAAAGCAGCTGTTCTCTTTCGTCTCGAAGTTTTTCTTCCGCCCGCTTGCGCTCGGTGATGTCTGTTGCGATATTCAGAATGGCGGACCGTCCCTCCCAGTCGATGTGTCTGGCCAGAATCTCGAGAAAGACGGTCGAGCTGTCCTTGCGATAATGCTTGGTTTCGAAGCGCGCCTCCCCTTGCTCGGCGATGTTACGGAACCGTTCGGCCAGAAGGGCCTCGTAATCGGGTACATCGAGATCGTGAAGGTTCACCTTCAGGAATTCATCCGGATTTTCGTAACCATGCAACTCAAGGCTCTTGGCGTTGGCAAAGAAAAAGTTGCCCTCTGTGTCGTGGATACTGATGCCCGCCGGGGCCAGGTCGAGCATGTGGCCCAACAGAAAAAGTCGCGCGTCGTCTGCCTTGCGTTTTGTCAGATCACGGCAGAAACAGATAAACTGCCCTCCGCGCTCGTCAAGGTAGGTGGTTGTTATTTCGACGGGGAAGACGCTGCGGTCCTTGCGGCGGTGGCGTGTCTCGAATATCTCCGAGCCCGTCTTGATGACACGTTCAATGCGCGCCGAGATTGTCTCGGGCGTCTCCTCTGCGTCTATGTCTCGAATCCTCATACCCAGAAGTTCACCGCGTTCGTAGCCCGTCATCCGGCAGTAAGCATGGTTGACGTCGACGACGCGCCCATCGGTGTCGAGCAACCAGAAACCGTCGGCGGCGGTCTGGAGAATCCCACGCTGATAGGCTTCGTTTGCAAGCAGGCGCTGTTCCGATCGCTTGCGCGTGAAATAAGCCCCGAGCATTTCCGCCGCGGTCTCAATCAGCGTGACCTCCGAATCGTGCCAGTCCCTCAGTCTGCGGGTTTCGTCAAAACCGACAAACCCCCAAAAAGTTCCCTCGACAAAGAGCGGTAGGACCAACAAGGAAACAATCCCCTGAGATTCGAGAATGTCCCGTTCGTCCACGGGAAAACCGGACACATGGCCGCAAATGGCGTTTCCTTCAGACAGAGCGTGTCGCCATCGCTCGAATCCCCGGGCGTACACCACATGCTGTAACACAGGATTGTCGATCTCGGGCGCAATGCCGGGCGCGCAGACTTCAAAGATCTGCTTCATGCAAAGGCCCTCGTCGGGGTCGTCGAAGTTCTTGAAGATATAGACTCTGCCCACGCCGGAGGATTCAAGAAGATATTTCAGCGCGACGGATACGGAGGATTCGTCCGTTTGCGGGCTCAAAAGGGCCTTTGACACACCGGCGACGGCCCGCTCAAAGCGCAATTGCTGAGCGAGGGCATTCTCGGCCTGCTTGATCTGCGTGATATCGGTATGTGTGCCAAACATGGACAGAGGACGGCCTTCATCGTCGCGGGTCATGATGCTCCCCCGGTCGAGAACCCAGATCCACCTCCCGCTCTTGTGCTTCATACGAAATTCGCAGGTGTATCGGGCTCTCCTGCCCTCGATGCAATCGTTCAGCGCCAGGCGGGCCCGGTCTAAATCATCGGGATGGACCAGCCGTTCCCAGGTTCCGTAATCGTAGGGCGTCAATTCGTCGATGGTGTATCCGAGCATGGTCGCCCACGGCTCATTGAAAACGGTCTCGCCGGTCTGGACATTCCACTCCCAGGCCCCCACGCCGGAGCCTTCGATGACAAGACCAAGGCGTTGTTCGTTTTCGCGCAGAGCCTGCTCGGCCCGCTTTCGATCGGAGATATCGCGGACGGTGGACCAGAAGTAATCGATCTCGCCGTTCTCACGGCGGATCAGGTAAGAACAAATCTCAACGGGAAAAACCGTGCCGTCCTTATGGATATACTCATTTTCGAAAAGGCCCGAATAGCCCTGGGTAAGCAGACGATTTCCCCATATTTCCCCGGCCTGCCACGTGCGCCAGCGCTCGGGGGTGATTTCGTAGAAATCCCGAAGCGCCCGAAGCTCATCGAGACTGTACCCGAGCATGTGACAATAGGCCGCGTTGGCGTCGCGGATGCGCCCTTGTGCGTCCACCATGACGAATCCGTCGCGGCTGTGTTCGAAAATTTCGCGATAGCGCCGTCGGGTATCCTCCAGCCGTCGGGCCGCTTCGATTTTATGCAGAGCGAAGCCCAGGTCATCCGCCACCTCGTTAAAGAGATCCTGTTCTTCGGCATCCCGGGCGTAGTCCAACGGCACGGAAGCAGACAGAATGCCGTAAGTCACGCCGCCTGCCTCCAGGCGTCGCACCAGGCCGGCGCGCCCTTCGTATGCGTCATGCATGGGACAATCGAGGCAGCCTCCCGCCGGGTCGTCCACTACAAGAACGTCCTCGCGCCCAAGTGCCTGTGTCATGCAATCCGGAAACTCTCCCCGCTCAAGACGCTCGTGGAGGGCCGCGAAGCCGCCGTCGAAGCCGGCGGCCGCAGCCGCCGCCAGCGGCCCCGTCACCTTCAGCCCAAACCA
The DNA here is from genome assembly GCF_054657895.1 of Desulfatiferula olefinivorans. Taxonomy (NCBI): domain Bacteria; kingdom Pseudomonadati; phylum Thermodesulfobacteriota; class Desulfobacteria; order Desulfobacterales; family Desulfobacteraceae; genus Desulfatiferula; species Desulfatiferula olefinivorans. The sequence continues at coordinate 415,987 of NZ_BAAHXV010000001.1, read as the reverse complement.
ACGGGTCGACTCACTGTCCAGAAGGGCGATCCATGCGTTGTGATACCCCATCGTTTCAGTCAGATTCTCGCACGCCCGCTCAATCAGGCGGCGGGGGTTGTCCTCGGACACGATAAGTTGATTGACATTGCGGATGGCCAGAAGGACCTGCTTCAGGTGCGCGTCCCGGGCTTCGGCTTTGGCCAGGCGAACCACCAGGGTCTCGTGTTCACCCAGAATCGTGTCCACGCGGCCGTCCCGGATGGCCGCAAGCGCCGATTCCGCCGTTTTCAGACGGGCCTTCAATTCCTCATACGATGGATTTTTCGAACATGTATCACCCAAGAAGCACCTTTCCCTAACGTCTCCGGCAGCTGAAAAAATGCGCCGGAGTCTCCATTTTTGGATGGGGACGACCATGACTCAAGACGCGGCCGGTCCATACACAAAGAGTATACGCCAGTCATTTAAGGAATCGCTGATCTGGACTTCGAAATGTTTACCAACCCGATTTGCAGGGCGCCTTTCGGGGCAATCTGTTTTGCCGCGAACCCAAAAGTCCCTTTCCCGCTTTCCTCCACGGGCTTTTTGCGCACCATCAAGCCGCGTTCTCGGATTGCGTCGACCGCATCGTGGTCTTTAGGTCGGCATAGGATCAATTATTCAAGCGTCTGACGTCATTATCAATGACCACAAGAAAAGAAAGGACAAACGGCGACCACATTATTGTCAGATCAAATTATTGTCAGACAGTCTACGATCTTATCGACATTAGATCAATAAAAATGATGGCGGCGGCACCTCCCGGTTCAGTCCCTGCAGCCGCACATACACCGTGCTGACGGGATCTGAGCATCGTCATAGAAACAACAACCGATTACCGATAAAAGCACGCAGGAAAACACTTTTTTAATAATCCCTCCCCTGCCGCCCTTTGGCCCCCTTCCTCAGAGCTTTGTTTTCGATTGACCCCAGGCGTAAAACACGGTAGTAGCGGAGGCATCACGTCCATCCGCCCGATGGCGGACGATATCGGTTCATCATACGTTCAACACCACAGACAATCGTTTCGGCCCGCTGAGTCTTAGGGCACCTTTTTTTTCAGACCCATGAACCTTTCGCGGCACCGGGGTTACACAATGATGAGAGACAAGGAGGATGCGAAGCACCGGAAACTGATCGCAAAGACCGCCCGAGGGGACCGGGATGCCTTCGAGACGCTGTACCGCCTGACGTCCCAGCGGGTGTTCTTCTATCTGTTCCGGATGCTTCAAAACCGGGAGCTCGCCGAAGACATCCAGATCGATGTCTATACCGAAGTCTGGACGAATGCGGCCCGATTTAAGGGGCAGTCCAGGGTCACCACCTGGCTGTTCGGCATCGCACGGAACATGGCGCTCAACGCCTTGCGGAAACACAGCCGTAGCGGGGGGAATATGGGGGAGCTTCACGACGCCCTCGAAGATGAAAAAAGTGTCGACGGATACCGCGCCTTTGAGCATGCCCAGGAGATTCAACAGGCTCTGTTGCGGCTGCCGGTCAAACAGCGGGAAGTCATGGATCTGGTCTTCTTCCACGACCTCGGCTACAAAGAGGTGGCCGACATTCTGGACATCCCCGAAAATACCGTCAAGACACGGGTGTACCACGCCAAGGAGGCGTTAAAGGCCGCCATCCTCGGCATGAAAGGGGCATGATCATGAGCACGGAAAAAAAGGCCGTGAAGGACCTCCGGGTCCTTTCATACATCAAGGGCGACCTCACCCCGGACCAGCGCGCCGCCTTCGAGCGGGAGATTGAAAGCGACGAGGCCCTGAGACGGGAGGTCGAGGAATTTTCAGCCATCGCGAAAAGCTACGGATCGCTGGCCGAAACCCTGCCCTCTCCCAGGCCGGAGACCCTTGCTGCAATCATGCGGCGGATCCAGACGGAAAGGCCCCGCGCACGGTCGATACACGGCGTCATCGAATCCCTTCGGCGACTCGTTTCACGGCCGGGTGTCGCCTGGTCCCTTTCGGCGGCCCAGTTTGCGGTGATTGTCTTTCTTGTCTTCTCCCACCCCGAACCGTCCCGATACCAGACCCTCAGCGGCAGCGCCCCGTCCGTTCAACGCGGCATCACCCTGAACGTGGTCTTCCACGATACGGCCCGGCAACACGCCGTCACCCGCCTGCTCAACGGGATCGGCGCCACCGTGGTGGACGGGCCCACGGCCTCCGGGCTTTACGTGATCCGCATCGACGATGCGTCCCTGAAAGATCAAATCCTTACCCAACTTCGAGAGGCGCCGGAAGTCTCCTTCGCCGGGCCCCGGTATTGACGGTTGGCCTTACAATCCGCCATCCCCGTCACAGACCGGCAGTTCCAGAAGGGTGGCCTGCCACCGTTGGATGGAGCCCTCATAGCTTGGCAAATCCTTTATGCGGATCGACGTCCCCCGCTCGGCGGCCAGGGCGAGAATCCCGCTGACAATCGCCGATGACAGCGAGGTTCCGGTCATGAAGTTGTGGCTGTTGCCGGGCGTGGCGGTGAACACGTTAACCGCCGGAGCCGAGACATCGGCCTTGCCGCACAGGGCCGCACAGGGATAGGGATTGCCCCGCCCGTCCGTTCCCGATACGGCCAGAACGGCGGGATGGCCGGCCGGAAACCCCAAGGTTCCCATGGCCCGGTCGTTGCCTGCCGGGGCCACGAAGGCCATGCCCCGCTCCGCCCCTTTTTCAAGAAGGGCCGCGATCAGCCGGTCGTGCACCACCGCTCCGAAACTCATGTTCACGATATCCGCCCCGGCGGCGATGGCCCGGTCCAGGGCCCGTGCGATAGACGAGGAATAGCATTCCCCTTCCGGACGATCGTCGGAGAGCTGCCGGCATGCCCTAAGGGCGATGACGGTCACGCCGGGGGCAACCCCTTCGATGCCGAAGCCGTTGACCGACGCCGCGATGATGCCGGCCACCCCGGTGCCGTGGATCTCGGCCTTCTCGGATTGTCCGGGGACCAGATTTTCCGAGGCTATGATGCGGGTTTTGAGGTCTTCATGGGCGGCATCAACGCCGGTGTCGATCACGGCCACCTTCACCCCTTTGCCGGTCACGACGGTATGGACCGCCGACAGGTCAAGGGGGGTGAGGGCCTCCTGCATGGCCTTCAGGGGATCGGCCAGGGTCTTGAAAAGATAGTCCGGCTGAACGTCCTCGATCACCGGAACGCCTTTGAGGGCATTTATCACGCCGGAAAGGGGCTGCGTTGTCTCACAGACCAGAACCCGCCGGTCGATCGACGCCAGCACCATCTGCTCCGACAGCAAAAGGCCGTATTTTAAGGCAAGGCCGTTGACGGCGTCCCGTGCTGCGTCATCGTTTTTCAGGATGATCAACAGGTATCCGGGGCGATGCTCCGCCGGCCCGTCGTAATGAAAGGTGAACGGCGCACTTTGGCCCAGCGCCGCCCCCCCCTCGTCCAGGGCCGTGACCGACCAGAGGTAGGTATGCGCGGGCCGGAAATGATGGGCCAGGGCTGCGGCAGGCAGGGTATAGACGCTGTCTTTGGTATAGGCGTTAAACACGGGCTCCTCCCCGGACGGTTCCTCAAAGGTGATCCGGTACGCATGGGCGCCCCGGCCGCCTTCCCAGCGGAAAACGGTGCCGTCTCGTTCGATGCCGGAACCGTCTTTGGGAGCGATCAGGGTCAAGGCGCCCGCGGCCCCTGCGTCGTCCGGGGTGACGAAGTAAACGGCCACCGGCTCATCCATCGGTGTATCGGGTCGGGTTACAACCAGACGGATCCGATGGGTTCCCGGGTTGTGGGTGGGAAAGACCGGGTAATCCGGCGCCGCCAGGGTCACGGCCCCGCCGGCATCCAAATGCCGTGTCACCGGAGCGAGCCGTTTGCCGTCGATCTCCCAGTATCCCTCCAACAGCCCCGACCCTGCAAAGGATATTTCCGCGAACAGGGGGGGCAGCGGCCGATGCCTGCCAAGGGTCACCTCCGCCCGGTGGTTGTCGAAAAAAAGACGCATGCCCGTGAGGGCAAACCCGGCCCCGGCCTGAGTGGTGACCGTGATGGGGATAAACGGCACCGCCGTCAGAGAACCGTTGGTGAAGGTGCGGGTGTAGGTGATCTGCGACCTGCCCAGCGCCTCGGCCCGTTTTTGAACCGCGACGGGAATGACAAGGGTTTCACTGACCTGCCCGAGGCCGCTGACCAGAGGCAGCCGAAGGGGGATATCGACCGTCCCGACGGCCGTGTTTCCCGCATAAAAAATCCCCTGGCCGGATAACAGGGTGGCGGTGGCAGGGGGTATCGATGATGCCTGGTAAAGCACCTGTCTCGACGTTACGGCATTCCGGGACACGGCCAGCGCGTCAGGGGTCGTCCGGACCGTCACCGCCGCCGCTGCGGCCTCGATGGTGATCGTCGCCGTGGCCGGATCCGGAGGCAGGGGCGGCTCGAAGCAGCCGTTGCTCCGTGCCGTAATGATGTACGTGCCCGGCGCCGTGTAGGTATGGGTGGCCGTCAACGTGCAGTCGAAGGTCATGCAGGTGCCCGCGTCCACCCAGGGTGATCCGTCACCGAAATTCACCTGGATGGGACACATGCCGGTGGCATTGTACTGGGAATTAACCGTCACCGTGACCGGCTGCTGAACGGAGCCCGTGCCCGGCGCGGTCACCGTGACGGCCCGAACGGCGTCCGGCAGGCAAAGCCCGAGAACACAAAAGACAAGGGTAAGGACGATAAAATGGTGCCGTTTCATGCTGGGCCTCCTAATATGAAAGCGCAAGGGCGTTTGTCAGAACGATCATGACCGACGACCGGGTCTCCCGGGTGTCGTAGACGCGGTCCCGGTTTTCTTCGTAGCGGCCCACGAGGGCCACCGTGGGGCTGACCAGTCGCCAGAACGCGTCGCAGATCAGGACGGTCAGACGGGTGTCGGCGCTCAGGGTGTCCATGTCCGAGGACCGGTCGTCGGCCCTTACCCGGTTGAAGCATCCGGACAGGTCCAGGGACAGCGTCCGTTCGATCAACTCGGTCCGGATATCCAGATTCGCCGAATAGGTGTCCGTGGCCACGTCGGTCACGCGGTAGTCTGATCGCGTGATGCCAAAGCAGGGACTTACGGAAAACCGGGGCGCCGAGAACGCGGGGGACAGGGACACGGACAGAGACCGGGTGTCGCTGTTTGCCTCCGTCCTGTCGTCCTGCAGGGAATACCCGGTCTGGAGGCCGAGGGTCCACGGTCCCGTCATGTAGGTCATCTGACCGGACACGGTGTCGCTGTCCATGTCGGTGGGCGGCGTGAAGGCGGGCTCACGGGAGCTTTTAACGAGATTCTTACCGTAGGAGAGACGCATCGGCAGGGACGGATACCCCGTGAATCCGTAATCCAGGGCATACTGATGGAAACGGCATTGCGGAAAAAGGGCGTCTTTTTCCACGTTGTCGCGGGATTGCGAGGCCGAAACGGTGATGTCGTGGGCGGCGTACCGGGCTCCGGCCCGCAGGGAGACACTTTCCCGGTCGCCGGGCATGAAGGCGTTGCCGATCACCGCATAGTCCGGCCCCATGTAGCCGTATTCCGCGTCTATGCTGTATGCATCGAAAAAGCTCCCCACCTTGAACCGATAGGCCTTGTCCCGTTCGGACGAGAATTCATCGCTCTGGTCGCCGTCGTAGTCGGACAGGTCAAATTCGGCGTCCATCGAAAGTTTCCCGTCGAACAGGGACGAGGCGGCCGAGACGCCAAGAACGTTCCCTTTCTTGTCGCCGCCATCGGACCAGAACCCGAAGGCCTCGCCGGGCTCGGTGCCGCTGACGTAATGGGTTTTCACGGTGAGGGCCTCGGAAAACAGCCTGGCCGAGCCGGTCACCCCCATGATCCGGTGATCGGTGCCGGTATGTCGGTACAGATCACCGTTGAACCCGTATTGTTCCCGGCCGGTCACCATAAACGCGCTGAGGCCGAAGCCCTTGTAGTCCGCCTGAACACGGTTGCCTTCCCGGACAAAGCCCGACAGGGTGTTCGGGCTCTGGTCAATGGTGACATGGCCGCTTTCGAACAGGGCGCTCAAGGCGTTTTGCCGGTAGTGGGCCCTGAACAGGTAATCGACAAGGTCCACCCCTTTGTCGAGGGGCGGATCCACATGAAGGCTCTGGTCCAGATGCCGGGCGTTTGCCGTAAGTGAAAAGGCCCACGTCTCCGATGCGAAGGAGGATCGATGGGCGAGGTTCCCTTCGACTTTGGAATACGGGATATAGGGCTGGTTGTCCTTGGTGAGGACCCCCTCGTACATCATCGTCAGGTCATCATTCGACACGGCCTCCCTGAACCATGTTGAATGACGGCTTGAGAAATCGAAACTCCGGTCCAGGGTTTCGCCCGTGCGCGTCACCAAAGACACCGACAGGGTGTGACCGCCCGGGGCAAGGACATGGATGGGGCTGACCTCAAACCCCGTGGCCGTGGGGATCGCAAGGCCGGTGAGATCGTTTGCGTCCAGAATCACCACAAGGGTTTCAAAATCGAAGGGCACATCCACCCGACACCGGATGACCGGTTTTTTCGCGATGACGTCCGTATGCTCCGCCGGTGAAACCAGCGCGATGCCTTCGGCGAAGGCGGAAGGCGCCGTCCCCCCGGCCCAGAGGGCGGCAACGATCCACCAGACAATGACAAGAAAAACCGACCCGTTCGTTCTGTCCATGGTTTTTACCCCCGACGGTCCGGAGCCGGCCGTGCCCGTCGCCCCCCTTCCCCGGGCAGATTCATGCCCCGGGAAGGGGACGGCCGTAAGACTCCGCCCGCCGGACACCCGTTTCCGGTTTCCGGACCTCCGGTTTAGAGATAGTTTACGGTGATGGTATCACCCGAGCCCTGAATGCGTGTGATGCGGGTTATCGATACCCCGGCGCTCGTGATGCCGCGGTTGATGCCGTCGATAATGGCGTTTTTGATACTTCCGCTGTTTAGTATATTCGTGAGGGATGAGTCAAGGTTTCTTCGGATCACCCGGGTGGCATAATCCTGGAACGCCGGATTCAGCCAGGACCAGCCCCCGGGGAAACTGGCGGTAAGACCGGTGATTCTCACGTCCACATGGGTGTAGGTCAGCTTTCCGCCCTGAATGCCGGGGGTGAGCAGCACATCGAGGGTGAACCGGCTTACGTCCACGTCCGGGGCATCGTCATCGATCCATTTGCCGGCGAGGTCGCCAAGGTTGCCGATTCGCCCGATCTTGATTTCCCGCGCATCGGTGTTCGGAAAGGTCATGGAAATCTTGAGTTTCCCGTTTTCAATGGAGAAAAGGCCCCGTTCCCCCCGATGGGCGGCCTGGATGTTCCGGAGGTAAATCCTGTATTTCAATGCTTTTTTCGGGCTCGACACCTGGAGATGCGGCATGCTGAACACCTGGTTCATGCTGTTGCCCAGGATATCGATAGTGACATGGGAGGCGTTCTCCTGAAGGGGCGGCGTGATGGCTCGTCCGGAACCGTGATGTTCGTTCCAGTTGTCGACCAGGATCTCGCAGTTGGTGGCAACGCTGAGAATGTCAAGAATCAGGCCGTTGATCCGGAAGGTCCCCGGCTCCCAGGCATGGGTGAAATCGGCGGTGGCGGCCCTGAGGGGCTGCCGGTATGACGCGCCCGCATTGACCCGCATTCTGATGCTGTCGGTCCTGAAGGCCCGGGCCCGGTCGGGGAGGGTCACGGTGTAAAGGTCGACGATCTGGTTCTTCCGGATTTCCATCGGTGGGGTCGTCACGGTTCCCCGGGCCAGGGAGCCGCCTTCGATCTCGTAGCCCACCTGGATGGGCGTGGCACGGAAATCCGTGTCCCCGGTGTTTTTCAGTTTGAAGGTGACGGCCAGGGTCTCTTGGTTGACCGTGGGCTGCAACAGGGTGAGCACGGGCTTTTTCACAATCACCCGGAGGGTTTCGCGGGCCTGGATGGACCGGGCCCCGCCCTTTTGTTCGGGCGCGCTCGCCGACAGCACATAATTCGTCGTGTCGGCCGGGCGCACGCGTTTCCGTCCGGCCATCCAGAACGATCCGTCACTTGAGGTGCGGCGCTCGCCGGTCACCCTCTCCCCGTTGATCGACACCGTGGGCTCCCCCACGTTTTTAAAGGCGATGCTCCAGTAAAGCTCGATGTCTTCCCCGAGATCCACACTGGCCTGGGACGCGCCGGCCCCGCCCGCCATGGGACCGGGGGCCATCATCATTCCGGTGGTGTCTTCATATTTTCGAAACGAGGTCACCCGGAGCATCGCCGAAGAAACGGTGTCCTTCGTCACCATGGCGCCGGCGCCCATGGCCGGAGCGGTTTTCGCGGCACCCGTCCCGAGGGTGGGGCCCGATGCCGCAAACCCGGCCGCTGCCGTCAAAAAGACCGTGAAAACGATCCACACAGCCACTCTCATCGAACAGTTCATGCGTTTCATACGTCTCTCCTTGGATTAGGGTTGGTAGCACTTGGGGTATGTCATTTGCCAGTGGGTTACCGGAAAAGGCAAAAAGGTTCATTTTTTTTTAAGACCCCGGACCTGTCCTTAAAAACCAAGGCTGACGGCTTCGTAAAACGTCCGATTTCCAATTAAGCGTCAAAGAAAAACACGAATTGTAATACTGATTTTATAGACTAACGGTTCAATTTTGCATCAAACCGAATAACACACTTTCTTTCGGATATTGGGCCATAGTGGGCCTTGCAATGCTTTTTACGGGATCATCAATGTTGATTGTCGTGATTCAATAAAAAAGGCCGCTTCCATGATGATGAAAGCGGCCTTGTCGGTTTTTGGCTCCCCGAGTGTAACCCTTTTCATAACCGTTCTCGTTCTCCGGCTGTTAACCGAAAACCGTTGTGATTCAATGAGCTATCAAAGAGCATGTGGCCCCCGGCAGGGCGGAAATTTCGACAACCCCATTTTCCCACTCACCTTACCAAAGGGGGTGTCGCAAGTCGAGCCGTAAGTTTGTCGCAAACTGTGTCGCAAACCTGTCGCAAAAATCAACCTCTTTCCTCGGGCCGACTTGTTACCCAATTCGTTACCCATTTCATTCGGCATTACCCAATTGCCGCTTGGCCGGATTTTTTGACCATCGGGCGTTCTCATCCTCATTCATCCGGCCCTCTGTGGGCAGTGGCATCTTCGTCGACCCAATCCTCCTCAGTGTAGGACATACCCTTTCGACCCGGAACTTTCCGTGCGGGCCCGGGCAGGTAAAAAGGGCAGCTTTTCGGGCCGTAGCAGAAGGTTTCGAACCGGTACTGCTTCTTGGACGGATTCCATTGGTCGATGATCATTTCCACCGGCATCCGGCATCCCCATATGCAGATCGTGCATTTGGCGTCATGGCTCCGGGTGTCCAGACGACGGTGTCCGCGGCTGCGGTAGGTTTCCAGGTCCGGAGGAACGCCGAGAAACGGCGGACCTGCCGGGGGTTCACCCTCGGCATCTTTGACGACCTTGAGCCCGCTGGTTTTGTAAAGCGCCGCTGTTTCTTTGCGAGGATCATCGACCGGAACCGATTGCCCCTTTATTTCCATACCGGCTTGAAACCGGTGCTTCTCGTGCGCCCTTTCACCGATTGCAATCAGGGACTCGCCGACCTCCACGCCGAAAATCCCGTCGATACGAAACACATACCCCAAGTAGCTGTGTGACCGCTCATCAAAGGATCGCATGAGCCGGATACGGGGCTGTATAGCCACGATTCGACCTGACCCAGGCTAATTTCTCTGAGCCTCCCATTGGGCCAACCATCAGCCTTCTTCTCCTGCCTCAACGAGTTTGCACAGCCGCTGCCTGACGTACTGAGTGCGCTCTTCATTCCTTAGAAACTAAGCCAATGTAAAAACACCCGTAAAGGGTTTTTGTATTGTCAAAGCCGCTGTAATTTTGTGCATAATTTAAATTTTCGACGTATACCTCGATACCCGCGTTTGTGCCATTCAAGAGTATGTTACCCGCTTGGTTATTCGTTATATGGATTAAATCGCGGCTGTTCCAATCGTCGTAAGCAAGATGCTCAGAGTTAGCACACCCAAATAGTGTCAACTTAGGATTGAGGACGTCCAGAAATTCAAAAGAGCGGTCCGAATCACGACCGTGATGTGGAGCGATCAGGACAGCGCAGTTTTCGACTAAGTTTGAGTGGTTGTCTAATACATATTCCCAGGTGTTATCGTGTGCATCTCCTGGGAATATTATTTTTCCACCACACGTTCGATATACAAGAACATATGAAGCGTCATTCGGATCTCCAGCGCCATTTGCCGCGGACACCAGCTCAGAATCTGGCGCAACGATATCAAGACAGTCCCCCCGGTCATCCGGCTCACCACGGTTAGCATATTGAAGGCGGCTTCCAGCCTTGGGGGTAACGACCGTTACGCCGCTGCATTTACCATCACGTACCGTGACGTAATGGTCCCAATCATCTTCGTTGTAACTCCCCCCAGAAAAGTCAGGCTTGGCCTTACGAACGCCAGAATCCCAGAAATTGAGAATGCCGATTTCATCGCACAATTCCTTAAAGCCATCCATGTGGTCCATGTCAGGGTGCGTCAAGATGAATCGGAATACCTTTGAAATGCCAATCCTTTTCATATAGGAAATTGGCTCCGTTGCATATTTCCGCATGCCATAGTTCCCGGAACCTGTCTTGGCGATGCCGATGTGTCTGCCAAACGCTTCCAAAAAAGCTTTATGTGTGGCGCTTCCACCATTGCATATGTCTACAACAGTTGTGCGACCGCTTCCATGCTGGATAATCGAGCAGTCACCGTCACCAACGTTCATGAAATGCACTACTGGCATTGTCGCCTCATTGCGTTGATGTCTCGTAACCTACCTACTCATTTAGCTTTTTTGGCGTCTGCGGACCTGAGGCACCCAAGGCGGCAACAGCACCAAAAAAACTCTCCGCGTAATAGTGAGCCCTCTTGCGTACATAAGCCGGAAGCAAAATGGCCATTGCCAGTGCTCCGAGGGCAATGGTCGTGGAAACGAGTGCCCATAAAATGGCACCAGTTTCCCAGATATATGCGTACCAACAGCCCACAAGGCTGATTAAAGCGAAAGTCATCCAGACTGGCCGGAGACCGGCAATGTTACGAGCGAAGCCATAATCGACGTTGTGAAGTTGCACACGCTCCGCTTCCGAAGTTTTCCACATTTTACTCCGTAGCGCCTTAACAGCGTCATTAATTGTCGCCTTGAGCTCATCAGCATCTCCAGCAGCCACGGCCTTTTGAATGTCGATTTGAACTAGACTCATAATGGCTTGGTACCAGCGCTGCTTCTGTTGTATAGAGACCGAATTTTCATCAGGATGGAGCCACCGGTTTGTTGGAGCATCATGGGGCCAATCTGGCCACAATTTGTCCTGCAAACGGTTGCCGAATGCTGACGCAACATGCGAAAGAGCAACCGCCACAACCGCTCCAAGTCCTACGCCAGCAATGAGCACTTTTCCCCATTCAAGTAGAGGCACGCCAACCGTAATGGCCACAGGTAGCAACGGAAAAAGAGAAAGGACTGCGGGAAGAAACCGGGCCTTTCTTTCATAATGGTCGCTAAGGTTGAAATAATTAAGCCACGACTTATTCATGACTGAACGCCCCTGGCAAAAGATTCTCTTCTTTCATGATTTCTCCGACATAGCAGCTTGTCCGACCAGGGTCGCCTACGATCATCATCAACCCTGGTAAGCCATCAGTTTGCATCAACTCTGTCAGCCAAGCGAAAACCTTTAGATCGTCACAACTAGCTGCTGCACGAACACCTGGAGGGTGGGAATGCCACTCGCCGATATACTCAAGCATTCCGTGGGTCTTTTCCTCTAAATCGTTTACTGCCTGCCTCAGCCCCTTACGCCCACGAATATAAAGCGTTGGCCACTCCTCGCTATCGGATGGCGATGGCAAAGCGTCAACGATGTAGAGAATTTTTCTATCCAAGTCGAAGGAACCGAGAAGAACGCCGCCTGTCTCGTTCGGGAGTCTGACTTTACGGAACGTGCCAAGCTTCTGTAAAAGGCCTTCATCGGTGATTACAGTCCAGCTTTGTGTACGATGATGAATCACGGGGGCTAATTCAATATCAATCCGGTCAACTTTTCCACCCCCATCTTCTTCTTGCCAGATAGCCACGGTGGCGCTGTGATCACCAATCGAATTTCTAATCGCCTGTGCTCCAATGGCAGCATGCAGCGCTACGAGGTTCTGTGGAAGCGTACTGGTGATGTCTCGGCAGGATTGGCCATAGCGACTTCTATTTCCCGATGTTTGGAAATGTTTCTCCAGCTTATTGTTATTGGCTACAACCCTATAGTATTGCATCTCAAGGGCATCCAGTGGCATCGTTCTGCCTTTGTCCTCAGCAAGCAAGACAAGGGCGCGTCCCGATGGTGTCAGAAAAAGGGACATGCGCCGTGCATCGCTTTCAATGTTATGGGCTATTTTTCTCGCAACAGCGATTGACGTGGACATATCTAAAATCACTTCTGCGTTTTGGAAGGCTTTTACGATATCTGTATTCCGTTCGCCGGGTGCCAGCACATCCACCGATAATGCAGTGAAAAGGTCTGTATCACCGGCAATCGAGTTCGCGAGCAATGCCATGGCCTCGGCTTTTTTCCATCCGACAAAATGACCAATCAGAAAATGTCGAGCGATATTGTGAGGCATTAGCCGGTCGTGATCAACGATGGTCCAGGCTCCGAATCCGCCGCGAGCGAGATTCATTAGTGCCTGTGAACCAAGGGCCCCGGCTCCAATCGCGACAATTCGAACATCGTCAATCGTACTGACGCCGTTGAGGCTGGCAGCCGTTGATCGGGTAAGCTGAAAAGATACATTGAGCACATCGAGACCGACATCCTCACCGCGTTTCGACATGTCCGGACTAAGGAGAAGGCCAACCTCTTTATCTTGTATGGCCCAGAGCCCGATCCTGATACCAAGATCACGTATTCGTAGATCGCCAGCATGTTCTCTATTTCCTGCCGCATCTCCCAAAAAGAAAGCCCATGTATCGACGGCTTCAACCTCCCCATCGTCATTTCTTCTTTTTGGAAACTGGATAACGAGAAGGATATGTGAGTCAAGGAGAGCCTTTTTATGATTTTGCCAGTTTTTGAGACGCCCCCTTAGTTCAGCAAGAACATCAAGGCCTGCACTATCGACCAAGGCAGATAGCTCGGCTAATGTAGTGGGTTTCCTATGAATTACACCATGCGTCTGAGGAGGACATCGGTGTATGCTGGCAACGATATTCAAAACTCCATCCCGTGGTTGCTGTTGCTGGGCAATTAAGAAGACCTTCTCTTTCTCAACCGGATGAATGTTAACCACAAAAAGCGGTTGGGCGTCATCGGTTTCTTCTAAGAGCCTGTCTGGAAGCACAAGATATCCAGCGTAGTCCATTAAGACTTGCTCTAAGGGTTGATCCTCCTGATGGAGCTCTCCTTTCGCGGTGAGTGCCAGCCAGTCCCGAATTCGATGAACAAATCGCGGAGATGTCCAACGACGTTTGATTTCTTCATATCGTTCGGCGTAGATGCAAAGATTTCGCGGGAATTCTTCAATGTGCAGGTTTAGATGGGGAACTTGTGGAAAATCCTTGCGCAGGGCGTGAACAATCGGCCAAATAGTATCCTCTTTATGAAAAGTTGCGGCAATTCGTTCGCGCGGTCGGACTGGGTGGCGGCATAACTGTGGTACCTCAACCTCCACCTCGAAAACGACCCTCTCGAGGGCGCCTATTTTACGGCATTCTACGAGGCTGGCAAACGGAATTTCACCCGCATCCAGCATAAACGCGAGGTCACAAGCCTTCGCGATCTCAAGCTGATCGAGACTTACGACTTCGCCTTCAGCCTCGTAAAAGTCAACTTCCATTCGCTTCACCTGCCCTTGGAGCGCGCTGTGAAGTGGCTATATAGGCTGCACCAAGGACACTCTTTTTAAGTGTTCCTTTCGCTCTTCCGATCTCGATCACCAAGGGCTTAGGGGCATTAGGCGTAGGGTGTTCCATGGTCACTACGAACTGTCCGTTGAGGTCAGCAGCAACATCCTTATAATACTCAGCTGCTTGGCGGTGCGGCGGTTGATCATCCTTATCCTCGTCTGTGCCGGCCTTGGGAATCGGCTTGCTCGTTGAAACCGCTATGGCCCCATCTTGTCCTTGCTCTTTGTACAACCAATCGACCTGCTCAACAGCCTTGGTCTTGCTCTTGCCTTTTTCAGGGCCGATTGACAGATAACTACAATGGTGTGGAAGTTTGGCAATATCCCATTCAAGACGATGGTCGTTGCCCTTGCTTCTTGTAATATTCACCATGTCTGACAATATCTCGTGAATTGAATCGGCTAAAAACAGGGCCTTCGTCTGGACCTCATCGATCTCGAAGGTGGCTTGCATCACAAGGGAATCTTCATTCCGGTCCTCGACAGTGTTTTCGTCTTGACGCATAGCAAATGGCGAGTGTACAAAAAACTCGACTTTATCTGTGGAAAGCGAGAAGGTTGGAACAAGTTGTCCCGCATCAGTGATCATTCCAAGTCGGTCGTCGAGTTTGATACCGTTTTCCGCGCACCACCGCCTTAAACGTTCCGGACGCGAAAAAACACGGATACCTTTCCCTTCTCGAAAGCGGTGACGCGCCTCTTTCTGGAGGATACGAGCCTCGCCATCATCAGGAGCTTGCTCGGTAATGAGTGCAGCGGGCACCCACATGGTATTCATTTTAATCCTTTCATCGCCCTGATATTTTCTAGCATGCTCCAAGAAAAAGAATTCCGTTGCACCACTGAAATGGTCTTTGTCGAGGTGGCTAAATGCCACAACATCAAAGTAGTCGCGATTGCATGCCTCGAGATCTTCCCTGAGCTCCTTGATGAGATCGCACCGCAAGTCGTTCTCATCCTCTGGGGCCCGTGTGTCCGCAAAGTCAAAAAGGATTTTTTTGCCGCACTCCAAATCAATGCGACAGCAGTCGGCGTTTCCCAACGGAAACAATGTCATTTTGTGCATGGATTATCTCCCTGAAATTCTATACAATAGCACATCCAGACACGCCCGCCACTTGAGCGAAAAGGCCTCTTTTTCCGGCTGTCAGATTCAAAAGACGCTTTCGGCAGAATCCAATACCCGGTATTAACCCTGAAGTGCTGACGCGTGCGAACCATCCTCTGACCTGTGGATCGCCCAAGTTCGGATTGCTCTGAATATGGGGCTTCGCTTTATTGAAAAATCTGGCTATTTCCTCGTTAGTCATAATCTGGCTGTTTCATTCCTCGTTTGAGTCCGAACACATTTACGTCATCCCCAGTGCTTTCATCGCCGCTGTCATTGGGTCCGAGAAAAAGATGGGATCGACCCGTTCAACGATGTCTCCAGAAACCTCAAGGAAATTGCGTTTGTTCTCCAGTGGAACCAGCGCGCGACGCGCCCCGTTATCCATGCTGACCTGGAGAGGCTCCACCAGAGATCGAAGGGACTTGATATTGCCCTGGATGCTCAGATCTCCGAGTATCACAAGCCCCGCTAAAACCGACTGTTTCTTGATGGCGGAGTACACTGCCACGATGAGCGCGACACCGGCTTCACAAGGCACGTGATTGCTGAGCAGGTCTATGCCTTCCACATGGAAGTCCGTCGTATCTACCTGCTGTGAAATCCCTATCTTGACCTTCTGCGCTGCCAGGTAGGCATAAGCCCGCTGGATTGATTCACGCATTGTTCCGTCGATGCCTCCGGCTATCTTGAGTTTCCCGGTTCCTGGAGAGCAGCCGACCTCAAGGCGGTAGAGGCCGACCTTACCCTGATCATCCACGGAGGCGGTGTATACTGACCCAGGTGCGAGCGGGTCGGAAGCGATCATGTCGCGACCCCCTTGTTCCGGGACCCCCACGAATCTTTCCTCGCGCGTGTCGTTGTCGACGTATGAAAAGGATGTTTGATGGTACTCGAAGGAACCCAGCTTCTTGAGCTGCTCCTTGACCCGCCGCCGGCCCTCGATGGCCAGCTCCGTAATCTCTGCAAGCTCGTCGCGGGTCATTTCACCATGGGGATAAATGAGCTTGATCAGGCCTGAGACCGTCTTCCGGACCGCTTTCACGTCTCGGGCATTAAGATGAGAACCAAGCGAGAAATGCCGGTCTATCGCTTCAGTGAAGTTGTGTCTTCGGAGCTCACGGAGCGCCTCCGCAAGGTAATCAACCACGAACCCGTAATGGTCGGTAAAATACTCGACCCGCATCTTCGGAATCTCCCAGCCGGGGATGTAGAAATGGAGTCGGTCAAGGAAGGCCATGTCCTCTCGGATCACATCCGGCATGGGCATGAAGAGATGGGAAGAACGTACCATCACTTCGACGGCCTGGTTGGTGTTGCCGAACATCGCTATGGAGGCCATACCGGTAAGAGCGTCTTTCCCTCGGGCAAACATGCCGGATTCGCAATAGGTCTTGAGTGTCGTGACCACCTCTTTCGGCATCTTCTGGAGATCGGCCACCTCATCGAAGGCGATGGAGTCCCAGATGCCCACCAGGCCCATCTTTCCGCTGGCCATGTTGTAAAAGAGATTTGCGACGGTCGTGGGGCCGGTTAAAAGGATGGTGTATGGCGAAAGCTCCTGATAGGCGTAACTCTTGCCTGTGCCTCGAGGCCCCAGCTCCACGAGGTTATAATTGTGTTCGCAGAGCGGGATCATCCGGGCAAGAAACAGCATCTTGAGCCGGCGGTCGAAATTCTGCGGCTCGAGTCCTATGGTTCGCAGGAGAAGGTCGAGCCACTCGTCCGCCGAGAACTCACGCCGGCAGTTCTGGAACTCCGCCAGATCGAACGTGGCGATCTGAATGGGTTTCAAACTGTCAATCCAGAAGGGGCTCCGCTTGCCCTTGGCATCCTCGTCGTATTGATGGCGGATGTCGATCTGTGCCCAGATTCCGCCCATTAGCAGACGGTCGTATTCGCGCAAAAAGTGCTCTGGCACATGGACAAACTTGTGGCCGAAATTCAGCAATTCTGCCCAATATTTGTCATCGTCCGATAGATAACGGACCTTCACTTTGTCGATGAGCGTGTGTTTTCCCTTGTCCTTGACCAACGACTGCGCCTTATTGGCTTCATCGGGTCGCACGAAGTTGGAGCTGATCGTCGTGTTCACGACACGGAGGCCCGCCTCGATGGCGGCTGTGTCATCTGTGGCGCAGTATTTGCCGAGAAGATACTCAAGGACAAAGACCGGTACGTTCACCCCGACCTTCACCTTTCGGACAAGGTCCTTTCGAACCACCTTCCCGGCGAAAACTTTTGTTGCTTTGCGATCAAGTTCTGGCATCGTTTTTCCCTTACATTGCGATGATCACTTCGATCTTCTCCAGCCGCGCCAATTCAGTTCCAGTCGCAGCATCAAGCAAGTACAATCCGACACTCTTCTGATCCAGCTCCTCGGTGATCATCAGGGTGACCGTGTTGGGGGCTATCTTCTTAGAATTGGCTTCCTCATTGCGAAGCGCCACATCGCCCGTAGCTTCCTCGAACCCATAGGAAGCACTGACCGCCCGCGACACGATTTTTCCTTTGGCGCGAAGTTCGAAACGGACTTTTGGCGGCGCGATGTCAAACAATCCCGAGTTGAAACCCGTGATTTGAACTGAAAAGAACCGAGTTGTGAGCTTCTCACTCCCAGGCACGAGCGTCCAGGAGATACCTACCGGCGGACCAGCGGATGGCCTGGATGACGGCCTGAGGATCATGACCGGCACCAGCAATTCCTGTGGGGAAAGTCCGCCATGGAAATATGCCTTCGCACCCCCCTTGCACTTGAAGCAGGCGAAGGTCCACGGCGTCGCCAAGTCGAATTCGCTCTCCATGCCAAGCTCTTTGAGAGGCACACGAAGGAACGCATCGTCCGCATTGCCCCCATGCCCGATCCAAACCCGGCGATGGAGATCAGCGGTCTCGCCGCCCGGTGCGTCCACTTTCATGTCTTCGCTCAGTTCATCGGCAAAGAGGTGGCCATGGTCAGCCGCCAGAATGATTCGCTTGATGCCCATGTCAAAGAGCACTCGAACGCCTCGCCGGAGGTCGTTCAGAACCCCGTCCATTTGCCTGCGCGCCTGGGTGATGTTGTCCTGCTCGCAGAGCTCATCAATCTCCTGGGATGTCACAAGGATCAACTGCGCGTTTTCGATGCCCTCGCGAACCTTCTTGGAGGGTTTGGGAAGGAGATTGTCCAACTTGGCGTCATAGACCCCCACGCCGGCATGCTTCTTCAGAAGCCCCACTCGGTCCTTGCGATCCTTGATGACAGTCTTGTTGATCTCCAACGCCAGCTTGCCGCTGCCTGCCGTCACCACCTTCGCATCGCCATGAGCGCCCGGCAGCAGGGCTGCCATGCCGATCTCGGTCACGGTGGGTACGGCCGCGAGGGCTGGATGGAAGTCAACCTCGAAGTCTTCTCTGAGCAAGCGGGCAAGCTCCCGTCCCATTTCATACCGAAGCGCATCCACCCACACGTAGGCGGTCTTCTTATCGGCGAGGAACGGCTTGACGTGGTTCTCGAAAACCTCGCGCTGGCGCGCAACGCTCTTGTCCGGAGCGTTTTTATGCAGTTGCATCAGGAATTGCCGGGCCATTTCGGAGCCTACAGCCGCGTAACGTCGTCTGGCCCGGATTACGAGTTTCTCTATACTGTCGTGGTCGTCGCCATACGGCTCGAAATTATACCAACGGCTTTCCATGTGACGGTGATGGGTGTCCAGCAGACACCACGGGTCCGCACCCTCTGCATACTCCTTGATCATTCCGGTGGCCGACGCAGGGGCTTTTTTCAGGGCCTTCTCGACGCGATCTGCCTCCAACAGCACCTCGGCAGCGGAAGCGACGAGCGCCCATCGAGCCTGGAGTTTTGGTTCCGCATCGCACCAGAAACGCGACAAACGGGACTCTGCCAGGGTTAATATATCGCCGTCCGATTGCTCGAGCAGCCGGTTTTCAGCATGCCTCAAGAGCGCCCTTTCGATAGCCGGGAAGGTTTCAACCTTGACCATCCCATCAGGTTCAAACGTCAAAGCGGCCAGGTTGAACTCCTGTTCCACCCTGCAGGCGGCCTCCACATAGCTTTCTCGCCGATCACGGCGCAACCGCCACGCACAGGCCACAGCCGAACATGCAGCAGCAGCAGTCGGCGTTGAGGCGACCGGAACCGAGGACAGCTCGTGTGGAATGACTTCACCGAGGCCCGTAATGAAATCGGTCATCAGAACATGCCGGGCCAGGCGTCGGCGGAGGTCCTCCAGTTCCGAGCCATCAGGGGCGTCGAAGCCGAAGTCATGCCGTAGAAGTTCCCCAAGTTCACCCTTGGCGTCTTTCTTGGTAATGCTCTCGTCGAGCCGATCATTGTCGAGGAAAGAGAGGGCGACCTCTTGCGGATTGCCTGTGCCGAAAATGAGGGCGATCACTCCCTTGGAAATCTCGCCGCCTTTGTCGGCCAGGGTGTCAAGATCGGCCAAAGTCAGTTTCCCGGCCTCGGTCTGCTTTTCCACATGGGCGGCGGTGTCTTCGCCCAGAACCCCTTTAAGGGCATTACGCGCCACGACGGCCAGCCGGGTGTTGCGCGCCGGGGGCTGCTGGCCGGGTTGCATGATCACGCCCGCAGCTTCCAGCTCGATGAGGGCATGATGGGTTTGGTCCTGGGCTGTCGGGACATAAACCACTAAGCGCGGGGCCCCTTCGCCTTCCATGAGATTCTTTTGGTCAATTTCCCAACGCAACTGGACAAAACTGCCCATATAGCGGAGAACTGTGGTGTCCGGCAGGTTCAACGCAGCCATAGCGCTGGCATACGTGCAGTCCGGATCGTACCAGACCACGAGACCGTTATCGTTGACCTGCTTGGAAATCAGGCCGATGAGATGTTCTGTTACGATTCCGGGATAGTTCATTTTATTTTCCAAAAGTAATGCCAAGAACACTGCATAGTTCATCTTTAATTTTTTTCTCACGCTCCTCGAAAAAAGATCTGAAGCTTGATAAGGAATGATTCGTTTCAGGTATTAGATGCCTATTCATATAGTCAGTCTTTTCTCTTTGAGAATCGTATTTATCTGCAAGCCATACATCAAAATCAGTGTCACTTTTCTCCTGATTAGGAATACCTTCGAGGAGCTGCAAATTCGGAAGTGCATCGACACTTTCCACATAGAATTCGATATCAACTTCTGGTATTCCTTTGTTTCGCAATTTAGCCCTGGTGAAGTGGCTTCGTGGATGGATATGGTCTATATGGAACCTGTTTCGGAAATCAAACGAAGGATAAAGCAGTGCTAAAGTAGAAAAGGTATATGCTTGCCCATATCGATAGGAAAGCATGTTTTCTACATCATCTTCAGTAATAACCAACGATTTGTTTGTCCCTTTGAATTTATCGATTATTTGGACTAGTGGGAACACATTCGATGGATTGCTCAGAACCTCCCGCATCGGACGTAACACCGAATCTGGAACACCGCCGAATACTCTCTTGACCAAAGCAAGAACCAACCACCTTTGTATCGCTTTGCGATCCTCGGAGTACTGGGCTGATAGATCGAAATTTTTTGGAAGACATTTGCTCTTGAGATAGTAAGCTATTGGAATAACGGTATAATTTGCGGTAAGAGTATCGCGACTATATCCGAACGCCGATACCAACGTGACCGCACCACGAAGAGCTTTTTCTATCGTATCCCACTCCTGCTCAATCTTAAGCATATTGCTCTTGTTAAAATTGTCGACTTTGAAAGTAAAATCCTTAATGTCCGATAGAAGGAGGCTACTTTTCAATACCAGGTCCTTATTAAAATTGAAACCGTCGCCCATAGCGTTAAGCTCATCAACGAATGGCATGATCACTTCCCGGGCATCTCGGTTCTGCCATTGAGCTGTAGCAATTGATAGCAACAAATCAGAATAGCTTAGAATAGTCCCGCCGCTATTTACACGAATGAAAATATTCAGTACCTTATCAAGGCTTTCGTCTCTTTCCAGAAAATAGTTGATTACTTTGGTCTCGTGGATCACTGACCACAGTTTAAACAGTGTTCTGTTAGCAAACCTGGCTTGTTCCTGTGGCCCCTGTGTTAATCCCTTGCTGATAAGATAGTCGTTCACTTCCCACTGTTCTTTAAGGTTCAAAATATCGCCAACTTTAAACCAAAAAATATCTTCAACCCTTATCTGGGAGTTCTCGTCGGTTAGAAACGCGAAATCATAAATTAAGTCAGTCTCGTCACCATTCTTATTAGGGGAAAGCAAATTCAGATAAAGGCGTCGTTTGGGAAATGCCTGTGGATTATTCCAGCGTTTTCTTGGCTCTCTGTATGCATACGACCCACGGAGTCCTATATATAATGACGTAAGACGTTGCTGTCCATCAAGGATGCCGGTAATATCATCCTCGCCGCTCACATTTGCCTTCGGATTGTGGGGGCTATCCTTTTCGTGATATTCGCGGACAAACTCATAGAATTGGTATCTGTTGGTGTTTTTCTTTTCTACATGCCAGAATAGAAACGAACCGATGGGATAATCCCGCATAAGAGAATCGAACAAACGCGTAATTTGATCTATTCCCCACACGACTTCACGTTGGATTGCCGGAAGAAGGTACCTCTTTGCGTGAATGTTATCTACAGATTCTTTAATAGTAATGGGTGTTTGGAATGACATGTAACCCTCCTAAATTTTAACCAGTCCCTTCTCACGCATTTGCTTGCCGATGCTCGACCATTCATACTTGCCCTCGACCAGGTCTTCCCAATACGCCTTGGCTTCCTTCCAGGGCACGAGTTCCCATAAAGGGGCGATGGTGAGAACCACGCCGTCATTGAGATCGGGCACCAGATGGTGGTTTGCGGCCCTGCGGAGCTTGTCCGCAAAGTCGTGCAACTCGGAGACCAACTGCTCCTGGCGGTCAATGTCTTTTTCGATCTGCTTGGCTTCGCGACCGGAACTTCCGGCAGTTTCTTTTCGGACCCGCAGGGTCTTGAGGCGGTCCTCCTCCAAGCGTATCTTTGGCTCCACGTAGTTGAGCAGCGCCTTGAAGAGGATGTCCTTGTCCAGGCGGTGATAGTAAAGCCAGAGTCCATAGTTGCCCCTGGCCGAGCGCAGGTACCAGTAGATCGGAGCCTTTCGACGGCTCTTGGAGTAGCGTTTGACGTGGTCCATCCAGAAGCCGGCGTTGCCGGGCTTACGGAAGTATTCGCGCAGTTCCCGCACACCCAAGATTTCGCAGGCCTCCCGTTCGATGACCTCGGCGCGGTCCTTCCAGATCACTTCCAGCACGTCTTGAACGCGACGGATGATGTCATCCTCATGCCCAAGGTCATCCACCAGGATGCCGTCCCAATCGATGCGGATTGAGTAACCAGAGGACACGTTTTCGGGTTTGGCGGGCAACCCGTCCGGACCTTGGAGCATGCCTGGCGGACAGACAGGGAGGGATTCGAACGGATCGGGGAGTTCAGGAGGTTGCCGCTCGCCTATGGCAAAACGGATGTCCCAGCGGCCTAGTATGCAGCCAATTGAATAAGCTAACAAGGGTCTGTACTCTGATGCTAATTCAGCATCCTGATCTTCCTCGCTGTCTTCTTCATCCTGATTGTTACTATCAGATTCCGCCTCTTCATTTAGGGCCTCGTCGGCCCATTCTAAAGCCTCAAAGCCGTAGGCTCGTGCTATCTCGGCATCCCATTGCGCCATAACGGACTGCACCTGATCCTGAATGAGTGCCGGCGTGTCCTTAATGCAATCCTGGCCTCCGGATATGAACTGAAAGTATGGTGACGTTTCTATGAACGACTTTGTGAGACGAAGTCGTCCGACAATACTTATAGTGGCTCTTTCAAGCTCTTCCTTTTTTTCTTTAGTTACTTGACTCAGCCAGGGAATATTCTTTATAGCTCCTGTTGAGTAATCGGCGAAATTCGCTTGCATGTGGATAATGGCCCGAACCGGTTTGCTGTTGAGCCACCCAAGTATGAATGCTGGCGTCCACTTTCCGTAGGGCAGCACAGCGGGACCATTGCTTGTAAAAATGCAATCTGCGGGAAGGGCTCGCGCGCTGAATCCTTTTGCACTCCTTTTCGAGTAGGTCGCACCTGGTAGATACCAATAATCGGATGCCTGTCTTACTTGGGCAGTTGAGCCATTGATCGATTGGTTTACTGCCTGAAGCTCAGACCCGTCATTCGACCAATTGAGTAGCAGGTGAATATCAGAGTAATAAAACGCAAAGCCTCCCCCTTTTGCTAAACGCACCCAATGCCGATCTCTGCCAATCGACGATGGGGACACTTCCCACCAAAGTCGAAGAAATCTCTCGTTATTGAAAGATTTCATTCCTTCACGGGCAGTTCCCGCATTTGGCTCGAAGAAAATTTCGCTATCTAACATACGTCGAACTGAAGAAGGCGCTGAGTACAGGATTTTTGATTTTGGCAGACGGCGGAACCACTCTGTTCGCGAGCAATAGCGCGGATGATCGTTTAGTCCACTTTCTACAGTCTGCTGATGCTCAGGGGCGTTTCTACGCAAATCAAAGGTTTGGAATTCGACACTACCTATACCGCTCAAAACGTAGGCAGCACTTTCGACGTAAGCCTCATCCATGACTCCCAATCCAAAATCGAGAAGGAGTTCAAGGTGTGGAAGAACGTCATTAACTCGAAAATCAACTAATCGAGGTGCAAGAAGAAAAGATCGTGATGTAATAATTCCAACACGACCTCCCGTCAAAGCACTAAGAGCCCATCTGACGAATGAGCAGTATATGTCATTGTGTGCACCTTGGAATGTCTTCCGTATTGACTTAAAAACCTCAGTTGTTGGTTGTCCGAACGGCGGATTCATTAGCACTACGTCATATTTCTTGCGGCAGACATCAACAAAGGAGAATCCTTGCGCCGCATCCTCAGCAAATAATCGCTTCCGGAAAGCCTTACCGTTTGCAGCCTTCTCTGCATATTGACGCAGTGCTGCGACGATCTCATCCTCTGCACGATCAAAGAAGACCTCATCAGTCATGTCAGCAAAGTCAAAAAGGGAAGGTTGGTCTCGCTTAACCAACTCTGGAAATAGCGACCACTTAGCTTTGTCTTGGTGTTTCTTCCACTGAATGAATTCGAATTTCGCCTTACCTGCCACATCTCGAATCTCTTCCTCAATTTTGAGCAGGCTTCCCGCTTCGCCGGCGAGTTTCATCTTCTCGAAGATTGCCTCGACGAGTTGGCCCAGCACCTTGGGCTGTAGGGTGGCGGTGAATTCCTTCAACAGGTCTGTTTCGCCCGGCATCGGCTCTGCGCAGACGATGTTGGAGCGGGTGATCTTCGGGCGCTCCCCGTTTTTCAATCCCATTTCCCGATAGGCCCGCTGACAGCGCAGCCACAGGGCCAGAGCCGCGATCTGGGTGGCACGCAGGTCGATGTCGATACCGTGCAGGTTGTGCTTGAGGATCAGTCCGGGCACAGCACGTCGGAGATCTTCAATCGCCGGGTAGTCTTTCCTGAGCGCCGCGCTCAGGTCTGGATCGTCGTAGGCTTCCTCATAGATGCTCTGAAGCAGATCAAAGCAGTACAGCAAGAAGTGGCCGGAGCCGCAGGCCGGGTCAAGAGCCATTAGTTCACGCGGGTCTTTCTTGGGCCGGTGAGGAATGTAAACCGGCTGCTTCAGCCGTTCTTCCTGAGAAAGGTCTTCGCGCGCCTCTTTCGACTCCGCCGGAGGCTGCTCACCATCCTTCAGGAATATCTCCATGGGACGCCGCACCAGATATTTACAGCGGTCTTTAAGGATGGTCTTGCCCTTGCGCATCTCGTACCAGATACGGCCGAGAGTGTTATCGGTTAAGAACTCCACCACATACCGAGGGGTGAAAAACTGATTGCGGAAGGCCAGCTCATAGGAATTGCGCGGAGCCTGACTTTCCTTGCGGGCTTTGTCGCGCAACTCTTTCGGCGTGAAATACTGGTAAACCCAACCGATGGTCTCGTCCTGAGACCAGATGTCCTTCAGATCACCATCGTTGATCAGGGCCAACACTTCGTCCAGTACCCGTTGTGGCGGGTAGATGCGGTTCGCCGGGTCATTAGGGTTGAAGAGGACGCCGATTTCCTGTGAAAGCGTTCCGCCCAGCCAGTCGAGGAAGTTGCGGTATGCCGTCTCCTGCCCGCCTCCGTTATGGAGCTTTTCGTCTTCCGGATGGTCGGCGAGGTAGAAGAAGAAACCTTGGGACTTGAGCCCGCGGCTCACAGCCTCGCGGATAAGGCCCCTGGACTCCATCATCTTATAGGCACAAAGCCGGTTGAGGTGTGTGAAACTGATCTCGCGGACAAGCTGCTCCAGCGACTCGCTCGGCTTGTAGCCAATGGCTCGGATGTGGTCCAGATGGTCAAGCAGGTCCTGGCGACAGGCGCGGTCCTCCTCGGTGAGGTGCGACATGCGGGCCTCGTCCTCAATCTGCACCTCGCCCTTCTTGCGACCCGCGTAGATGCCGAAGCGCCCTTGGAGAGCCTGGGATGTGGAGTCCTCCAGCAGCTTCCGGCACTGGGTCACGACGCCGCGCAGCTTATTTCGTAGGGTCTGATCCATGAATCACTCCACCACTATTTTCACGCCCTCATCGAGCAGTTTGAGAAGATGGTCCTGCAGGCGAGCTACGGCCTTCTTGACCTGGTCCGCCGATTCAAATGAGCCTGAGAAATACTCGGACACCCGGACGCGTTCGATTTTCACCTCGGGCGGCGTCGTTAAACGCTGGATTTCGGAAACGACCTTAGCGAACAGACCGCCAAGGGCTTCGATGTCCGATTCCATTTGGCTCACACCGGCGCGGCATGCGTTACATGCGAGGCTCGTTTCGGGGAAATCCTTCTCGGCACAACCGCGCGAAACCAGCGGGGAGAGCACCGGTTCCCTCATGGACTCAGGCACCTGCTCCCATTCCTTCCGTCCCTTGATCTTCTCGACCGCCTCCTGATACTGAACTGCTCGCCCGGCATGTGTGCTTTCATAGAGTTCGCGATACGCAGCCACGATTTCCTGCGCTTTTGTCTCGATCTGCGCCATGGACTCAAAAAAGGTCTCGGACTGCAACAGCTCGCGAAGCTCTTTGCCCTTTTCGACTACTTCGTCCTGGCCACGCGCTTCAAACAGGCGGGACATTTCATTGGCGGCCAAGCTCGCTCTCTGCAAGGTGGCCAGGCCCTTTTCGTTCAGACATTCGGAGATCTTGCGGATACGCTCACGGCCCTCCTTGAGCGAAGCGGCACCGGCGGCCAGAAGGTTCACACAGTCATCGGCGGAACCGTTCTGGATATTCGTCAGGGCTTCCCGGTATTCCTCGACGATGGTCAGCACCGGCAAATAGCGGGCTTTGGCCTCTGCGATGATGGGGATAACCTCTTTGGTCTCCATCTCAGCATACTGCTTTGCGGCCACCCCTATGGCGTTTTTTTCGACATCCACAGTCTTTCCGGTGAGGCCCTCATAGCTCTGTACCGCCTGGGTGAGAGTCTTCAGATCGACCGGTTTGATCGGGGTATAGATCGCGGACTTGAACTTCGTGTTATTGATGAAGGGCTCCCGGCTTCGCGGCTCGGCAAACGAGTCGAATTTCTGACCGCCGAAGGACACCTCGATGACGCCGGCGCGGAAAAGCACAGCCAGGACCAGCCGGAGCACGTCACGCTCCCATCCATAGGGCGTACCGTTGAATCGGCTCTCGAGCGCTTTGCCGAGGCAGGCTTCCCGGTTGCCGTACTCATGCTGACTGACGAGGTAGTCGCGCACCTCTTTAGCAATGTCCGCGTTCGGGTTCGGTACATATTTAGCGCCCTCCTTAGTAACCAACCCAAAACCACGGTCCCCGACATAGAACACTTGAGGGAGCGCCTTGAGATCGGCTGCCTTCAAAAAAACATCGGGCTCATCTCCATGGAGAGGACGGGAACCCATCTGCAATTTGGGATAGAGCTCGGGAACGACCTGCTCCAGAAACTTTTTGACGATCTCGCCCAGGTTCTTGCCGAGCGAGGAAGCGTCTTTAGCAACGCCGCGAAACATACCTGCTCCGCGTTCCAGCGCTTCTGTCATCTTGTCCCTGAGCCGTGATTCGTAATTCAGAACGAGGTTTTTTTCATCCTGAAGACAGGTGGCCTCGTCCGGGGTAATTTTGCTCTGGGCCCGGAGCTGGTCGTATTTTTCAACCATCTTCCTGGAAGCAAAGAGCTGGGCGACCAGTTCGTCAATCTCCGGTGCAAGGGAGAAGACCCAGTAGAGATCGTTTTCGTGAGTCTTCTGCCGGCTTTCGTCCCGCGTCTCGTTGATCCGGTTGGACAGCTCGCTGTCATCCTCGGCCATGGCCAAAGACAGCTTGATATCGCCTTCATCCCCGACGGTCGTACCGTCCACGCCGATCCCGATACGGAAGGTTCGAAACTCTTTGTGCCGGTAGGTCCGAAGAGCGGGCTCGCCAAAAGTCGAGCGCAGGGCGCTCCGGACGATTTCGTTTCGGTCACGGGGTTTGGGATCAAGGGCTTTCTTTTCGGTCTCCCAGTTCTTTTCTTGGGCGGTCTGGAGTTTCCATCCATCCTCGGTGTTGCGGATGAACTGCGCATCGTAGAGTCTCTTGATGGCTGCCTCAACCTGGACTACCGGTGCCGGGTCGCCGACATTGTCGATCAGGAAAGCGGCAATGTTCGCCTCCGTCCGAGGTAGGTCGCGGACAAATTCCAGGAGGCAGATCGCCTTGGCAACCCGCAGGGTCCATTCTTTATCCGGCTCACCTTTGAAGCGCTCGCTGATTTGGTGGATATCGGTGCGGCGCTCGTTCGAAAGATTACCCTCAACAAGTTCGTAAACGCGATCCAACGTCACCAACGTACCAATCGGACACCCGGCGAGATTCGTCCGATTGGAAACAAGCATCTCATAAGCCTGCTTGATAATCGTCCGGTTGCTTCCTCCAAAATGCCTTGGCGCTCCGGGTTGAAGCCGAATTCCCGACATGATGCTGATGCCGATATCGATGTAGTGCGGTGGGTATGGATAAAATTGGATAAAATCCTCTTCACTGATCGCTGTTCGGCGCGAACTGCGCTCAAGCCGAAGGGCGGCATTCAGCGATCCCTGGCTCCCGCTGTAAAGCTTTCGAAGAATTGGCAAGGCCTCATCTTTCTTGGCGAGAACCCGCCGCGTAGCCACCTCGCGAATGTCCGACGGTGCAAGATCGACACGATGGCGGAAACGATCCTGAAGCTTTGCCAATTCAACGCGCTTCGAATCAATGGCTGCCACCACCTCATCGAGTTTTTCCTGAGATGTCACGACGATCCAGCACGGTGCCGGTATCTTTCTGGCTTTCAACAGGTTTCTGCCGACCTTACCGAACTCCTCGATGGTGGCCCGCAGATCTTCGATCTTGTCGCCGCTGCGGGCGACATGCTGGCCGACCTCATCGATAACGAGAACAAGAGCTTTTCCAGGACGTCTGCGGCCAAAGAGTTCGAAGGTACGGAGTACAACCTTGCTCACGCTGATGGCGGCATCGCGACTACGTTGGGTATGCGCCCACGAATCGGCGGCTGGATAGGTCACAGAATTAAGGGCATGGAGGACGGCGCTTGCCCGAGATAGCCGTTGCGCGCCTTTGCGGACGATTCGCCACTCCTGCCCATGGATTTGCTTGCACTTGGCGATGAACTGTTCCAGCTTACCTTCCGCTTCGAGTTCTATCTCGAGTTCAGCGATGTCGAAGTCTTCGGCGTAGTCAAGTTCTCGCAGGAGACATGTATAGATAAACTCTGCGATGCGCTGTGTGACGCGGCGCGTGTCCTGCTCCTTGGCGATGTCAAAGAGGATGACCTCCGTTGGGAAGCGGGTATTGATAAGATCGAGCAGATTGCCGACCTGCTCATCACGGATCTGCTGTTTGAAAAGAGTCGCAAAGTTTTGTCCCTGGACCTGCCTGTTTTCCAGCGCGTACCCGAGATTTTTTGCGAATGAACTCTTGCCCGAGCCGAAGAAGCCCGAGACCCAGATGCCGACGCTTTCATGGGGGTCCGACGGGGCCTCTGCAACGGCCTTAAGGAGAGCAGCGTACTGATCGCGGATGCTTTCCGTGGCAATATACTCGGTGATTTCCGAATACACTGACTGCTCGTCGGATTGATCGACCTGGATGATCTCCTCGATTTTCCGACTCAGGTCCCGCGAAAGGAGATTGCCAATTGTTTTCATGTGCTCTCCTTGATTCCTATCCATATATTTTGACCCGGTAGTTTCCCAACGCATCACGGTCCTTAAGAGCCATGAACCTCAGCCCGGTTGTCCCTTCAATGGAGCCGGGATAGAAAAGGATCGTGGTTAAGCTTGTCTTGCCTTGCATCTGATCGAGCAACTTGGACATGTGATAAATGCCTGGGGCCATCGCTGCCGCTCGCATCAGAAAAACAATTTCAGTTGAGGCATCCAACGTTTGAAGGCGCTCCGTCAGAAGACCGGCCAAAGGACGCCAATCCCGGTCGGACAGGTACGTGGTCACCTGTTCCTGGGCAGCAAGAAATCCACGGTCATTTTCAAGCTCCACCACCGCATCGATTCCTTCGCTCTCCTGAATCGCTTTCCACAAAAGCTCTGACATGTGGATAATGCATGTCTTTTTGCCCGTTTCTTCCAGTCGCGTTGCGAGCAAACGAGCTTCGCGCCGAAGTGCCCACTCCTCCTCCGGATCGTAACGGAGAATGGCAAATGGCAGATCGTGGTAGACGCTGATGCGAGGTGGACTCGCTTTTAAGTCGTTCTCGAGGAGCTCGATTCGATTATTGAGTGAGGACATTCGCATACTCCTCAAGGCTTTCTACGGGGAAGGTCAAGCGAGTAACGCTACCCGCAACGTGGTATTCAAGCAGCCCGTGCTGATGCGCTTCCAAAAGAAACCGCTCCACTCCCTCGCGAGGCAGAAAGAACAACTTCCAGTCGACCAGATCAAGCAGTTTGGTTCCAGAGGGTTGGTGTTGCTTCAGGTAAAATGCGATGTACGCGAACGCTTGTACGGACAAGTAGGCTGGAGCGATGCGTTTTTTGACCGCTCCCTGAAGGACGCCAAAGTCACGGAGTGTTGAAAGCACACCTTGTGTGACCCGTCTAACGGTGGAATCGCCCCAGGGACCCGAGGTTTTTCCCTCTTCAACCCATTTTCTCAATGCCGATTCAATCTCCAGAGAATCAATTTCCATGATGCCCCGTGACCAATGTGGTACCAGGAGCTCAATTACCACATCATGCAATAGCGAGTCGGCGCGCACTGCATGGAAATACAGAATCCGGTCAAGGGTGTTGCCGTTGGACTGACGGCTCACAATAGTCGCCAGAGCCCGAGCAACCGGCTCTTCAACCAGATACCGTTGCCGGAAAATCGCGAGAATATCCTCTGCCCTGGACCGGGAGGTCTTGCCCAGAAGGTTCTGGTGTCGCATGCGCTGGAGATTTTCACTGACGGGCAGCCCTGAGTCCCATGAGGAGAGAAGTGCTTTTGTGTCAGGTATGAGAGCCCCCGCCTTGATGATCTTGCTGCTGTATGGCGGCGCGGTGGTGGCACCCTTCCTTAGAAGGTTGCCATCCACCTTGCCTTTACCTTTCTCGGCCGGTCTTGTTCTGTTTACTGGCTTAGTCATCAGTTTTCTTTTCCGTGGCAGATGGATCGCTTGCCTCGCTGGCACCGCCAGCACGGACCCATTCGTCGACTTCCGTAATCTTGAATCGGAAAAGCCGTCCGACACGATGGGCCGGCAACCCCATCTTCTCTATCCATCGATACACGGAGTCCTTGTTGACACCGAGATGCTTTGCAACATCCTCGACCCCGACCCATCGTTCTTCTGCGGTCATTTCATCCCTCTTAGACAGGTTCTGCCTGCGTCAAATGTGTCAAGACAGGCAGGTCGGTCAGATACCTACGAACACCAACGAAAATAGACCAAAGTATATGCAAGTAGCCTTCTTCAGTCAAGGACAAACGGGAAAATTCCGATTTCCTCGAATTCCAAGGACCATGGCTTCCAATTTTGGCTTGTGAACTGTCAGGTTTTCAGTGCCAGGCTCCTATGGTCAGCTCCTTGAAACCTCCGGTCCACCGATCCCCGGACACATAGAGCCAGGCCGGAAGCACTGCTCCGTTGACCTGGACCGGAACCAGCACGCGGCGGTAGAGACAGGGACCGCCGGGGTGGAACCCCTCCAACCGGTCAATGGCCGGAAGGCGGGTCTCAGGGTCATCGAAGGTGAGAAGCTCCCCATACACGGGACCCCAGGGCGCACCAGTGACGTTCTTCGGGAACCGGTCGGGGGTTGGCTCGGG
The DNA here is from genome assembly GCF_054657895.1 of Desulfatiferula olefinivorans. NCBI lineage: Bacteria > Pseudomonadati > Thermodesulfobacteriota > Desulfobacteria > Desulfobacterales > Desulfobacteraceae > Desulfatiferula > Desulfatiferula olefinivorans. Next base: position 384,602 of record NZ_BAAHXV010000001.1, on the reverse strand, counting down.
ATTGGACATGCGGGCCGTCACGTGGGCTTGTGTGGCCACGTCGGCGAGCGGATTGGTGGTCCCGACGGAGAGGATATCCTCCTCCGGGACCTGCAGGACCGGGATTCCGGAGGATGTCTCGAAGAGGCGGCCGCGGACCAAGGCGTCCTCCACCGTCAGGACGCCCCGGCAATAACGGTCGTGGTTCCAGAAACCGCGCTTCAAGGTGCCGTAGACAAAGAGTTTCAGCATTCCGTTTGTGTTCGCCTTCGAGGGTTCTGTTGGGTTCATTGCCTGGTTCATCGGGTTCATTGGGGTGTCTGTCATGGTTCCGCCCGCTTTCTCTCCTGGGTGACGAACTCGAAGGGCTCCACCGAGTACGCGGCCAGGTCCTCGCACCGGAACACCACCAGGCTCATGGGCGGGACCGGAAGCTCCCTCCACCCCTTTTCCTCCGCCAGCACGGCGTCCAGATACGCGGGGTCCGAAGCGTAGAGGACGGCCTTGCGGCGGGGATGCCACCGCAGTTCCAGCGGTCTGTTCCCCTTGAGCACAAAGACAGTGCCCGGGTCGGTCCGGCAGGCGATGACGGCGGTGATCTGCCCGCGGCAGCGCTGGAGGCGCGCCTTGAACCGCTCGATATCCATGGCACCGTCCCGTGCGGCGTTCGCGGCCAGGCGGAACAGAATCTCGCTGTCCACCTCGGCGAAGCGCCGCATCTTCCAGCGGCGGAAGAGGTAATCGGCGTTGTAGATGGTGCCGTTGTGGGTGCCGATCACCTCCCCGGCGCGGATGGGGTGGTTGTTGCTGTTGACCTGTTCGTCCCCACGGGTGCGCCAACGGGTGTGCCCAAGCAGGAGCGCGGCGCGGTTGTCCATGGAGGCGAGGAGTTCGGCGAAGGCCTTGTCCGTCACGAACCGCTCGGCCGTCACCGGACGTTTGAAGAGCCGGTGGCCGCCGTCGGCATCGAGCCATGCCGCGCCGGTGGCATGGGGACCACGCTCCTCGCTCAGCAGCAGCAGGCGGGTGAAGAGCCAGGCGAGGTGGTCCCGCTCCTCGGCGCTCCGCCGCTTTTTTCCGAAGATGACGCCCGCGAGCCCGCACATCAGGGTTTCCCTCCCTGCGGATCGACGATGAATCCCCGGAAGACGCCCTCGGCATACTCCTTCGGGTGCTCCTCAATCCAGCGCGCGGTATCGGGCCAGCCGAGCTCTCCGGCCAGCCGGGCGACGACCGGACGGTCGAGCATGTTGGTCAGCCCCGAGAGCCGGACCGTGTCGATGCCCTGCCAGACCAAGGGGGGAATCGGTATCCGCGCGGGTTTGTCGTCCTTCACCTCGGCAAGACCTTGTTTGATCAGGGCATCGAGGAAGGATGCGGCCTTTTCCTCGGGCGTATCGCCCCGGACCGTAAGCTCGACGCCGGACAGCATCTTGGCGTTGCGCAGAACCATGTCGATGTAATCCTCGAGGTCCCGCTGGTCGGAAAAGAGCGTGGTCCCTTTCATAGCCAGGACCACGTCGGTCACCGTCTTCCCGCTGAAGACTTCGCCGTCTCCTTCCAACGGCCGCCCGTCAAGGGCGGTGTTTCGGATCAGCACTCTCATGACGCACCTCCTTGGACCCCGCCGGTTTCGTCCACTGAAAACGCCGGAGGCCGGGTTTCAGGCCCGGCCTCCGTGAGGGGTTCCGCCTTTGGGGCGGGTTGTTCGTCTGGTTTCACTCTGCCCCTTTTGAAGGCCGAGTCCCCCGGCAGGGCGGCGATCAGATGCTTGCGTGCGGTCTTGAACTCGTCGCCGATGAGCCCCAGGTGGAGCAGGAAGACCCGGAAGTCGTACCGGGCGCTCTGAGGATCGAAGGACCGCTTGCGGCTCGATGCGGCCCGGCCGTTCAGCGCCTTGGCCGCCACGGCCAGGACCAGTTGGATGTAGGCTTTCACTTTGCCCGCGTGGAGCGTCCCCTCGAACCAGCGGAACTCGACCGTGCCCCGGTACCAGACGTTGTGCAGGTTCACCCCATGGTAGCGGGTGCTGTCGTAGTGCTGGGGCTGCCGATTGTGGTAGCCGTACCAAATGTGGTTGAGCTGGTCCCTGGTCCTGGGACGGCGTCGCTCGATCTGCGCGATGAGATCGTCGCTCACCGGTTTGCTGTAGTTGCGGCGGCGGGTCTCGTTCACGCCCAGGGCGGTAAGGATGAGCGCTTCCTGTTTGTAGACGATCTTGGCGAGGTTACCGAGGGTCCGGCCGTCAAAAGCCGTGGCGTCGACGTGGACGTGGATGCCGCAGCGTTCGTCCACCTTGGCTCCGCAGGCCCGCAGCGCCCGGACGACCTCCTGGAGGACGGGGATATCCTCGTAAGACAGGACGGGGCTCACCACCTCGGCCCGCAGATGGACCGGCACATTGATGAGCGAACCGTCGGACACCACCTTCCATACCCGGCCGTGGTCGTCGGTGACCTCCCAGGGGTCGAAGCTCCCCGGACTGCCGATGTGGCGGACCTGGCCGCCCACCGCCGACTGGATCGCCCGGGCGACCCGCTCGCGCGTCCGTTTGACCGTCTCGATCTCGATTCCGAAGTTGATCCGGCGTAAGTCCATGGTCTCTCCTTGCGTTCTGTAAGCCCGTTTCCGGCAAGGGATTGGCTCTTGTGTTCACACACATACAGGCTTCTTTCGGATCAGAAAGCAAGGCAAATTCGACACATATCCCATTTGATTCCAATGAGTTATGTACAAGATGCCACAACCCGCCGAAACACGCTGGGTTACGGGATTTCCTGGCGTCTAAAGAAAAATGAGGTGTTCCGGGAATCAGGTCTGCTTCCAGATAGTCCCGGTGTGTTTCTCCCACTTTCCGCCGCCCGCGAGGTCGGTGTTGAACCACTCGTCTCCCATGGACGGGGCGGGGATGGCGGCGTCGCGCTCGGCCTGGGTGCCGATGCCACGCCGGACAGCTTCCCGCGAAGTGAGCCCCTGACCGAGCCGGTCAGGTCCAAGCAGGTCGCGCCATCCGAGGGCCGATGCCCGCAGACGGGAAACGAAGGTCCGGTAATCTGTGGCGTCCTTGGCCGCTCGGTAAAGGAGCAGCGAGCCGTCAGCGTCTTGAACCAGGCTCGGCGTATAGCATCGCTCGAGGAACGGACCGCTGCCGTTTTTGAACACGGGGTTGATCTCGGCCTTGCGCCAGTGGACACGGTCCCAGGACCATGCGTAGCCGATTCCGGCGTTTCCCGCGGTGCCCCCGGAATAGAGCATCCACCATCTCCCGTCCGGAAGCCGCTCCACGTGGGCGGCGGATACGTAGCCATTCGCGCCTTCCCAAGGCTGCGGGTCGATCAAGCCTGAGAGGATCGGACCGTTTCCGATCAGTTTCCACTCGACGGCATCGTCGGAGCAGGCCAGACCGAGGCTGTCGTTGCCGCCGGTCGAAGCGATGAAATACATGGCGTAGCGCCAGGTAAAAGGTCTCTCTTCGACCAAGGTGGGCAGCGGGTTGTACCAGAGGAACGACGGCCCGTAATGGCCCCGGTTCCAGACCTGAACGCTTCCCTCGGTAACCAGGTCGCCGGCGCACGGGGTGTCGCCCGTGAACGCGGCTGGGTCGACCGACGGATCAGAGATCGCTGTGCGCAGACCGGCCATGGCGTAGGGCTGGTTCGGAACGTCCGGGTTCCAGTAGAGGATTCGCAGCCGCTTCGCGGTCTCCAGCGCGCAGACCACGTGATAGCCGTTGGCCGCGATGCCGGTTACCTTCTTCTCCGTGTCCCAGGCAAGCCCGTCGTCTGAGAAGGCGCAAGTCGAACCCGCACCGTCTCCGTAATAGGCGACGAAGTTTCGGGGCCGGGTTCCGTCGTGGAAACCGCCCGCGGCCCGAAGGATGCGGACATAGTAAGCGCGCCCGGCGGCAAGAGGCAGGACGTGCGGGTAGCGGTGATCGAAGACGACCGGCGGCAACCCCTCGGGCGGTTCCGCGCCGGAGGGGACCAACAGCAGGCCGAGGTCCACGGCGCGAATCAGGTCCGGGGTCATTGCAGGAACGACGGCGGTCTTTCCCGGTCCAAGGGTTCCGGTGAACCCCGGCAGCTCCAGAATCGTATCGGTGTTGCTCTTGATGGTGATGCTCATAGTTGGTTCCTCCCGGCCTGCGCCGCAACCGCCGCGGCGGACAGGTCTTCATGTAGGTATCCGGCGTCCATCAGTTCCCGGTTGATCCGCCCGGCTTCGAGTTCCTCCCGCCGGATGCGCGCCATGAGTCCGGCGAACGCCTCGGTGGCGTCCGTGGAGATGCCGTGTCGTTCCTCGATTCGCCGCATGCGCGCGTCCAGGTTGGCGAACAGTTCGAGGGTGTGGTCCCGCAGCACACCGTCGCGCTTTTCCTGTGGTGACGGAATGAACTCGGTCAATCCGCCTTGTCTGCGAACAATCATGACATCCCTCCGATCAGCTCAGCGTCGCGCCGAGAGTGTGAATCCTCGGGTACACTAGGTTGTTGCCGGTCATCTCCGCCTTGTAGCGGACCTTGGTTCCGCTCGGATCGGTGAAGGTCCTGGTGAGCGTGTATTCGGTCCATTCCTGGTCGATCTCCCGCGTCGTCTGGATGGACATCGGTTCCCAGGTTGACCCGCCGTCGTTGGAGGCGAACCAATCGATGGTGGTCCCGCTGGGGATGTTCATCTGCGTGTAGACCTTGGTGGAGGAGACACCCTGGGTGAGTTCGTTCTCACGGTTCAAATACGCACCCGTCGGGTCGTTGAGATAACCGATGAGGTTGACGTCCTTGTAGTTCAGCACAGGGGAGTCGTTGGGAACGTTGGAGGAGAGGATCGCCCTCACAAGCACCTGGGCCGCGAGGTTGGGCAGCCGCTCCTCCTCCGCCGGCACGATGGCGTCCCAGATGACGCCGCCGTCGGTGGAGTACTCCCAGACGATGCCACAGCCTTCCGGAAGGGACGAATACTCATCCAAGTTCAGGTCGCTGAACTGCACTCCGGTGATGGGCTGGAAGCGGACCTCGCCTTCGGGCTGGAAATCGTAGCCGTAGATTCGCATGGTGAGATCGGAGCTGTTGAGCGGCGTCCAGGTTTCGGCGTTCGAGCTTTCCAGCAACACCCCGGCGGTGTAAGTCTGCCGGGTGATGACCCCGTTTTGTCCCAGGCGGCCCAGCGTGGCGATACGCACCCGGTAATTGGTGCTATTGGTCAGCAGCACGACGGCGTAGCTGGTGTTCGTCTCCGCGTAGAAGGGATCGTCGAAGACCACCTTGGTTTCTGAACCGAGGGCGATCTCATTCGGGGCGATGACCTTCTCGGCCAGGATGACCTCGTTGGGAAGCCCGGTCGTGACGCCGCGGATCTGAATGGTTACGGGGATGGAAGCATCTTTCTGCGTGAAGTGAAGCCCAACGGCGGAGATGACCCGGTTCTCCCCGAAGCTGAAAGTCTGCGCAAGCGGGTCCCGGCGGCGGGTCACCCAACGCCAGCGCCATACGGTTCGCACCACGGGGACGCGGATGATGCGCGGCGGCACCTGCTGGACGATGGTCTGACGCTGCACGATGGTGCGGTTGACCACGACCCTTTCGATGCGCGTGATGACCAGGGGATCGTTGACCTGAAGGTTGGCTTGCGCCGAGAAGGTGCCGTCGGTCATTTCGACCACGCGGTTGCCGTTGCGGACATCGTCGGGGATGACGAAGGAGGCGATGACTCTGCCCACTGCGTCGCCGCTGAGACCTGAAGCCACCACCTTCCCGTCGCAGCGCACCGTCACCCCGGTCGCGCCGGGGGTGAAGTTGGAACCGACCACAGCCACGCCTGTCTGACCGCGCCGACCGATATTCGGCGTTACCTCCACGGCGGCGTCTGGTTTCTCGAACACGGCGTAAGGGTTGATGTTCTTGTCTTCGGACCAATCGATCTGCTCGATGAGTACGCGCTCCGTGCCTGGCAGGAGAACGAGGCTGTCCTTGAAAATGGCGTCGCTCCCGGCGGAGTCAACATCGAGCACTTGCGGCGTGGCCGCTCGGTTCGGGGCGGCGAACTGCCGTACCTCATCGATGCGGGCGCTCCACTCGCTGTGGTAGATGTCGGACTGGGCGTCGTTCGAGAAGTCATCGGAATAGACGCCCTTCTTGGTCTGGGCGTCCCGGTTCTGCAGTTCGTTGTTCATCTGGAACTGAGCGTCGTTGTACTTCAGGTCCTCGACGTCCTTGATGATCTCGTGGATCTGGTCCATGGTGATGCGTGTCAGCCCGAAATTGAAGACCGTCAAGTCAACCGAGTTCGGTGGACAATCGACGCTGCACAGTCCGAGCGTACCTTCCGGAACGATGGGGAGCTTCGGCCAGTCGGCCGGAGCGCCTTCCAGCCGTTTGATCTCGCGGGTGGTGGCGTAGATGATGTCCTTGCGGCCGATGTAGTAGTCGTAATCGATGCTGCAGTTGGAGCCGCCCACCGGCTCATCGCCGATGTTCGTGCGGCCGAAGTTGATGATCGAAAGGTTGCCCGGTTCGATCTGCGCGGGGGACATGGTCAGGCCGCTCGTGTTGGAAGCGGGCGGGTTTCCGCCCACGATTTCGTCAACGCCGTCGTCGATGTACGAGGTCACACCCGCGGCGACATCCTTGAGACGTTGGAAGTCCGCGCGGACCGTGTTCTGCGTGCCGCGGTAGATGCGATACCCGGTCGCCCCGCTGACCGGCAGCCAGGAGAGGCGGTTGATTTCCCCGGTCAGGGTATCGCGCGACACGACTTTGGCGGAATCGTATTGAGTCTCACCGGTGGCGCTCTGAACGGTGACCAGGTAGAAATACTCGTCCGCCGTCGGGTGCCCCGAGCGTCCGAACCAGCCTCCGTCCGCGTAGTCCGTCCCCTCGATCATCTGCTTGGTGTAGGTCCAGCGGACGGTGTACGTGGTCCCGATGGCGGGCTCGTTGCCCGAACCCAGCCAGTCCACGTAGTTGCCGGATTGCTGCCAGTCCGCGCCTTCCTGGAAGACCGTCGCGCCCTGGCTCACCTCGAGGATGTCCACCACCGGGTTGGGGACGAGCAGGTCCTCGCCGCCGCCCACCGACCCGCGGGTGATGTTGGAGACGATCTCGACGATGGCCTCCACCTGCGTGGTTTCCTTCAGGGGCGTGTTGTTGAGCGCATATCGCCGGGTGCCGACCACGTAGGTCTTCTGCTCGCCGCGGACCGACTTGACCGCCGTGGATTTGGGCACCAGTGTCGTGGTGGGCATATCCTTCTGCAGTCGGAAGCCCTGGATGTAAGCACGGCCCGCGTTGGTGATCACCTCGACGTTGTCCCCGTCGTTGTCGCCGATGAAGCTGTCGAGCCCCTTGACCAGGTAGCTGCCGGCCTGGTCGAAGGTCCGCTCGGCCAGGTTCTGGAGCAGCGAGTTCAGTCCCTCGGCGGCCGCGAAGGCGAGCTGATCCTCGGTGATCGACGCCACGGTGATGCGGCTTCCGGGCAAGGTTCCGAGCAGGTCCTGGAGATAGAGGTTCGATTTCTCGCGGACGGTCGCGGTTACGTCGCCGGTCTCACGGTCGAACTTGTGGACCGCGACCACCTTGCGCTGGGTCACGTTGTTGGGCAAGGCTTCGCCGCTCGTGTCGTGATCCTTGAGAGAAAGAACCCATTTCTCCCGTTCGGCGGTGGGTTCGCCCGTCGCGGGGTTGATGAGCACGGCGTCCTGGTTGTAGCCGTAGTTGTACTTGAGCAGCTCGACATAGACGTAATCCGCGCCGCTCGTCTTGGCCGGGTCATAGGTGAGCACCGCGCCGGACACGCGCTCCAGACAGCCGTCGATGTAGACCAGCCCCTCGGCCACGGTGAGCACGTTGGCCGCGACCGTCACGCCGAAGCCGCTGACGATGGCCCCTTCCTTGAAGAGGATGTCCGCGAGCTTCCTGCGCTCTTGGTTGATGATGTCCTGCTGCTCGTTGAGCTCCGAGTCGAGCAGGTCCCGGTCCTGGTGGTAGCGGACCCGCTTGTAGTTCTTCGCCGGGTCGAACGTATCGCGTGAGATGGACATGGTCTTTCCTCCTAAATCTTGATGACCCCGACCAGCTCGACGCGCGTGTCCGCGGTCTTGTTGAAATCGGGGATGTTCTTCATTTCGTACAGATAGCCGGGATCGAGCACCTCACCGGTCGGGTTGGTGTCGGGGTGATAAACGCCGTTCGCGGCATAATCGGACTGGAGTCCGGCGATGAAGGTTGCGTCGCCCCCGAAGAAGCCGTATTCCCGGATGGTGATGCCGTTGGCCTCGTTCTCCTCGAAGCGGAAAAAGACGCCGATGGTCTGGGTCTCCTCGCCGGTTTCGATGTAATGGATGCCGTTGACGATGAGCGTCCCTTCCGGGTCCTCCTTGAGAAAGGTCCGCTTGTAGTGCTTTTTGCGGGCCCGCTCGTTTTTGAGCGTCGTCTGGTCGATATCCGGGGCGGGCGGATTGAGCGGGTCGGTGAACGTGGCGTCCCCGTCGCCGATGGCGCAGTGGGTGATGCCCTCGATGGGATCGCCCAAGAGCAACCGGGCGGTGAGGATGCGGCCTGTTTTGACGATGAGTCCAAGTGACATTCGTATTCCTCCTTCAGGTCTGGATGGTGTGGCCTTCGCGGATCAGCACTGCGAAGACGGTCAGGCGCGCGTCCGCTTGACGGGATGTCTCGCGCACCACAAGTTGTTTCGAATCCGCCGTCCGCTCGATCTCGGCGAACACCGCGGAATGGGTATCGCTCCGTAGCTCGACCGACCGGTGAATCCGGACGGCTGCGTCGGAAAGGACCGTCGGGAAACGGACCACCCATCCCCGCAGATCGAAGCTCCGCAGAACCGGACGCACGATCACGGCCTGGATGTCGGCGGGGGCGTCTACTTCAGCCGTGATCCTCATGGCCGCGGCCGTGTCGCGGCGGATTGTCCGCGTCTCGGACGCCGCTCCGACGGCCTCGAAAACGACAGCCGGGAAGGCCGGCATTTGGGCGCGGTTCATCGGAACCACGGACACTGCGAAGGGCCGGACGGAGAGAGTGTTTCCGCTACGGATTGCCACGTCTCAGCCTCCCGTTGATCCTGTTCGCCTTACCGACGTTCCGGACCACCCGGAACATCGAGGTGAGGCGTCCGGCGTTTGCCGCAATCTCCTTCTTGGTGCCTTGCTTAACCGCCATTGGATCACTCCTTCACTGCGCACCATCCCGGACCGGACAGGTTGAAGATCTTGTAGGAGGCACCGTTTAACGTGAGCACGTCCTCCGAGTCGGCCGCACCGCTGCCGATGGCATAGACCTCGATCAACTCGCCGCGCAGTTCCTTGTAAGCCGCGGTTGTGTGCGCGACGAGCCAGGGGAACATGGTGACCAGTCCGTATCGTTGGTCGGGATTGGCGGCGGTGTGGAAATTGCCGTGGGCCGCGGCACACGATCCGGCCTGTCCGGCCGCGCTCGCCCACCCGTCGAATTTGTTGATGGCGTAAATACTGCCCGGGGACTGGTAGTGGCCGACTACGACCGGCTGTGGGTCTTCGCCGATCTTGGCTCCCGCCGTGTAGGCGCTTACGAGGCTCGCCAGAGTGACCGTATTGGGGGTGGAAACCGTGTCGACGGCGGATACCTGGGCGCGCTCGATCCCGGCGTCGTCTTTTATGATGTAGCTCAAGCCGACCGTAAAAAGGGTGGCGTCGTTGACCTGCACAGTGATATCCGCGCCGGGTCCGGCCGCCGCCTGGGTGACCGCCGCCGCCCCCGACCAGAAGCGTTTGATCAGACCGCTGTACTGCCCGTAGTAAGTGGCGACGATCTTGGTGACGATGAAGACATGATCCTTGTCGGCGTAAATCCAATACAAGAAAGCCGAAGCGTCCACGGTCTTGATGTATGTGTAGCTGGTTTGAAACGCCTCTTTCACGCCCGCGTGCGTCACCGCATCCCAATATAAATAGGCCCGGACTGCAATGCGGTCGGCCGCCGTATCGTTGACGAACCGGAGGAAGATGTCCTCGGCTCCGCTCTCTCCCGTGGACGCCAGCACGTAGCTGGGCTCGGCGTCGCCCGACCTGTCGTCATGAAGCGACCATCCAACCGTTCCCACCAGGAAGTCTTTCAGGCGGACGAGGAAGTCGGTCGTGTTCGAAGCGGTCCCGGATACATTGTGATAGGCCATGCGTTCCTCCTACAGGATCGGATTTTCCGTGCCGGTGAGCCGGAGTTTGAGGTCGGTCTTGTTTTGCACCGGCGTTCCGGGTGGCACCGTGCAGCGACGCCAGAACGAGAGGGTCTCGTCGTGCGCCTTGTCGCCCAGGTTGAGCGGCGCGCCTCCGACGGCGGTGTCGAGTCCCGCCTGCGTCAGGGCCAATGCGTACCATTCCGACTCGTCGCCGCCGGCAACATCCACCGGTTCGATCACCAGCCCGGTATAGTCGTAGCCGGAATAGACCACGGCACCCGGATCGTGAGCGGCCGGGGTTGTGCCGCCGTAGCCGCGTTCCATGGCAAGGACGGTCGTCCCGCCGCCGCTCAGGATGCGCATCTGTTCGTCGTCGACGATGATGATTTCACCGTCGGTGAAGCGCGGTGCCGAGAGTTGCAGGGAGGTCGCCCCCGATGCCAGGGCCGCGGCGAGGATCGTCTGTTCGTTGGCCACGAACAGCTCCTTGTCTTTCGTTTCCCCGTCCGTGCCGTTGTAGGTGTCGTCATCGGGATTCGCGAGGTCCCCTTCGGACACCCGCTGGGTCAATGTGAAGTCTTCATACAGGTGTATCGCCATCGATCTCTCCTATGCCGCCGGCCATTGGGTGACCGTGTATTGATTCGCCGCCGCCTCGAAACCGGCTGTCGCCTGGGCGTGATCGTCCCGCTGCCGGTAGCGCCAGCGGAGGCACGGCTTCGACTTGCGGAAGCCCGACCCGTTGAGCGGCATCGAGCCGAGCCGCATGGGCCGGGTCCTGTCCACCGACAACAGCAAACCTGTGTGATTCAGCCTGCGGCGGTTGAGCAGGAGCGTCTCCACGCGTCTTCGGCCCGGAATGCCCGTGTCCACGTCCATCTCGAAGGATGCGCGGGCCTCAGTCACATAGGCGTCGGTCAGTTCGGCGAGGTTGAGCGCCTTGTTGTTCAGGGAGAAGCCGGGCCTGCGGGCGCGCCAGCGGTCGACGACGTCCCATGCGCCGGATACCTCCGACCACTGAGCATCGGCGTAAGCGGTGATGAAGAGGTGACTGCCCACGGCCGCGCCGGAGACCTTGTCGTCCCTTCCGAGCCTCGAATGCCCGACGCGGAACCAATGGGAGAGCCGCGACCGCTTCCCGTACCGGTGCGTGCGGCGGTCTCCAGCGAGATCGGGCGCATCCTGGACGGCTTCCGAGAGCAGATCTTTCTGCCGGAACTTGACCCGGCAAGACTGAGCGGAGCGGTTCAGACGGGAGCGGTTCAAATCTTGGCCCGCCAGACGGATGAACGAGACACCCGGTTCCACTACGGGCTTGGTTTCGATCTCGCAGCAAAACGCCGCACGCCGTTCACTGATCCATAGGTTCGGCAGACGTTCGGCGTTCAGGTTGCCGGTGTTCAGACGGAACCGGGGCGAGCGGCCATGCCAGCGGGAGACGCACACCGCGGCTCGCTCGATGTCCTGCATGAGCGTGGTGCCGTCGGTGATCCGCCACCAACCCCAGGTCTTGTTCTTGCGGGTGAGGTGGTAATCCGTGTTCAGCGCGTTGTGGTTGACCACGAACGTTTCGTGCAGATGCCCGAGGCACACCCGCTCGACGACCTTTTTGATGATCGCCTCGAAATCCGACTCCATGGAAAGGAGCGTGTAGAGCCACTGCAGGAAGAAGACCCGCGTCCCCGCGGGATGATGGAAGGGCAGCGCCTCCCGGACTCCCTGGACGAGGCTGTCGCTGTCGATGCGGTAGACGCCCAGGCTGTAGATCAGTCCCGGCAGTTTGGCCCGCCCGACAACCGAACGGCGGTTCAGGCGCAGCGCCTTATGGAAAGTCTCCTCGATGCGCCCTTCCCACCCAATGTCAACGAGCGAGCGGCCGATGGCGGGGATGGTGCTCTTGCGCCGGTAAATCTCTATGGCCTCGCGTATGAGACGCCGCTGGGCCGACGCGTTTACGGTGGGATCGAAGCGGTGGCCGACGATCTCGCCGAGAAACGGCAGGAACCTCTCCTCGCAACGCCCGACGTCGAAGATCTCGGGGAAACGCTCGGCGAGTACCTTAAGTTCGTCCAGGCTCGCGGCCGGGACCTTGAGAAAGGCATCCAGATCGCCGGACTCATCCCGTTCGCGGTAGAGAGGCGGAAGTAGGTCGATGAGTTTCTTTTCGAAGTAGGAGGACATCAGGACGCCCTCCGCACTTCGAGATTGACCTGACCGAGCGCCGCGATCTGACCGGCGCGGATGTCGACGTCCTGAGTCGGCGTGTACATGCGCACATGGCTTACGCCCCGCACGCCGTCCAGAAGCGCTACCAGATCCGAGAAATGGACCGGCGCACCGAAGTTCATGCGGTCGAAGGCGAAAAAGTCCGCCAAGGTCTGTTCGACGCGGCTTCGGACCAGGTCGAGGTCCTCGCCGGCATAGGCGAACACCTCCGCGTCAATGGAGACCGGCCGATAGACGGGATCGAAGAGGTTGATCTCGACGGTGATGACCTTGCGCGATTCCAGGTGTTCGGCGAGGTCCTGTTTCAGAAGTGTTGACGGCGGACCGCCGCCGTCCGGGGCCACAGCCAGGTTGACCTGGTAGTAGCGGATGTTCATGCAATCGTTGACGTCGAGTACCTGGGCTTTGGCCACGCCGGGAAACCCTTCGGCCAGTGCCAGGTAATCCTCCTTGGTGACCGCCTTCCAGAGCGAGCGGACCTCGGCCGGGGCCTGGCGGCGGGCGTGTTCCAACGTTTCGCGGTCCGCTCCGCCGGTCGCGGGGACCGGGTTGGTTACCGCAAGGGGAACCAGACCGCCGTCGAGGTAGATGGGGCTGAGAAGCTCGGTGACGAGGTTGGGACCCAAGTTGCCTTCAGCTCCGAGAGTTTCGAGGTACTCGACGCGGATTTCCGCGCCGGTGTCGGGAACCGCTCCGCGCAATCCGTCGCCGAAGACGATCCGAGCGATGTCAAGCGCATCGGTCTCGGCCATGAAGTGGCGCGAGTCGGAGCCGCTTTCCTGGAAGTGGGATACCTCGGTCCATTCCTGGTCCTGTACCCACACACGGATCGAACCGTGGGCGATTTCCTTTCCGCCCAGGATGATCGAATCGCCTGTTTCCCCGTGGGTCGCGAAATTCTCGTTCTTGCGTTTTCCCTGGCGCGCGCCCGCATCGACGCTCGTCCGGCTCCGAGGGATCGTCGCGTCTTCGGCCGTCTCGAACACGATGTCGTTTTTTTCCAGACGGGCCCTGCACGTCGTTCCTGCTGGGATCACCAGGTCCGCATTGAGGGGCGCGGCCAGGGAGAAACGCAAGGCGGTGGTTGCGGCCACCGGCCCGTCGAGCCGGTAGCTGATGAGCTTACAGAGGTTGATGACGTTCTGCCGCTGGCGAGCGGTGGGCAGAAAGGCTTCGGCCGCCTGGGCGTCGAGATAGTAGGCCAGCATGTCGCCGATGCCGCAGAAGAGTTCCAGCAACACCACGCCGAGGTCGGATGCGTTAAAGTCCGTCCAGCGGTCGGTGAGCTGCGGCACCCGCGCCAGCAGTTCCCGGCGCAGGGAGTCGTAGTCCTTGTTCGTGTAAGCGATGCTCGCTCTGCCCATTTCCGTTCATCCGTAGAGGTTCGGTCACAAGTGGTTCCACCGGACGAGCCGGACGAGCCGGACGAGGACCCGCTTGTTACTTACCGGCGACGGCGCGGAACTGTCGGGGCGGAGCGGATTGGCGCGGTTCGCGGTAGAAGGGATAGACCAGGTTGCCTTCCACCTGGCTTTGGATGACGCGATAGGCGATGCTGACCGGAAGAAGGTTGCTGTCCTTATTGGAGGGGGAATCGTCGAAGGACACGCCGGTGATGACGACCCGTTTCTCCCAGCGCTTCACGGCGTCGATCACGTAATGGCGGATCAAGCCCTTCAGCACCTCGTCGTTCGGTTCGAACACCAGGTCCTTGAGCCTCGATCCGAATTCCGGGCGCATGAAGCGTTCACCCGGCCGGGTGCCGAGAATCTGGATGATGCTCTCGTGGATGTGTTCGTGTTCGGTGGAGGTGGCCGAGGAGACCTGTGCGCCTCCGGACCGCCGCTGAAAGCGGAAGGGGAACTTCAAACCGCGTCCGAGGAAGTCCAAGGCCATCAGTCACGCTCCTCGCAGATGCAGCCGGGCGGGCTATCCGAACCTGGGTCTCCATTGGAGCCCTCGTCGTCCGGGAAATGAATGACCAAGTCCAAGCCGTTCGCCATGGCGACATGGATCGTGCCGTCGGCCTCGATGACGCCCTTGTGACCGCTTTCCACGGCTGCGAAACCTTTAGCCCCGCCGGGTACCAGACGAACCTCGACATCCTCTCCCACGCCTTCGATGCGGGAAATGCCGAGCACCACAGAGGTGCCCGCGGGATTGCCGATCATGGCTGTGCGCTCAAGTTGGAAGACATCCATCCGGTATCCGCCGGGCAGCTCGATGCGGTAGCGCCCTTGCGCGGTCTGTATCGGATCGATGTCCAGGGGAAGCCCTTTGATCCCGGCAGCCTCGTGGGTCACACGCACCGCCTCGGGCTTGAGCACAAGCTCCCGTCCGTCGGGAAGCGTCACCACGCCGCCGCGCGCGGGTTCGAGAAGGCTCACAGATCCATCCATGCCGATGGCCGTCAGTCTTCCGTCCGGTCCCACCCGAACCATGACGCCGTCGGCGAGGGTGAAGATGCGTCCTCCGTCGGGAAGATCTCTCACGGCGGTGCCGGCCGGCATGGCGACAAAGGGGTCAAAGTCCGGCGGCGTGGGTTGATCCACGACCTGCATGTATTGCTGCGCGCTCTCGGCGTGCGCCTCCAGTACCGTTTGAGCTTCCGCCCGCAGGGCTTCGGATGCGTCGTGACTCTGCTGCAGGATGCCTTTGATCTCGGCCAAGCTGTCTCGAATCTGCCGAAGATAGGGCTCCTCGCCTTCACCGTCCGTCACGCCGAGCCCGTCGGCGAGCAAGCGGACCAACGCCATGATCTCGTAATGGGACGGCGACGAACTGGTCTGCTCGATGATCGGCCCGCCTTCCTCTCCGTAGCCATATCCGTACCCGTATCCAAAACCCTCTTCGTCTAACCTCTCCATGACGAATATCTCCTATGATGGAATGCCATATCCGCCTCCGCTTTCCTCGACCACTTCGACCTGGATGTAGCGGACACTGTCCCGCGCTGGAGAATCGTAGACCATGATGACCGTCGCTCCGACACTCCAGCCGAGTTGCACTCGTCCTTCCCAGTCGACCCAGGCAATGTCCGAATTGACGGATTCGTACTGCAATTCGCCCTGGGGGTTTCCACGGATCGAAAGGGGGATCGACATGGACCACCAACTGCGGGTGACCCGGATCGATTTTGGAAATACATCCCAGTAACGGAAATCCATTCCTCGCTCCTCAATTGTCGTCGGTGTTCAGGCTGCCGGTCACGATGATCGCTCCACAGGCCGTGATGTCGCCGATGCGGGCGTTGGGCAGCCCTTCGGTCGCGGTGTCGAAACTGCCTGTCACGATGGGGGTCACGCCGTGCCCTGGTATCGGGCAGACGTGTAGGTCGCCCAGGCGCGCCGCCGGTCTTCCGTTGACGACCGTGCGAAGCGCCCCGGTGATGATCACTCCGCCGTGGCTGGAGATATCGCAGAGTCTCGCCTGGGGTCTCGCCATGGTCATTTCCCCGTCAGGAGGTGGATCAGAAAGCCGACAATGCCGCCCACGACACCGCCGACGGTCAGCACAAGCCCAACCACCTTCCACATCGTCTCGACGCCCATCTTCTCGTTCATGCCCGATTGCAGGTTCTTGATGTCATCGGTATGACGGCGCAGGTCGTCCTGGATGCTGCGCACCAGAAGGTCCACGTTCTCCTTGTCCGACTTTTTCTCGATCTCGCGTTCAATCTTCTCAAGGCGCGCCTGGATTTCCCGCCGGTGGTCTTCGAGGATGGTGCGGAACTCAGCCCGCCAGGATTCAAAGGTGCGCGCCAGGAGATGTTCACTTTGCTCCCAATTACACGGTGTGTGGCCGAGTTCACGTTCATCCATCGGGGTTTCTCCTTTTCAATGAGAATCGCTCGTGAATCTGAAGATCGACTTCGAAGCGCTCGGACAGGCCACGACGTTTCAAAGCCCTTGAAATGGCCTCCCGAGACCAGTGGACCTGCTCCAATCTCATCTCTTGGGAAACGGATTTAGGATGGATACGATAATGGTAAAGAGGTTTTTGGATGCGACGGATCTCTGTGATTTCCGATAGGCGCAAGCAAAGGTCGTAATCCTCGGCGCATCTGAATTCGTCGTCGATGCCGCCTGCCTGCTCGAAAGCCGAGCGTCGGATGAGGCGAAAATGGAAGGTCATGAAATCGAGAAGCAGTCGATCTTTGGAATATGGAATTCGGCAGCGCCTGCCGTAACTCTTGACCTGGTCGGATGTGTCGATGACCTGGTAGTCCGTATAAACCATTCCGACCGACGGGTTACCATCTAAGGCCGCGACGGTTTCTTCCAAAGCCGTTGGAGCGAGCATATCGTCGCTGTCCACCCAGCACAGGTATGGTCCGAAGGTATCCGCCAAGGCGGACTTCAAAGACTTGACGGCTCCTCTGTGGTCATAGGCAGCGAGGCGGACCCGGCTGTCCTTTTTGGCGCATTCGATGGCCACTTTCGCAGTCCTATCACTTGAGCCATCGTCCCAAACGAGGAGGTCGAAATCTTCGTAGGTTTGGGCAAGAACGCTTTCGATGGCTCTGCCGATGTAGCGCTCGCGGTTATATCCGCGGATGACTATTGAAACGGATGGATGCATAGATTCTTCCTCTAAGGGTTGATCAACACCTTGTTCGTCGAGCGGATGACGATGTTCCCCATGACGGCGTCCATGAAGATCACGCTTCCGGATTTATCAGTGGCTTGAATGCGTTCCCGGCCGGCAGCCGCGTTCATCACGACGACCTGGCCGGCTTTGTCCGTGAGGCGGATCATCTCGGTCCCGGCGGTGGAATCGATGAGTATTTCCTGCGTGCCGCAGAGACCCCAGATGTGCACCTTCTCTTTGCCCTTGGTGGTGTCGATGAGAATCTTCTGCCAGCGGGCGCGGGACTTGTCGCAGGACTGGATATGGATCTTCTCCTTGTCCTTCCACGCCTCCCAGCGCACGAACTGGCGGCACAGATCGGTGATCTCGATGCGGGCCTTCTGGTCCTTGATATCCGAGTCGATGTCGAGCTGGTCGCCCTGCTCGGCGTCCTTGGTTCCCCGGCGGCGCGCGTTGCCGGTCTGAACGTCGCGCTTCACGCGGCATTCCATGTGAAGAATCTGTCCGGCCCTGTCGATGACCTTGAGGAATTCCTCCTCGTCCCGGTCGTCGAGAACGATGGTGTGGCCGGTCTCGGTCTTGAGCAGCACCTTGCGGCGCGGACAGTAGTACGGCGGGTGGCCGTGGTGTTTCTTGTGCTCCAGGTCGTCCCGCCGGTCGGGTTTGTGCTCGAGCTTGTCCTCGCAGTCCTGGCAGGTCGGATCGGAACACAGGCGCTTCGATTCCTCCGGTTGCTCGCCGGGGTTGCTCTTGGCCAGCCAGACGCCGGACCAGATCGGGTATTGGACGTTTCCGCCCTCGAACTCGGCCCAGACGGACGCGCCTTCCTCGGGGACGAGAAACACGCCGATGTTTTCGTTGCCGCCGTAGGCAAAGCACGGCCACGCCCAATCCGACCAGTTCTCCTTGCCGGTGCCGAGCACAGCCGGAATTTCGAGCCGGCAGCGGCCGAGCCGCTCCGGATCGTTGTTGTCCCGCAAGAAGGCACGGTACTTTCCGTACCAGCGATTCTTGTAGCGTTCCTCGTGCTGACGGTCTTGTGTCTCGATCACGGTTCGTCCCCCGGATTATTTCAGCGGCAGAACGCCCCGCAGCACCTCGCGCACGATGCGGGTGACCGTTCCGTCCGGCGTCTTCTTCGGATCGACTTTGGCCACGGCATGACGCAGGGCGTCCTGCGCCGCGGTGTCGAGCTTGAGTTCCTGGCCGGCGACGCCGGTCTTGACCTCTTTCGCGCCGACCCGCTCGATGACGCCGATCACCGCTTCCAGTGCGGCGGCTTTGGCCTGGCCCCAGGCGGTGAGCTTGATGACGGTGAGCAGGGTCACGATCAGGGTCGCGATGAGTTCCTTGTGGTTCAGGATGAAGGTCAGAATCTGTTCAAACTGCTGCATTGCGGTCACCTCCGTTGGTTTTCATGGCTTCTTCGAACGACACGTATTTCCCGCCGAGATGGCCCCAACGGGTCCGTCCCTCGCGGATGTCGACGTGGATGAATCCCTGCTCCGGGTAGACGCCGATCCCGCCCTCGCGGAAAGCCGCCACCCGTTCGGCGAGTTCGTACATCCCGGCGACGGACAAGCCCTTGATCCCGATGTCCGCGGCGTGTCCGAGCAGATGTCGACTCTGTTTCGCGCCGCCCACCGCCCGGTTGTGCTCGGGGCAGCGGTAGCCGCTGGTGATGCGGACGGGCGCGTCCGCAAGATCGCGGAGCTGCTGGAGCGCATCCACCAGGCGTGGATCGATCTCGGCCCTGCCGCAGCACCGGCAGGCGAACTCGCTCCTCGAGAAATTCCGGCTCAAATCTCCCATGCGCTTTCCCTCCTTAAAGCCTCCGCCCGCTGTCCGCGTCGATGGTTACCATCGGCGGTGGCTCTTCCTTCGGCGTGGTCGGCGCTTCCTGGTCGTTCTGCTTGCCCTTGGCCTCGTCCGACTTGTCGCCGGCCCCTTTGCCCAGGGCGTTTTTCTTGAGTTTCAGTTCGCAGTGATATCCGCCATCGCCGAAAGCGTGGCGGACCGAATGGCAGTAGTAGACGCCCGAGAATTTTCGGCCCACCCCCTTGACCTCCACGTTCTGCTTGGCGCGCAGCGCGGGGATGCCGATGGTCACCGCGTCGGCTTCCACCTGGCGGAGCTCGGCCTCGCGGAATTTCCCCTCGGAAAGGTCCTGTGCCGGTTCCTGCCGGGGCTCCTCGTGAAAGCCCTCGGAACGGTCAAAGGTGGGGACCACCTGCCCGGACTCCTGCTCCTTGAACGCCCCCTCGCCGGTATTCCCGTCCACCAGGTAGGTCCGCTTACCGAGGGACGTCCGCTCCGGGGTGGTCTCGTTGTTTGCCTTGTGCTCGACCGGCTCCTTCTTGCGCGGGTCCACGCCCACGGCTTTGGTCTCGACGCCCGCGCCCTTGGCCCCCTGTGATTGCGTCGAGGGGCGAAAGGAACGCAGAACGCCCTTGCGGTCGGTGAAATACTCGAGGATCGCGGCGGGCTTCTTGTCCAGATCGCGGGGATGGAAATGCAGCTCGTCGTCCTGGATGTAGAAGACGTATCCGGTGACGCCGTCGCCGTCCTTGTCGCGCGCCTTTCCGGCCAGCTCCTTGAGGAACTGGGCGTCGGAAACGTTGCTCTGGGCCACGCGCAGATGGCGGGCTTTCGTGGGCGTGACCACCGGAGTAAGGCCGTTGGTCCCTGCGATCTCTTCGGCGATCTCGGAATAGAGGATGCCGGGTGCGGGTTTCTGCCAGACCTTCTGATTTTCCTTCCCGGCCAGCTTGAAGCCTTTGTCGTAGGCTTTGATGCGGATCGTCGGGTCGCCGTCCTCCGGGAAGTCGTAGTCGATGTCCTTGATGACTGCCTTCTTGCGCGGTGAGAGGTTGCCGACGTACCCGAAACGGGCGACGATCTCGTTGCCTTCCTGGAACAGGGGATCGTCGACGAACTGGAGGTTCCGGTCGGTGACCGCGAGCTCCAACACGTCGAGTTCCTCCTCGTTGTCCTCGAAGACGAACGAGGTGATCTCCTGCGTGATATCCGCCGAGAGGGTCTGCCCCTCGATCTGGATCAGAAAGGTCGGTTTGAAGGTGTCGATATCCATGCGCCGGTCTCCAGTCGGCCCGCCCGAAGGACGGGTTCCACCGGATACTTACCGGCGCGCGGCGCGAGGTGTCGGGATGGATGGATGAGTCCGGGGACTCAGTCCAGAAGCCGCATGCTGACGTGTTCCGCCGAGGGGATGCGCAGGATGGTCCCCGGCGTCAGCTCCATGGGAAAGAAAATGTCGTTGTAGTCGCAGATGATCCACCAGAGATCGGCCTGTCCCAGATAGCGATGGGCCAGCAAATCGACCCGGTCCCCCTCGATCACCGTGTGAAACCGGTCGTCGTGGCGTGGCTTGCCTGCGGTCGGAAGACGTGTGCCCAGGAAATCTCCGTCTCCCGACGTGTAGAGAATGGATGCCGCGTATCTGGATCGACGTCCGATCATCCGCGCACCTCCGAATAGTCCACGGACTGGTCGATGTACTCCTCGAGCATCACGTCCACTTCGGCGTGCTGGGGCAGCAGGTTGTCCCGGTCGAACATGTGGAAGAACCTGACCTTTACCTGCCGGACGACGCAGAGCACGCCCGGGTAGAGGTCTCCGAACATGAAAAGCACCCGGTGCGGAGCGTTCTTGAGCATGGTTCCGGCGTGTTCGGGATAGAGCAGGGAGCGCAGCCAGTCCACCGACTCCTTTACCGCCCCCTTGAAGAAGACCAGTTTGAATCCGATCTTGCGCGGTTCGCCGGCCACGTACTGGTAGCGGGGATGGCTCATGCCCGGAATCTTGATGGCCGCGTAGGCCGTGCTCTTCTCGTCGACGATGTCGTTCGGGTTGTACTGGAAATCGAGGTAGTCGCCCGTGTCCACGTCCACCAGATACGCGGTGATCTCTTTTTGGTCCCAGGCCACGGCTACAGCACCTCCAGATCGACCACTGGCTTGCCCAGACGCCGGGCATGATCGACTTCCCGGCGCATGCCGTCGGAAAGGCCTTCGCCGGTGAACACCCAGACCTCGTCGCAGAACTCCATGAACGTCAGGCCGCAGGCGATGCCTGCCTCGCGTTCGGAGGTCTTCCCGTCATCCAGGAAGCGCGTGTAGAGAAGGTGCGGCGCGAAAGGCGCGCAACCGCGCTCCACCGCTTTCCGGCAGAGCCTCTTGGCGGTCGCCGTGTTCCGGAGAACATCCCCGGCGTACCGGCTGCAAATGAATACCCGTTTCATGCGTTCCTCACAGCGTTTCGTAGTTCTTGATCTTGCGCTCGCGCAGGTCCCGGTACACGGAACGGGCCACCTGCCGTCCGTCGAGCAGCGTGGTCACCGACACCTCAATGGGCCGCTCGCCGAGTTGCTCCAGTTTCGCCAGCAAGGATTCGAGCACCGGGCGAAGCGTCTCTCCCGAAGGCATGCCGGGCGGGCCGGACTCCTGACCGAGCGCTCCTTTGGTCTCACCGAGTAGACGGGCCTGGCCGGTGGGAAGAGAAGCGGCCGGTCGCTCCATCGGAACCGCCGCTCCGGTACTTTCCAAGGAAGAGGCAAGCGTCGGAGCTTCTCCCGCCATGACCGGTGTGAGCGCCAGGGCTCCCGCCAACATTGCCGGAGCGGCGATCTTGCCGGTCAGCCCGGTCATGAACCCGAATGCGCGGGTCATGGCCTCGGCGGGTGCGGACGCCGCCTTGGTGATGCCTCCGGCCAGGGTCTGGATCAGCGCCGCACCGCTTCGGGTCAAGTCCGCGAGCGGGCCTTCCTTGGCATCGGAGAAAGGCAGCAGATTCCGCACGAACGAAAGGGCCGACTTGGCGGCTTGGTACGGCGCGCTCACGGCGGACTTGATGCCGTCGCCCACCGCGGTCATGAACGCCCTGCCGCTCTCGAACGCCGAGCCCGCCAACGAGGACACGCTGGACGCCAGAGACCCGAAGGCGCTCGATGCGGTGGTCCTAATTTGTTCCCATGCGGACGATGCGACCGACGCCAACCCCTCGAACGGGGCTTTGATCCACTCCCAGGCGCTCTGCGCCATGGTCTTGAGGGTGTCCCATGCCGTCGACGCCGTTCCGGTGATCCGGCTCCAGGCGGAGGCAGCGCTCCCGGCGATCCAGTCGAAGGACGCGGAAAGGAACGACCAGGACGATTGGAACAGCGAACCGATCCGGTTCCATCCACCCTGCAGAAGGTTGGCGATTCCATCCCAGGCCGCGCCGACAGAGGTTTGAACCCGGTCCCAGGCCGCTCCCGCGGAACCGGCGATCCACGAAAAGGGCGTGCTGACGAGCGACCAGGCTGTGCGCCCGACGTTGCCGATGTCGGTCCAGAGTCTTGACGCCGCGTGCTCGATGCCGTTCCAGGCAGTCCCGGCCGTAGACAACATCCAACTGAAGGGCGCGGCCAACACGCCAGCAGCTCCACGACCGAGCGCCGTGAGCCCGTTCCAAGCGTTCGATGCCGCAGTGCTGACAGTACGCCAGACGGCGGACGCGGCCTCCGCTCCTTTTCTGAACGGCCAGGTGATCGCGGAGAGGATGCCGCCTCCCATGCTTTTCAAGCCGTCCCATACCCAACGGACCGCGCCCAGCATTCCTTGCAGCGCCAGACCCAGCACCTTGCCCGGCAGGGAGAGGACGCCGAGCATTCCCTTGGCCAGTGTTTTGAGGATGGCCGCTCCCGAGCCGGTGAGGTCCGACAACGGACCGGTTTCCGCATCGGAAAACGGCAGGAGACTGCGGAGCCACCCGAGAGCTTTCTTGAGCCTCTCGAACGGATAGGTGACCGCCGACCAGATGCCGTTGCCGACGGCCACGAGGATTGCTTTGCCCGCCTCGAAGAAAGTCGTGTCGCCGGAAAGGAATCCCCGGACCGCGCCGAAGACATCGGCCAGCGTCCGGACCAGAGGCAGGTTCATGAAGGCTGCCGCCAAAGCCGATGCCGCTGAAACGAAAAAACTTCCGACGGCGGAAAAGAGTCCCTTGATGAAATCCCAGACGCCGACGATCACGTCCCGGGCCCAGCGGAACGGCGTTGCCAGGAAATCAAAGACCGCTCCACCGATGGCCTTGAGCCCGTCGAGCACGGAGAGGTCGCCGGTGAGCACCCGCCAGACCGTGTAAACCACCCGGGCCGCGGCGCGGAGTGCCTCGACCAAAAGCCGGACCGGCAGAAAGAACTTGTAGATGAACTTCCCCGCCTCGATGAAAGCGGTGACAATGGTCTTGCCGAGCCAAACGACCGCGCGCACGACCCAAGCGACCACCGTGATGACGGCCACCATGTTGTAGATGACGAACTTAAGGAGATAGGCTCCGACCTTGGCGATCACACCGAGCACCGTGCCGAGGGTCTCGCCGAGACTCCGGTAGGAGGAGGCATCAGCGGAAGAGGCCGCCAAGCCGAAGATTTCAAGGACCGAGAAGATCGCTTTGTACAGTGTGCCGTAAGCCTGCATGAGCGCACGGACTGCGGGTTCGAGAATCGCCCTGATCTTTCCGAACGCATCGGAGAAGGCCTGCCACAAGCCGGTCAGAAACTGGCGCACCCGGTAGTAGATGCGAAAGACCGTGACCACCAGTCCCATCAGTCCGGCCTGTTCGAGCTTCTGCGCCAGGTTGGCTGACATGGTCCCGGCTCCGCCGGAGAGCGAGGTGGTCAGCGCCCGGATTCCCTGGAATACGAGTTGCACCTTTTCCCACGCGCCGAGGATGGTGTCCCTGATGCCGGCGAAGTTGGTCTCCCAAGCTCGTTTGAGGAGATAGACGGCGAGCACCACACCGCCGATGATCGCGACCACTGGAAAGAAATATGCGGCGAACGTGCTTCCCACACCGGCGATTGCCGCGCCCATGGCGGCAAGCCCCGCCTTGATGGCGGGGAGCATCAGGCCGATGGTCCCGGCCGCAGCGATCACTCCCCCGACAACGACCAGCACGGCACCCAGGGCCATGGACAAGGTCAGGAGGACCCTGGTCAACCCCGGCATCGAACGTGCGAGCTTCTGGAAAAACAGGACAGCCTTCGATATCCCCTGGATGATCGGCGTGACCACGGGCAGGAGCGTGCGGCCGAGGATTTCAGCGAGGTTTCCGACCTGCTGGCGTAGGAGCTGGAACTGACTGCCGATGTCCATGTTCATGGCCCGCGCCATTTCTTCGGTGACGGCGGTGCCGCTCTTCATCGCGTGTTCGATGGAGCTGATGTTGCCCTCCAGGGACTCCATCCCCTGGGACATCTGGAGCAGGAACTTCACCGCCTCATCGGAGCCGAACGCCTTCTTGATCTGCACCTGGGCGGCGGCCTGGGACAGGTCCGGGAAGCGCGATTTGATCTCCTGGAGAATGGGGATGACCCCCTTGAGTCTCCCCGTGGAATCCACGAAGGACAGCCCCAACTGCTCACCGGCTTCCGCCGCCTTCATGATGAAAGCCTTGTAAAGCGTTCCGGCTTCCGAACCGGGCATGGTGGTCTGCAGTTGTCCGAGAATGGCGAGTTGTTCCTGCAGCGGAATGTTGGAGGAGGCTGCCACCGCGCCGATGTTTTTGACGGCTTCCGCCATCTGCGCCCCTGTGGTCTTGAACGACGCCACGGTCTGGGCCATGGCCCCGGAGAAGGCCTTGGCCCACTCCATGTCGGTCATGTCCGCCATGATCGGCTTGAAGATGCCGTACCCGGTGGTGAAAGTGCCGACCATCTCCTGGATGCTGGCCTTGGTGGCTTTGGCGGTGAGCGCGGCCATGGCGGAGAATGTGCCCACGGCTTCGTCGCTCAAGCCGGCGAGCGCCGACTTTACGTCGTAGGCCGCGCTGATGAACTCGCCCTTGCTGTACCCGGCCCAGGTGTTGGTGAAGCTCTCGGCGGCGTCCTCGAGAGCGCGAAGGTCCTTGGTGCCGAGCGATGCCATCTCGCCCAGGGCTTTCTGGGTCGCGGCGGTGGAGGCCACGAGTCCGACAGGCACGGCCATGAGCGCCAAGCCCGCGCCGATCATCATGGTGCCTTTCTGGATTCGGTCGAGATTGCGCGTCATGCGCTCGCTGGAGGCGGCCACCGTCGCGTCCAGCGACTGCATGGACGACTGGACCCGGCCCGCGTTCTGCGAGAACGCGTCCTTCATCGAAACGATGATGCCGAGTCCAAGATCTCCGTTCATGTGCGCCTGCGCTCCAGTTCTTCACGCTCAAAAGCGAGCTGCCGCTCCAGGGCCTCCACGAATTCGCGGCGGACCGAGAGCGGCAGCGCCCGTGTTTCCGAGAAACTCCAGTGGAGCCCGCCGTAGGCGAGGAAAAACGCGTCCCTTACAAGCGAACTCCGGGGAACAAAAAACCCGGTTCCGCCTCCAGCCGCGTGCGGGTACGCATCCCGCAGGATTCGCAGTCGGTCTCCACGGTTGTGTCGACACCCGCGTCCACCCGCAGCATTTCCTGCCGGAGGGCGCTTCGGTCACGCATCGACATATCGTTCATAAGCTTCTTGGTCGGCTGCGCGCCGTCAACGTCGATGATCCGGATCAGCATGGCCGAGGAGATGGAAGGCTCCTTGAGAGCGGCCAGGCGTTTTTCCTTGTTGCCGTCCAGATAGCTGAACCGGACCTTGCGCCCGGAGCCGGGGAGCGTGAAAGCGAATTCCCTTTCCTCTCCGTATGGCGTGACCTCCAGCTCTTCCAGGTTGACCGTGACGGCGTTCGACGCCCGGCAGGCGGTGTTCGGGCAGGTTAGTTCCAGCTCGACCTCGTCGCCGAGAGAGACCTGACGCAGGCGGACCAGAATGAACAGCCGGTCCCCGGAGAGGAGGTCGAGCACGTCCTTCACCGTCGGTTCGTCGTTGTCCCCCAGCCGCACGATGCAGTTCTTGAGCGCCTGGTTGACGGCGTCTCCCGTCCGGATGAGACGCTGGTTGGTGAGCAGTTCCTCCTCGGCTCCGGTCATCTCCCGGAGCTCGATCTCGAGGCCGCTCGGCAATTCAAAGGTGTGCATGGTCTACCTCCTTGGATCAGGTCCAATACTGAAAGCAAATGGCGAGCTTCTCGATGGTGTTGTCCGTGTTCGCGCCCTCGAGTTCGTCGTACTCCAGAACCTTGATCCACGCGCCGTGCAGGGTCCACCGTCGCGTTTCGTTGCCGGTTCGGTCGTAGCGGACGAGGTCGATGTCGCGCATGTAGTCGTTGGGCAGGCCGCCGACCACGGCGTTGACGTCCACCTGTTTCTTGATCCACTCCCTGGCGGCCTCGTCGGAACCGTCCTGGAGAATCCCTTTCTCCAAAGTGATGTCCTCGAACTTGACCCGTCCGGCCACCTTCTGGTCGAACATGGAACCGGCGGGCGCGAAAGCCACTTCGTCGAACTCGGTCTTGGGTTCCTGGCCCTTCTTGAAGAGCGCCACGTCGAAGCCGTTCACCTCGACGGCGAATTGCCAGTTCTGATACAGACTCTTGGGCATGTTGCCGCTGCGCATGACTTACCTCCTTACCCGGTCTTGAATATCTCTTTGAAATCGGCCCCCGTGGCGGTGAGCACGAAGTTGAGCTCGACGAATTCCGCCGTCTTGGTCGGCTTGACGAAGACGCGCGCCACAAGTTCGTTGCGGTCGATCACGGCCGGGGTGTTGGTCTCCTCGTCGCATTGGACGGCGAAGTCGTAGAGCCCGCCCTTGTCCTTGATGTCCTGCATGAAGGGGTTGATCAGCCGGATCAGCGCGCGCCAGGTCTGTGGATTGTTTGGCTCGAAGACCACGAAACGCGAGGACTCGGCGATGGCCTCTTCGATGAACATCATCAGCCGCCGCACGTTCACGCGGTCGAGAGCCGATGGCTGGCTCTGCAGGGTCTTTTGGCCCCAGATGTTGATGCCGCTGTCGGGGAAGGAGGCGATCACGTTGACGCCCTCGGGATAGAGCACATCCCGCTCGCCCCGGCTGGTTTTGTAGCCCAGGGACAAGGCGTTGAAGACCCGGCCGCGGTCGATGCCCGCGGGCGCGTACCAGACGTGGGTCTTCTTGTCGCTGCGGGCGTAGCACCCGGCCACAGCTCCGCTGGGCGGGACGAGTTTGCGCTTGCCGGTTACCGGATCGTTGATCTCAATCCATGGATAGTAGAGCGCCGCATAAGACGAGTTGAAGGCACCGTGGGAATACATTCCCTGGCCCTTGCGGAAATCCACCGCTTCCAGGGGTTCAAGGTGAATAGGCGTTTCGGCGAGGAGCATGAGGTCCTGGCGGTTTTCCGCATAGGTGACGCCGGCGTGAATCACCTCGGCGGTCGTGACGCCGGGAACCATGATCAGGTTCAGCGCGTCGATTTCGTCGAAGGCGTAGAAGCCGGTGTGCTGGGACGGATCGCCGGAGTAGTCGGCATCGTCGAGCCCGGTAAGACCGTCGTCTCCTCCCGAAAGATCGAACATCCCGATCACCGGCCGGTCCGACGGAAGGCCGGATGCGGTTCCAAGGTCCTCGACGGTGATGAAGTCCGACCGTTCGTTTACAGCCAACTCGACATGGTTCGGAGCCGCTTCGTCCATCGAGAGGTCCTTGAAGACCTCCACAATTTCACCCTTGTGGCGGACCACCAGGTTGAACGCGACGGTCGGATCGAGAGAACCGTCTTCGACCTGGACGGAGAGCCGCGCGCCCCAGGTTCCTTCATCGGCCGCGCGCACCTTGAGCGTGTCCAGCGCGTCCATGCCTCCGGACAGGTTCGCCGAGGCCGCAACTTGGACGATGCCCGCGTCCTGCGTTTCCGCAGTGACCAGCGCGGAGGCCTCCGGAGTCCCGGAGACGGCCGCGACCACCTGGTCCGCGGTGGAAGCCGGATCGCCCGCCCCGTCGGTCGCCAGATTGACGGTGATCGCCTGCCCCAAGACTTCAACGGACAGCGGCGTATCGTTTCCCGATGCGACGAGTTCGACGGAGACGGCGTTTCCCGCGGCCCCCGGCTGAATCGCCCGCCACGCAATGCGATCCGATCCGATGGTGCCGGATGCGAGCGTTGCCGTCGCTACGCGCCGGTCCTTGAGGACGACCTGGGCTTTCACGGCGGTCAGGGTGTTCCGATCCGTGGGGTCGGTCAGATGGGCGATGCGGTTCACGAAAAGGACGGAGCCGCCGTTGTCGAAGAACGCCCTTGCGGCGTAGGCGAGGTATCCGGCCTGCAGGTAAGAGCCGAACTTGTTGATGAACTGCTCCCAGCTCGTGACCAGAACGGGCTTATTGATAGGGCCGCGTTCGGCCACGCCCACCATGCCGCAGGAGGAGGTGGATATCTGCTTGACGTAAAAGCTGAAGTCGACTTCGCGGGTATAGATGCCCGGTGAAAGATACGTGCCCATGGGTTACCTCCGTTTCCGACGTTTGCCGCCGTTTGCGCCGGTGTTTTCCGTCTCGGTCTCGACCGGCTCTTCCCGCGCCGTCTCGGGTTCGGGAACGGTCGGCGTCGCCGGCGTCAACGACACGAAGCCCCGCTTTGCCGCGGCATCGATCTCGGGGGAAATGTCGTCCTCACCCAGCGTTCTGCGCTCGCGGGGATTCAGATGAAGCCCCCGGCCGCTTCCCGCGAGGTGGAACGTGAGCGGTTGGAACAGAAGATTCTTGATTTCGATCACAGTGGTTCCTCCTTGTTTCATGGGGTATGGAGCCGATCCTCCTCGACGCCGTCCCGGAACTCAAACCGGCGGTCTTTGATGAGCGGGCCCGTTTCGACGAGGCCGTCGTAAACCGGGCAGTCTTCGATCCGGCAGCGGCCGCTGCTCTGGCGCAGGTTGGACAGGTTCACCCGACGCAACCCGCCCAAGGGGACGATCTCCGTCAGGTTGAGGGACCCGCGGTCTTCCACGGCCAGGACCGTGTGGAGCTGATAGAAACGGGCCACCCGTTCCTGGAGGTCCAGCAGATCGCCTTCATGGCCGGCGGTGACGATGACGTCGAAGTCGAGGTGGTAGAGCCGGGGATGCCGACACTGTTCATAAATGAGGTTCGGGACATCCTTCTCCACTATGTGGGCCATGGTGCGGCGGTCGCCGTTTTCCGCCAGCGTCGGTCCCTGCAGGATCAGGCTCGGCACGTTGGGCACCTCGAAGACGTCGTCCGCGGCGACGAGCACCGCGTCTGGGTCGATCTCCGCCTTGACCAGACGGATCAGGTTTTCAACGATTGTGCGAACGGTTTCCAATTCCGGTTCCTCCGGTTCGAGCGACTGTTTCCGCTGGATACCTACCGGAGGCGGACGGGAAGTGTCGGGGCGGCTTTTCCGGCTTTAAAAAATACCACTTGACATTATTTTGTCGTGTGGTATATTTTAGAAAAACTAGAAAGGAGGCGCCCATGAATCTGCAGATACTCGCCCAAAATGTGAGGCGGTTGAGAACTGCGAATCGCTTGAGCCAAAGCGCTCTGGCGGATAACGCGGGTCTCTCCTTGCCGGCGATAAAGAGTCTCGAACTCGCAAAGAGCGAGCCGCGGATGAGGACCATGCAGGCAATCGCCAAGGCCCTCGATGTGAAGCTTCAGGAGCTTTTTCAGCCGGTTCGGGAATTGCGCACCGTCCGGTTCCGTTCGGCGAAGCGGATGCAAAATCGCGAGAATGTCCTGGCCGAGGTGGCGAGGTGGCTCGATGATTTCAATTTCCTCGAGGAGAGTCTGAACAAAAAGATGCCGTTCAGCCTTAGCGCTGTCCGGAGGCAATGCTCCAGAGACCGCCTCGCCGAGGCGGCCGGACTCTGCCGGAAAAAGCTGGGGCTGAAGGCCACCGAACCCATCCACGACATCTGCGGCCTACTCGAACACGCGGGCGTGAAGGTTTTCCCCGTCCCCATGGCTTCCGATAGTTTCTTCGGCCTCTCTGTGGGCGAGGAGGACGGCGGGCCGGCGGTGGTGGTGAACGTATGGGAGCGGATTTCGGTGGAAAGGCGCATTTTCAGCGCCGCCCATGAACTCGGCCATCTCATGTTGCATCCCGACGCCTACGACGTCACCAAGGTCGAGGAAAACAAAGAGGAAGAGCACGAAGCCGACCGTTTCGCCGGGCATTTTCTGATGCCGAACGAGGGGTTCCGCAAGGAATGGAATGAAGCGGCCGGATTACACTTCGTCGACAGGGTCTTCAAGGTCAAGCGCATTTTCCGGGTCAGTTATAAAACCGTTCTCTCGCGTCTCCTGGAAGAAGGGGCCGTGGACAAGTCCATCTGGATGAAGTTCAACATGGCCTATCAGCAACACTTCAACCGGAAGCTTTCCTTCAAGGAAGAACCGATGGGCATCGATCCAGCGGAGCCGTTCGGGATGCAAAGGTTCGATTTCTACGAAGACCGATTCAAACGCCTGACCAGGGAAGCGGTGGAAAAAGACAAAATATCGCTCAGCCGCGGCGCGGAGATGCTTCGGATCGGCATTGAGGAGATGCAGGACCTGCTCCAGAATTGGGAGGTCATTCTGTGACACGCCGCCCGGCTCCCCGCAAGTTGATGATCATGGATGCATGCGTGCTGATCGATTTCATCAAGGCGGAGCGGGCCGTGCTGGAACTCGTGGTGAATCATATCGGGCCGCTGCACGTGACCAGCCCGGTCGTCGACGAGGTCAACGAAATCGATGATGAAAACGAACTGGTAGCCCTCGGACTGATCATCATCGAGCCGGAAATCGAAGATGCGTATGCCGCCGGCGGCCGATCCGGACCATTATCGTTTGAGGACTGGCTGTGCCTGCTAACGGCCAAACGGCATGGTTTAACCTGCGTGACCAACGACAAGAATTTACGGAAGTTGTGCAAACAGGAAGGGGTTTCGTTGCTGTGGGGGCTTGAGCTTGTGGCAGAACTGCACAAGGTCGGCGGAATCACCGGCAAAGAGGCGGAGGTTTTTTCTCAAACCGTTAGGCGGTCGAATCCCAAGCACATCACCGAGAAGATCGTCTCGCGTTTTGCGGACCTCATTCGGCGGCAGGAAGGTCACAGGTCCCGGACATGATGATCCGGGCATTTGAGCATTATGGGAATTCCGTCACCCAAACCTGGTGACGATATAGTGCGACAATGATCGCACCAATAACCCAAGAAGAGGTATATATCCAATGGCAAAAGATGATCCTTCAATGCGCGGTAACAGATCGCGAAATCAAACGAATGGCCGTCTCAGAGACACCCGCGACGACAAGCACGTGGGCACGCTGGAAGAACAGTACGATAGGGATTTCGGGGTGCGCTCGGACATGCATGTGGACACCCTGCTCAAACAGACCGGTCATTCATCGGTGAACAAGCTTATCAAGAGCGGAATCGGTAAGAAGGAATAAAGACCGCCCATCAAATCACCGAGCGGATGGCCTGGCGGTAGTTCTCGATGATCTGCCCGCGGTACTTTTCCATCGTGGGATGCAGGAAGGGACGGGGCGGGATGACAATCACCGCGCCGTTGGGGTGCTGGATGGTAGCTCCGTATTCCATTACCGCGCCGATGTTCACCAGGTCGTCGCCGTCCTTGTTGACCGTGCCGCGCAGTAGCCCCACGAAAGCCCGATCGGCGAGGATGCGCTGAGTGATGGAATTGACCAGAAAGCCGGTGTCGATCAGGGCCTTGCTGGAGCCTTTGCGTGCGATGGTACTCTCGGCCAGCTTGACGAACGCCTTGCCGCCCGGTGCCTGGGAGCGGATGCCGCGTTTGATTTCGCGGACGAGGAATAGGGCGTTCTTGATGGTCGCCTGCCGGACCGCCAGGGCGAGTCGGGCTCCCGGATTGGCGGCCAGTTTCGCCTTCGCTTTGTCCCAATCTCCGAAGCGCTTAACTCCCATAAATCTTCCTCATTTTCAAAAGTATTTCTTTTAGATTTTAGCCAAGGCAAAACGGTTGCGGGCATGAACATCATGTCATAGCTTCCAGTGGCAGTACAAGTTTTCGACCCATTTGGAGGATCTTCCCAGAGTCTTTTAGCCGTTTCATAACACGTGTAATACTGACGCGATGCGCTCCGATCAAAAAACCCAAATCTTCATGCGTTAACGGAAATTGAATGACATAGCCTTCTTCCTTTTTTTCACCATGTTCCCGAGCAACATTGAGGAGGACACGGTAAAGTCTTTCTTCTAGGTGAGTTTGGGACATGGCCCCAACTCGATCAGTTAACTGAACGATACGACCACTTAAGTTCTTGATGACCTGGAGACCGATATTGGGATATTCAAGAACCAATTTTTCAAACCGATCTTTTGTAAAGCTGCACACCAACGTCTCCTCCATACTCCACGCACTCACAGGATAGTTGAAATCGTCGTTAAATATATACTCCCCCAAAAAATCGCCAGGCTTCCTTATATCCAGGGTTAGTTCCGTACCATCCTCTAAGAGTTTGCTCAATTTTACGCGACCGGCTTTGATCAACGAAATCTGTTTCGCTGTATCGCCTTGCATAAAAACTGATTGGCCCACTTGATATCTTTGACGCAACGCCCCTCTGATGACCGCTTCCACTTCCGCCTGACGTAGGCCTTCAAAAACCCACAGCTGCCCGATGCATATTTGAGACCACTCACTATCCTTCGGTTTTAGCTTTTCACATAGGCAACTCATCGGACCTGCCTCCTTCCTGCAATTTTCCAATTCACTGGACTGTCGTGGCAAAAAATAGCCGAAGGGACCACGCCACTTTTGGATCAGAATCACCTCAGCAACAAATTTAATATATTATGAAAATGATCCAAGTTCAAGCTCGTGGTCTCGATGGGTACCTGTACCAAGTCGAAAAATTCGAGTATTTCATCCTCCGTCAAAGAATTAATTCCGGAATCCAGCACAAGAATTCGTTCATACCTTCCAAGATTCATACGGAAATCCACCTCATTCCATCCGAAGAATCGTCTCATATTTGTAGGCCAAACTCTCACCCATGTAGGTGTCATAAGCATCGTGTTGTTTTGTTCTAATTCTATTAATTTCTCTTCTCCGAGGAAGGCAGACAAACAGTTTTTTGTAGATATAATATGCACGCCCTTTCTGTCAGCCATGGACCTAATCTGTGGAAGGCATCCATTACCGTACAATATCTTGACATCACCGCTTCCAAAAGTTTTGGCATTATCGATAGTGGACGATAACTCATTTTCCAGCAATTTAAGATCGGAATGAAGTCCAGCGTCAAGCCATATCACTTCAATGTCTATTAAGCCACGCTTTCTTTCCAGTAAGAAATTGATCTCATCCTTGAAAATCCCACATGCTATTAAAATCTTGTCCACTTTCATGAAATACCTCCTCCAGGTCTACATTTTTGGTATCTTTCTTTGTTATTTTGTCACATTCTCCGTACAATTATTGGTCACGGCACTTTATAAATTAAAAAGTCAAAACCATGCACCCCTCCTTGAGATATCGTGTTAAGGGTTCTCCCATATAAATAACCTGGCAACCTAGTTCTTCGAGTTTTTCAGACACTCCGTACCTGTCAGCGCAGGCCTTACACGCCAACGTTTCAACACCAACCTTCTTCATTTCGACGAGTTCGGTCTGCAGTTTTAAGTCCTCTGAAAGTAGCTTCGCAGATGGCCCCCAAACTAGCATTCTGACAGTACCCCACCACCCTTTGAGCATAGAATTTTTACAATACATAAATACCATGTTCAGGGCGACGTCTGGGTCTTGTGAACTCCATACGATCACGAGGGAATCGTGAAAGTCGCTTTTCATGGGAATCGACTCCTTCCGCGTTTATAGACTCCAGAAAATGGCGGTGGCCCCGGGGACAGGAGATATACTACTGCCCCCGGGGCACCTTCCTGACTCGGAAAGCATGTCACCTAATGCTTTCCACATGACCAATTGGTGACTATGATCAGAGCATTATCCTATTTTCTTTCCTGCGTTGGGACCAGGAGACTGATCATAAATCTCTTCAACTGTGATCTTTGCCACGTATTTGGGCTCGGGGAGCGGTTTTGGCGCCTTCTTCAGCTCCTCTCTTACCTTCTCGTAAATTGGACCGCTGTCGATAAGCTCCGCTTTTCCCTTGAATTGATACCCAATGAATTTTTCATGATCTACAAGGGTTACTGCGACCTTTGGATTGTTCTTGAGATTGTCCCTGGTTTTGAGAGAAAAAAGGTCGGCAAAGATAATCGTGTTTTCGTCCAGCACCTGAATAGTGCCTTTGGGGGTGACATTGGGCATGCCATCCTGATTAGCTGTGGCCACCCAACCCAGCTTGCCCTTTACAAATTCCTGCAATTCTTTGGAAATACTTGACGCCATGATTGCCTCCTGTGTGTCATAAGATGTCTTTGAAACATGAAAACGCTTATAATTCGGCCAGCAATAAAATTCTCCGTCTTTATTATCGTGTTTCACCTCCTTTCCGTTGGTGTGGTCACACTCCACTGTTACATTGCCAGTTGTCCACGCAAACGGGCAGCGATTACAAGTCCGAGATCATGTGCCTGCTGCCATGTTTCTTTTTGGTTTTCAATAGTGCTGAATTTCTCGGATGTCACGGTCGTGTCCTCAGCGAATATCCAAGGGAGAGCGCTCATGGGGCATGTCTCGCCATAACCGCATACCATGCATTCGGGATTGCCAACTGCTTTCAATTGGCCCAATACCTCCATCCCTTCAAGTTTAAGAGCATGAGAGATTTGATCGGCAGCCTCATTAAGACCGGGCGCTCCACGTCCTATCCCCGTAGCGACAACAACAGCCAGTTTTCCTCTGTTAAGGCCATTTTGATGACGAAGGGAGAAGAGACGTTCCAGAAAAGCTTTCGTAAAACCATCCACGCCGCCATAGGGGCTGTATCCACCGACTACGAGCGCTCCCGCATTACGCACCTTCTCTGCAATTGCTGGGAAAGCGTCGTCCACTTTGCAGATATTGTCCTTTTTACAACCCAAACAAGCTATGCATGGGCTGATACGTGTCTTACATAATTTTATGAATTCTGCACTGAGACCACTTGCTTTCAATACCGCTTGGATCAATCGATCCGTATTGCTATTTTGGATCGGGCTTCCAGATACACCTATAATTTGTGTTCTCATAATCGGCACTCCTTTATTAAATGGAACCATTTAATGAAATCATCTTCAGTAATCGATTAAACCTGTCGATTACGAATTATAATCAACTCAAGTTTTTTGATTGTTTCTGACGGCTCAGGCCGTATTGTGTAGTCCACATTCACCTCGGCATCGAGAATACGCCGACTTCGATCAACAATCAGCCGTGCCGGCATGGGAAGCCGCCATAGTCCGTCAGCATTGGCTCGTTGAAGGTCCACTCCCAAAGCGGCGTAGACTTTTTGCAGACGATAAGGTAACTCAAAAACAAACCGAGAGATTCGGAGAGGGTAAGTCCGACATCACTGAACACTTCGTACTTAAGCCCTAATTTACGTTTTACCGCATGATTGATTGACGGCTTTTGGGGAGAAATTGCAATTAAGCCAGCTCTTATCATATTGAATTCGTTGAAAAAATCATTTAGAGCCTCCAGCTCCAAATTACAGTAAGGTCACCAAATTCCCCGGTAGAAGGTGACAACCGTATATTCTCGATATAGGTAACTTGCTGGTTTGACTGGCAAACTGCGGCTATTCATAAGCATCGCATCGGGAAACGTGTCCCCCTTTTGTACAGCTTGCTCTAGAATGCCCGATTTACTCAAATCCTCGGTAGAGGATTGCATGATCAATCTGAAATCCTTGGGAATTCTTGCAACTGAGTTCAGCTTGAGGTCGTTTATCCTGTCTTTGAGAGTCTGCATATCGCCTTCCTAATCAATCACTATGTGTTGGGGTTACCTTCTGATTTAGAATAACAATGGAAATCGGAGAGTGCCGTAGCAATCGCTACAATGGAAAACTTTTCAGACGCTGAAGAACTTAGTATAGGCACGTTTTAGGAAAAAGGCTGGCATGGGGGCGGCATGGAGGGAAATCTAAATGATTGCTCAAACCAGTGCAAGCAACTAAAAAAGTAGATCGTGGATAGTCGCAAGTCCCCGAAAGGCTAAATCCCATGCAGCCACACCAGCTTCAGCACCTTGTGGGTCACGACGCCGAAGAGACGCTCTTCCACTACGGTCTGAACCCGGAAAACGTCCGCCCCGCTGCGCACCCGGTCTTCCGGTCTCACATCCAGGGCGGGGAGCACGCAGGCCGTGGCGTCGATCTTGTTGGCGAGGTCCTCCGGCGGCGTCTCGATGAACTCGAGCGGAAAGGTCTCCACTTCAGTGAACGAGGCGTCGTCCGATCCATACAATCGCTCACCGGGGACTGCACGCAGCAACGCGGCTTCCTGTGAGCTTGCCAGGATCAGTTCCTTTACGTCCCCGACGGCAGACGCTTTCTCGGGATCGCTCAGCAGGGTCACAGCTCAAGCTCGCTTCCTTGATCGTAGATGACCGGCGCGAGTCCTCCGGGGGTGATGATGTAGTCCTCGGGGGATGCGGCGGCTCCCGGTTTGATTTCACTCAGCCGCTGCTTGTACACGGCCTTGAGGTCTTCCTCGAGCCCGGCCCAATGCGCGGGTTGCTTGGTTTTATCCACCCGCTTGTCGCCGCTGGAAAAGGAAAACGCATTGGCGGTCTGGGCCCGCATGACTTGGCAGGCATGTATCTGTCCCAGCAGGAGCAGCAACTCGCGCGGTTCGCCTTCCGGCTCGGGAACCACCTCTCCGTTCAGGATGGAAAGAGAGATTTCCAGGTCGCGCGCCAGACGATAGACGCCTTTCAGGATGCAGCGGGAAAGGACATCGTCAGTGAACAACTCGCCCTGTGGATCGGACAGATCGGTCCGGAGAACGGCGACGAGATCAGCCAGCGCCACCTTCCACCTCCGTCAGCCGTTTCTTGAGGGCGTCGATCACCGTTCGTCGTTTCTCGCCCGCCAAGTGGGCTTTAAGTCTGTCAGGGTCCTTTTCGACGCCGATCCGGGAAATAGCCTCGGCTGCGGTAAGATCGGTGATGTCCTCTCGCCGCGGCTCGGCCGACGAGGTTGATTCCTCTCTCGGCTTATCATCTCCGCCGTCCATCCGCGCGAGCCTTCCCGCGGACAATGCCGACTCCATCTGAGGGGAGATCGACTCCGTTTCGAAGGCCTGGCCCGGATCGAGGCGCAGCTTGGCGTCGGCAATGATCAAGACTCCCGGGCGGATGTTCTTCAGTTTCACCGTCACAACTCACCTCCGTCAGCCGAGAATCTTGATCTTGGCCAGGATATCCGGCCGAGTGATGCCTTGCCCCAGTTCCGACCAGACGAGCCAGCCGGTCTTGAAGCGGGTTTTTTGCTCGATGGCCTCGGTCTTGAGGTTCTCGCGTACCGGCATCTTGCCCACCTCCTCATCGGGGATGAGCAGCACCTCGTCGATGGCCTGTGCGGCGGTCAACAGAATGCCGCCGGTCCCGTAGTTCTTGATCAGACCTTTGGCACGCAACTCAGACTTGGTCTCCGGGTCCAGGTTCCAACCCCGCAGGTCATTGAAGCGGCGGCCCCGCATGACGATGTACTTCACCGTCAACTCGAGGTCCTCGATGATGGAGATCGCCTCGTTGAGTGCCTCCTCGGTGAGGGTCGCGCCGGTTACTTCAACGGTGTTGGCCGCGGGCACCGCCGCCGAAAGCACCGTAATGGTCCGCTTGTCGATCTCCTTGCGGATTTCGTCCGCGGCTGCGGTCTGGATGTCCATCAGTGTGCCGATGTTGCCGTTCTTGAGCACCGAAACGTCGACCATGGGTGCGGAGTGGATACGGTTGGTGGGAAACTCCACTTCGTCCTTGCCGACCTCCTGCTCCTGAGCCTCGCCCTCGGTGGAAATCCAGTAGGCCTTTACTTTGGGCTTCTTCTGGTAGAGAGGACGCTCGCCCTTGGGCAGGGTGTGCTTCGTGAGCAGCAGCGAAGAGATCTCCTTGCGTTTGATCTCCTGTTCGATGGGCTCGGAGATGGCGGCGGCCAGCGCCCGCATCCCCTCCGGGGACTCAAGCGCCTCGGACATCAGGCGCGCCATCGTCTCCATGTATTCTTGGCTGTGCACGTTCATGCGGATCGTCTCCATTTCGTTTTCCTCCTTTAATCAGATGAACAGCCGGAACTTGATCGTTCCGCCGGAGACGGAGACGGCCCGAGCGATGACTTCTTCGCCCGCCTGCACGCCCGCGGTGAGTTTGCCGCTGCCCGAGACCTTCAGGTCGTCGCCGGGATTCACGGTCCCCTCGAAGACGTCGGTTTCATAAACGCCGCCCATGCAGTAGATGCCGGGCATCTCTCCGTTCTTGTAGTCCTTGATCAGAATGCCGAAGGACTTGGCCGTCGGCGTGGTGTTCACGGCGAAGAGGTCGTTGCCGACGATCCTCACCACCTGGCCGAGTTGGCCGTCGCCCTGCAGGTAGCCGTCGCCGTAAGCGAGGCCCCGGTGATTGGGATTGATGAAAGCCATGGTCATTCCTCCTTTGTCAGTTGTTCGAAACCGGTTCGCCGGTCGCGGACGCCACTCGTTGCCGGTAGGCAGCCATGAAGCCGCTCTTTAGCCGGTCCTCGAGACTCGTCTTCTTGTCTTCGATGTCCTTCGGACGTACGCCCGCATCGCTGCGCAGGGGCGGATCGTCGCAGCCGGATGAAGCCTTCGCGGTTTCCGCTCCTGCTCCTCGGTCCTTGTCGTCGGCGTGGGCGCGGGACCCGGCCTTGAGCATTCGCTCGAAAGCGGCTTCGCTGGCGGCAAAGGCGTCGTCGGAAAGTCCGGCCAGACGGGCGAGTTCCTGCTCGCGCTCCTCGTCGGACTCGAAGGCCAGACCGTTTTTCTCGATCTTGCGCAGAAGCTTCTGTGCCCGGCTCCGGTTCGCGGCGGCCTTCCTTTCAGCTTCAAATTCCTCGAGCTGCTTCTGCAGGCCGAGCACCTGCTGCTTGAGCTCCTTGTTCTCCCGCTCCAGTTCCTTGAGGCGGGTCTTGTCATCGGGCGCGGTCCCGCCGCCGCCGTCGTCCTTCTTCTTGGCGGCTTCCAGCGCTCGTTCCTCGGTTTCCTTGTGTTTCTCGTCCATAGTCGGACCTCCTTCAGAGTGGGTTTTCGAACCATCGTTTTCCGCCGCGGCGACCTTCAGGATGCGGGCGTTCTCGTCCGCGCCTTTGCGGTCGAGGAGCCCGAGCCCGGTGAAAGTGACGCCGTGGAGGATTTCGTAGACGGGCTGCCCCTGGAGCTCGCCGCCCTTGTTCTTGCGCAGGTGGACGCAGTAATCGCTCTTCGAAACGACGCGTTTGCCGCAGATCGAGCACTCGCCTTCCTCGTAGTCGCATTCCATGGAGACCTGGGAGATGATCCCTTTGCGGATGAGCTTGTAGGCCAACTGCGCGTGCGGGCTGTCGGAGACATAGAGTTCCCCCGCGCACTCGATCCGGCCGCCGCTTTCGTCCTCGACGTAATCCGCCCCCACAATGCCGCCGACAATGTCGGTGAAATCCTGGGAATGCTTCAGGTCGATCTTCTTGTTGATCGCCGTCATGTAACGGGCGGCCAGTTCGTCGGGGGTGAAGTGGTCGCCGTTCTTGTTCGTGCCGGCCCGGCAGAGGATGAAGGTGAACTGCGGATCGCCCGCGGCCTGGTCCAATGCCGCCGCTTCGGTCTGGAGCCCGGTGAACGTATCGAGCGACAGCTCCACAGGGAACGAGGTGTGACATGCCGCCGGTGCTCGCGTATCCGCTTTAGAGCGTGGCGCGCCTCGGGATTTGGAGGCGACGAAGAGCAGTTCCCTCGCGTGTTTACCTTCCCGGCCGATGTCCTTGGCGATGTTGTAGTCCACCTCCATGCCGCGGACCCGGACAAGGCCGTAGTGCTCGGCGAAGATCTCTTTGATTTCCTCCTCCCGCGGAAAAGCCCGGTCGCGGTATGACAGGAGCACCGTGCCGTATTTGCCGCGGGCGTCGGCCGCCAACGTCTCCATGAGGGAACGGATCGATTCCTTGGTGTAGCGCGTCCGTGACGGATAACTGCGGCGGGGATTGTCTTGGAGTTCCTTGTCCGCCCAGCGAGTCATGAGACCCTCGATGAAATGCAGGGAGTCCTCGTAGTCGTTGCTGCCGAACTCCGTGACGTAAGGGGGGTCCAGATATAGAACGTCCGCGCCGAATCGCCGAACCGCCTCGGCCGCATCCAGGTTGAAGGCCTTGCACTCTTTGCCGTTGTCGAAGACCAGCCGGTTGAGCTGGCCCACCGAGCGCCGGAACGACTCGATGAACTTGGACAGCGGCGGATTGGAGAGCTGGGATTGCTCCAGGCTGGCATCCGTGTCGAGGTCTGCCTTGCGGTGCATCTTGGACCGCGAGAACTGGCCGAAGGCGCTCTTGGCCTTGACGGTGGTGCCGAGCGCGGCAAGCGCCAGGTCTTTCTTGTAGCCGTGAAGCTTCTGAATGTTCGCCCAGACTTGGTCCAGCCACCGGAGCACCGGTTTGGTGTAGTAGTACCCGTAGAAGTGATCCACGATGAACGTGCCCGCGTCCGCATTTGGGGCGAGGATTCGGTCCACATCCTCGTCGCTCAGAGTCTCGCCGGAGTTCTCCACCACGGCCCGCGCCAGATGGTGGGGATACCGCAGGAGGTCGTTGGCGATGACTTTCAGCCCTTTGCGTTTGAAGTGGTAGGCGACGTTGGCCCCGCCCGAAAAGGCATCGAGGATGCTCTCCGCGTCCTTGGGGACATGGCTTTCGATCCAGCCGAGCATCAGGTACTTGCTGCCCATGAAACCGGTGACGCGGACCGATTCCGCTTTCCCGGCCTGGCAGCTCAATAGGTCCAGCGATTCGCCCAGCGGCGCGTCCGCCAGCGCGATCAGGTTCTCCTCCACGCGCAGGGCGGCATCGACGGCCCGTCCGGCTTCGTGTTTGTCGATCCACTCCTTGGCCTTCTCCTTGGTCCAGCCATCCGGGTTCTTTTCCGTCTTGCGGACGAACCGGTAGGCCTGCAGCACCATGGAACGCGGGTTGCCGCCCTCGGGCACGAACTCCTTTTTCAGGCGTCCGATGATGATCGCCACGCCATCGACACCCTCCAGGGGCTTGCGGCGAAAGCTGTCGGGTTCGAACTCGTCCGGGTTCCGGACGCGGAAGCGCACCTCGTTCTCGGTTTCCTCCCAGATGGCTTCTGCCCGTAGGCTGTCCTCTGCGGACGCCTTGGCGGATCGCTCTGCGCCCTCGGCTCTGCGGCAGATGAACAGCCGTTCCTTGGCGTGGGACGCCTCGCCGTGCCGCGATGTGATGGCATAATGGTGATCGTGGGAGCGCATCGACGAATTTCGTCCCATGGAGGCGATGATCCGCCGCATCTCCGATTCGTTCGGATAAGCGTGGTCCCGATAGGAAATGAGCCAGTGCGGGAAGTGCTTGGAGTTGCCGAGGAAGGTCTCGAAGAACTCCGCGGCGTTGGTGCGGGTGACGGTCTTGTGGTCGGTCTCGTAGTGTTTGGTCTTGGAGTCTTTGACAAGGGTCAGCCCATCCCAATAGGTCATCAGCCCTTCCACGAAGTGATAGGATTTTTCGTAGTTGGTGGTCGAGAACTCCGTGGCGTAGGGCGGATCGAAATAGGCCAGGTCGGCCTTGGCCTCCGGCAGGAAATCGTTGATGTCCTTGCGGGACGCCTTGCACTCCTTGCCGTTGTCGAAAACGAGGGCGTTGATGCGGGCCACGTTCTTGCGCAGCCGCTCCTTGAATTCCTCCGGGGTGTCCTCGCGCTTGCCGTAGCGGGTCGACGACGAAAAATGCCCGAAGCCGCCCTTGCCGGACATGCAGGTCTTACCCAGTGCGAACAGGGCGATGTCTTTCTTGAAGCCCGAGAGCTTGTCGACGTTGGCCCGGATCGTGTCGATCAGACCGTGGACGCCCTTGGCGAAGAAGATGCCCTTGAAGTTGTCCCGGACGAAGGTTCCGGCCTTCGCGTTGTCCGCGAGCAGCGCCTCCAGGTCCTCATCGGAGAGACGCACCTTGTCGTTCTCGATGATCGCCCGGGCCGCGTGGTGGCAGTAGCGCAGCCGGTCGTTGGCCAGGACCCGCAGGCCCTTGGTCTTATACATATAGGCCACGACAGCGGAACCTGAAAACGCGTCCAGGACGGAGCCAACACCTTCCGGCGTGTGTTTCCAGATCCAGTCAACCAGCTTCTGCTTCGAACCGATGTAATTGGTGATGTATTTTGGCCGTTCGGCCGGTGACGCCTCATCTGTGACAGCCTCCTTGGCCTGGGCCTCGAGCGCCTCGAAGTCCAGGTCCAAGGCGGCGTCCGTTTCGAGGAGGAACGCCAGTCGGTCACGGTCGGTTGCGAAAAGCTCCATTCGGTTCTCCGGTCATGTCGCGACAAATCCGGTTGATGCCGGTGGGCGGACGGTCCGCGTTCGGGGCGAACCCCGAACTCAGGCCGATAGCCCTGTCGCTTGGATACCTACCGGAGACCGTCGGAAAGTGTCGGAGGGGGAATCAGGAAACGCCGCCCGAGTTGATCCGGTCGATGACCGACCGGGCGCAAGATTCGGTGGACGGGTATTCGTCTGTTTGGATAACGGGACCGCGCATGCCGCGATATTGGGAAAGGGTGCCCTGGTGGTAAGCCAGAAAATCATCAGGGAGGCTGCGGACGCCTTGCTCCACCAGCTGGTTGACCACCCACTGAGCGTCTTCCTCGGCGTCCGCGTTTCCGGGCAGGAACTCGATCACCAGGTCCAACCCCGGGCCAGTACCCTGAACCCAGACTCCGATGGGTTCGTAACGCGGGTTGCGGATACGGTCGCGGAGCGCGTATTCGATCATGTACTTGAGCTTCATTCCCATTCCTCCGCAATGCGGGTGTGCTCGGCCAGAAGCTCCGCGTCGATCCGTTCGAATCGGTCCCGGTTTCCGGCCTTATAGTCTCGCCAGCGCTTCCAGTCCGCCGTCTCGTTGGGTTCCTGATCCGGGAAGATGAGCTCAATATGGAACCCGCGATCCCGATCATCGAGCAGATCGAGCAGGTAGGCGTCGTCCTGTGACCAGGAGACGACCTTGATTGTGTGGGCGTGCTGGAAGCCCTCGTCGTAGCCGAGCATTCTCAAAAGCAGCCAGAAATCGACACGCGTCACCTCGCCCCCGGCGTCGAAGTGCGGGGCTACACGGGTCACAGTGAACCCATCCACGAGTCCGACCCGGACCGGTGTCCGGCCTTTCTCCGCCAGCGTCATCCAGGAGCCTCCGGTGTTGAACGGCTCGAAAAGCGCCTGCAGACGGGCCTTCTCCTTTTCGATGAACTCTTTCATGCTCACCTCACCAGCACGATGTCCTCGACCTTACGGCCGTCGGGCAGTTTCATGATTTTGCGGTTGCGAAACACATCCAGCAGCCTTTGTTTTTCCCGCTCGCTTCCGACCACGATCACGTCGATGTTGTCCAGCAGGGTCACCGAGTACTTGAAGATCGTCTCGTTGCTGCCTCGGCGGGCGAACTGTTTCCACTCCTCGGGCGTGCTCCCTCGGTGGTTCGAGACGTATTCGTCCCTCACCCGTCCGAAGGCGTCGTGGTCGTAGCTGATGGCGTCCATGCGACGGAGCATTCTTTTTTTGAAGTAGAGCCCAGTGTCGGACGACCCTCCGGCCGTCGGGAGCTTCTTGATCCGGGTGAAGAAATAGCTCGCGCCGCCGGTGTCCATGTCCGCTTCCGGCGACATCCCGCCCACCGGAACACCGGCGCGCAGCTTCTCGACCGTGCTCACCATGGCTCCATTGTTTCCCAGCGCTGCATCGATGAACGACGCCACGTCTTCGCCGTTGGTCAAACGGTGGTGAAGGCCGTATCCCTTCATCTGCTTCTCGATGTCCGCGTCGGAAATGTCAAAGCGGTATTGATGTCTGTAGCCGGCGCGCTTGGCGGGATTCTTGAAAGCGGCCTGGTATTCACCCATGGGGTCGTAGCCTGGCATGCGGGTGATGTCTTTCACTCCGAGCCGTTTTTCCCAGAAGCCGCGTATCTCCCGGACCCGTTCCTCCTTGCCTGCCGCCCGGCGGTCCAATTCCTCGACCAGCCGCTTGTAGTCCGGCTCTCGGTCCACCTTGGCGAGGTAGGCTTGCTTGTGAAGATAGAGAAGTTCGGCGTCCTGAGGCGTGGCCGCGCCTGCCTTGATGCCCAGCGATTCCATACGTTCCATGGCCCGCTCGAGGCTCTTGGCGTCAGGTCTGTCCGGGAGAACCATCTCAAATTCGCCCTGCTGGGCATAGAGGTTCTTGTCCGACCAAGGGCGGTAGACGGCGCGCGTGCCGTCGCCGAAGTCGATTTCGTATTGCTCGCCGGCCTTCATGCTGCGGCTGCGGAAGAGCGCCGAGTTGTCCGCCGCCTCGTCCACGACAACGAGTTCGCCGTTCTTGAGCTCCCGTTTGGCCTGAAGCGCCTTTGTCCGCCGCACGGTGAAGGGAGCCTCCTTGGGTTTCTTTTCCGGCACGGCATGTTTCTTGAGATAGGCATCGAAGCGCCCGCCTACCGGTTTGTGTTCACGCGCGGCTTCCTGAACCTTTTCGATCCAGTCAATGTAGCTCCGTGCCATGGCCCGCTCGTCGGGATCGTCCGAGTCGGCCATGCGCTTCAAGGCTTTCAGGTGGTCCGTCGCTTTCTTGAGCGAGCTCTGGTTGTACTGCTGGTCCGTGGCGTGATGATTGACCGTCTTCACCGCGGACAAAATGTCTTGTGCGAAGACGTCCTGCGGCAGCGCCTCACCCACCCGGGCGGTCGCAGTATCGACTCCCACCTTGCGCAGCGCCTCCATGAGCTTGCCTTCCGCTTCGGGCCGAACCTTCATCTTGACCACGGTCCGCTGCTTTCCCTTCAAGGTCTCGACAAAGACCAGGGCGTTCTGGTCCTCGATGTCGTCCTCGTCGAAGGGCAGGACCTTCCCCTGCCAGCCGAGCGAACGGACCTCCTCAAGAAGCGCCTCTTCGGTCGGACCCAGGCGCGTTTTCGGCAGCGCCTCCAGCACATCCTCGAAGCGGAAATCCCGACGGCCCAGCGCGTCCGCATAGAAATGCTCGAAATCGCGGCGCAG
Source organism: Desulfatiferula olefinivorans (assembly GCF_054657895.1). Taxonomy (NCBI): domain Bacteria; kingdom Pseudomonadati; phylum Thermodesulfobacteriota; class Desulfobacteria; order Desulfobacterales; family Desulfobacteraceae; genus Desulfatiferula; species Desulfatiferula olefinivorans. The sequence goes on along the minus strand of NZ_BAAHXV010000001.1, from coordinate 339,619 downwards.
GTTCCGCTTCCGCGCCAGGGCGGTGTCGTAGAAAGCCTGCTTCCGAAACTCGTCCCCTCCGAATCGTCCCTCGGCATAGGGACGCAGAATAGCCAGATAATCCTCATCAGCGACCTTCTCCACTTCGCGGATGTAGCGCAGGGTCGCCGCGGGATCGATTTTGACCTTGCCTTCCTTGGCGGCGCGGAAAACCGTATTGTAAAAAGGTTCTTGTTCGCCGTACTTGGCGTTCGGGTGATAGTCGACGGCCAGGCGGTCCTCGCCCAGGTATTTGAAGATCTGTCCTTTGTCGATGCCGTAGACATTCCCGTCTCGACCCCGCAGGAATTGCTTGGCGTGGCCGTCGTGATTGGAGATCAACCAGTCGACGACGTGCTCCCGCTGAATCTGCTCGATGTCGAGGGTGGTGAGGTCTGTGAGGTCCAATCCTGCGAAGTCGAAGCGATCTTTGAGGTCGGTCCGCCACTTCTGGATGGAGCCGAGGCGTCCATTCAGGCGGATGGTGCGGACTTCGACCGCGTCCGGATCGATGAGGCGTCCGATCTTGTAAGCGGCTTCCTCTCCATAGGCGATGAACTGGTCACCGGCCCGTTCAACCGGTTTGAAGAGCCAGCGGTCGCCGGCTTCATCGGTCCAGAACTCCTTGCTGTGCGCGCCGCCGACCTGCGCCTTGCCCGCGGACGTGAAGTTTCCTGATTTGCCCTTGGCGATCCAGGCCGCGTCCGCCTCCTCGAACTGCGTACCTTTTTTGGCGAAAACCGGCGGGGACGGCTGCGTCGGCTTCGGAGTCGGTGCGGGTTTCGCCGGTTCGGGTGTGGAGACCTTCTTTTTGCCACCGTGCTTTTCCAACCAGGCTGCGTGCTTCGTTTCGATGCCGGTCTTGGCGGCCTCGATCTTGGCCGGGTCGGTCTCCGTAAGCAGAGTGACCAGTTCGTCCTTGTTCGCCCACTGCCAGTGCTTGAGCTTGGTGTCCTTGGCCAGGGTCTTGAGGTCGCCGACCTTCATGGACGCGACCTGGTCCTGGAACAGCTTCTTCTTAAGGGCGAGCTCCTTGGCGTGTCCTTCGAGTATCTCCTGCGGCAGGCCGGGCGAAGCCGCGAGCGCCGATTCCGCATCTTTCACCGCCGAAAGGAAGTCGGCGTATCCTGCGGGGGACTCCGGCACGACCACCTTCGCCGCGGTCTGCTCGACGGCCAGCTTCGCCTTGTTGATTGCGGCCTTCTCGGCTGCTTCGAGAGCTTCCTTCTTGGCCTTTTCCGCCAGCTCCTCACCGGCCGACTTTTCCAGCGCCTTGACAAGCTGCTGCTTGTTCTTGAGCGGGCCGATGTGGTGCTTCTTCTTGGCGTCGATCAGAGTCGCGCCTTGGAGCGCCTTGTGATCGACGCCGGGTTCCAACTCGTCGAGCAGATCGATCACGTCCTGCTTGGTCATGTTGAGGGACACGCCCTTGGCTTTGACCATCTCCTGCAGCTCGACCACGGTGAGGTCATGCAGCCCGCCGCTCGGCGGAATTTTCTTGAACTGGTCCGCCAGTTGTTGCGCCTGCTTGAGGGACGCCTGTTTCTGCGCCAGGAGTTGGATCAGGTCGTCCTTGGTGCGGAGCAGGCCGATCTTATGTTCCTTGAGCTTGGCATCGAGCGCGGCTCCGGCGAGGCTGGAGTGGTCCACGCCCGGCTCCGCCGCATCGAGCAGCTTGATGAAGTCGGCCTTGTTCCTGGCGATGGAGACGCCGTTCTGCTTGGCCAGGGTCTGGAGTTGCTTCACGCTCAGAGTGTTCAGGTCGGCGATCTGTCCGCCCTCGAAAGCTGCCTTGAGCTTTGCGTCTTCCGCCGCCTTGGTCTTCGCCTGCTCTTCGATGGTCTGGGGCGGGATGATGCACGCGGCGGGTTCGTCCGCGGCTTTCGCCCCCAGCTCACCTCCGCAGATCACCAGCGGCCACGCGACCACGCTCGTGCAGCGACAGTTGGGATGGGCCGGTTGCTGGGGAAAGCGGTTCGTGTCGAACACCTTACTGTCCAGCGGCCCGCAGACCGGGCAGACCCGCTCGTCCTCCATGGTCATCCATTCGAGCCTCCTGACTCCGACCTTGTCGTGGAATTTGAGTCGCCCCTGGTTGTGGGCGCGCAGGACCTCCGTGCGGGCGATCACCTCCATGCGGTACTGCGCCTTGGTGAACACCTTGGAACCGGCATAACGGAAGGACTCCGGGTCTTTCACCACGCGCCCGAGGTCGCGGACGATGTCCTCCACGCCCTTGCCGGTGGCGACGCCGCCCATCACGACACGCTTGATGCCGTCGGCCAGCTCGCGGTTGACGTCGCCGGCCAGGACCAGGTTGTAGTTGGTCATGAAATCGAGGGCATCCGTATCCACCAGGGTGAACACTCGGGTGGCGAGCTTGTCGATACCCTCCGGGGTCAAGTCACGGTAAAAGGGAAGCTGCGCCGCGGCGAACTCGTCGATGCCGCGGTAGACGCCTTGGCGGAAGGATGTCTTGGCCGTCTTCCGGAAAAGCAGCGTCTGCTCCCGGTGCAGGCGGCTCGTGGTCTCCTGGATGTCGGTTTGCAGTTTCTTGAGGCCTTCGAGAGCGGCAAGTTTGTTGTCAGGGAGGGAGCCGAGGCTCTTGTAGCGGAGGATGGCGCGGCGCACCTCCTCCTCGGCGGCGGCGAGCATCGCGGTCAGCTCGGCGACCGTTTGCTCCGTATAGAGATTGCGGGTGCGGACGCTCTTCTCCGTGGCCAAGCGAATGGCCTCGGCTTGAGAGAGCGGAAGTTTGGCCGCGAGCGCGCCGATCATCCCGAGCACTCTCGGCACGCCGCCTGCAGGGACGCCGATTCTTCCTTCCGGTCAGAGCCGTGTTCCATTGCGGCGTTCTTTGGGTCGAAGAAGCGGCAGACCGGGGTATCGAAGGTGGTTTCGTTTCGCTGGACCCGGCAATGGTTGAGGTCGCCGTCGAAATGCGCGCAGTCGTCACAGACGGCGGCGATGCTTGCGCGGGCGAACGGTCCGGCCCACGATGCTTCGGCGCGGCTCCCAGCCGGGTTCTTCGCCGGGTCGAGGCCGAGCATCTCCTGGGCCGTCTCGACGCCCATGATCCCGGCGGTCACCATATCGACAATGGGCTTGATCTGCTTTTCGTCGAGCATGTCCACCGAGCGCTTCTCGGTCTCCCGGTTGGCGGCCTCGATGTCCGGGTCGAGGTCCATCTTGATTTGCAGGCTCGAACGGCTGATGAGCTTGCGGTCGTAGAGTTCGATGAGCAGGCGCTTGAAATCGACTGCGTCCGAGGGATCGAGGTCGTTGAACAGGAACTGGAGCGTCTTGTCTTCCCAGCCCTTGAGCTCCAGCCAGTCGTTGAATATCCAGTTCAGGATGATCCGGGCGGCCTGCTTGATCTCCCGGATCATCACCAGCATCTTCTGAAGGCTCACCGAAGCCGTGGCGAAGTTCGGGCCGTCCCCGGTCACCAGCGACCGCGAGAGACCAAGCGCCACGACGATGTCCTCCTTCACTTCCTTGACCTTGTCCTCGACGTTGAGAACCTGCCCCTCGGTGCCGTGGGTTTCGACCGTGACGTAGAAGGGGACGACCAGTCCGCTCTTGAGGTCCATCTTGTTGACCATGTCCCGGACCTGTTCGAGCATTTTCTGGTCGGGCATGACCATCTTCTGGCCGAACGCGCCGCCGACTTTGAGAAGCCTGAAAGGCGTGGCCCAGCGCTTGGCAATGGCCTGTTCGGCCCGGCGGTAATCGCGCAGAAGTTCGATGGACTGGAAAGCGGGAAGGACGAGCGAGTTGCCACGTGGAGAGAAGGCAGGCGCATCCCACTTGAGGTGGAGCACCTGCTCCACGGGCAGGTCCAGCCCATCCGACGCACTTGGATTATCCTCGGGGACCTGTATAACCTCCACGAGTTGTCCCTGGGCGTACTTGACCTTGACCGACACCGGGTTAACGCAGACCAGTTCCTCCAGGTCCTTGCCATCCTTGGTGTACCGTTTGAATCCGACGGCGTCGCCCTTGACCAGGAGTTGGAGAATCATGTCCTTGACGAACTCGGAGACGCTCAGGCGGTCGGACAGCTCTATGGCTTCCCATTTTACTTTTTCGTCGTCGCCCGCGATCTTGATCTCATCACCCACGGCGAAGGTGCGCCAGGAGTTGACGCAGTTCTTCACCAACGGCTCTTCGAGGTAATACTCCCAGGCCTTGCGCGCCCGGTCCTCCCAGGAGGCCGGGATCGCTTCGGAGGCGTTGATCTTGCTGAACACGGACGGGTCCAAGGCCGCGGCAGCGGCCAGTGGAACGAGCACCAGACCGTCCGCTGAAAGCGGCGTCGGCTCAGCGCCCGAATCGGAAGCCGGGTTGTCGGATGTCGGATTGGATCTTGTTTCCACCGGGGTCCTCTCGGTTTTTTGCCCTTGTGGGCGCAACATTCGCGCCGTGTAGCGGGGAAAGCCCGCCCCTGGGGTTATCTACCGGGGGCGGGGGAGGAACGTCGGTGGGCGGGATAGGGCAAAGCTTGGATGCTTCCAGGGGACGAAGGGAACAACGCGTCTTCCCTAATCAGATAAACACCGGGTCGGTCGTCAGCGGCACCAAGGAAACTGTCTCCTCGCCCACTAGGTTGAGGACGGACTGCTCCCGGGCCAGCATCGCGCAGCGCACTGCGTCTATGATGTGGTCGTTGCCCTTCGAATAGACGATGCGGCCATCGTGCAGCGTATAGGTATGGGTGGTGAACTGGTCCTCGATCTCCAGGTCCTCGATGGGGAACACGAGCTGGCGTCGCTGCAGCGCCCCGGCGATAAGGCTGGTCATGAATTCCTTGGTCCGCTTCCTGACTTCGTGGCCGTCGCGCACGGCCAGGGTGGTCATGCCCCCGAAGTCGTAACCGCGTAGCCGTCCCTGGAGAGCCAGGTCCTTGTACTTGTCCAGGGTCAGCAGTTCCTGCACGACGGCCATCCCGTTGCCGCCGTTGTCAACGCCGATGCCTGCGGCTATGAAGTAGCGATCCAGCAGGGCGATGGTCTGGGCGATGTGCGGATATGCCACGTGCTCCATGCGGACCCGCAGGGCCAGCTTGACGATCCTGCGCTCGGGCAGTTCGATCTCCTGGAACACGACGAGCTCCGTCGGATCGTTGGTGTAGCCCAGGTCGCCGCCGATCCAAAAGACGCCGGTCCGCGGCATGAGATTGAGCAGCATCTCCAGGCGGTCGTGGGATTCCTCCTCGGTGGCGCAGCCGCGCAGTTCCTCGCCGGTGACGACGACCTTCTGGTACTCGACCACGTCCTGTCGGCAGAGATTGAGGTGCTCGATGTTGAACGCGCCGTAGGAAGGCTTGCCGTGTTCGCCGGCCACCTCATGCTGCCAGCCCGCGCTGTCCCTGCCTCCGTAGAACTCCAGCAGCTCCGCCTCGCGCTCCTGGGTCCACGCCGGGTGCAGCCAGGAAGGCCAGCGGAAAACCCGGAACTGCGTCGAGCCGGTCAAGCGGTAATAGGTCGTGTCACGCAGGCCGTTGGGCGTCGAGTAGATGCGCAGTCTGCCACCCGCCTTCAGGCACTGGCGCAGGGCTTTCCAGGCCCGCTCGGTGAGCCACGCCCCTTCGTCCACCCATACCCGGTCCACATGCAGCGAGCGGAAGGCGTCGCCGTAAGCACCGGCGGGGCGGAAGTAGAGGATCGCGCCGTTGGTGAATTCGAGTCGGAAGTAGGGTTTGCGGTGTATCTTGGGCTTGCCGTACTTGGTGAGAGCCACACTGACCATGAGGTCCGGGTTGGCGTCGAGCTGAAATTCGATCTCCTCGATCAGCGTGTCGAGATGTCCCTGGTGGGGCGCTGCGACAAGTCCCTGACAGCCCCGGTTGGTGAAGGCGAAATGCAGGGCGTCCGTGGTGATGCAGACGCTCTTGCCCACATCGCGCCCGTCCAGGTGAATGATGTTCCTGTCCGGACAGAGCAGGTCCTCGGCCTGGTGTGGCCAGTAGATGCGTTGCCCACCGTCGCGGTTGCGCAGGTATCCCTGTCCCCAGAGGACCGGGTCCGCCAGGGTCTCCGCCAGCCTGCGCTCCTCGGCGGACATGCGGGCCATTAAGACGGCCTCGCCATAAAAAATCCCCAGGGGATCATTTTAAACAACATGGCCAATGATGCCGCCAGGATTGCAACCACAATCGCCCGCAATATAAGTTCCAATTCCTTTTTCACGAATGCCATCCTTTAACTGCGAATGCTTGTACATTCTTGCAAAAACCAATGGAACGCCTTGACTTCCGGCGCACACGAAGCCTGTATGTGAATGTGCGTAGAGCCTTGATTTACAATGACTTGAGCCGTTTGAAAGGAGGTGCCGAATGCGCGTTTTCGACGTCGGGACCATCCGGTCCGGGAAACCTGAAATCAGCGAACGAAAGGAGAACGAGTCATGAACGAGACCCTGCATCAAGCCGCCCAGGCCTATCTGGAACACCTGCGGACCCAGGGGAAAAAGGAGCGGACGCTCTACACCTACGGCAAGGACTTCGAGCAGATCGAGGCCTTTTTCGGTGCGGAGCGCAAGCTGTCCGCCGTCCTCATTCCGCACGTGGGAAAATTCTTCAAGTCCGATGCGCTGCTCAAACTGCCCAACGGGCGGGAGCGCTCCGCGCCCACAGTCGAAAAGACCAAGCGGGTGCTCCGCATGTTTCTGATCTGGGCCAAGGAAACCGGTCGCATCGACAAGCTGCCCCTGCCCAAGGACACGCCCATGGGCCGGAGCGCCAAGAAAGGAGGAGAGCGTAATGACGAACACGACACCATCGAGGCTCCGGCTGCTGAGCAGTCCTGAGCCTTCAGACGCGCGGCCCGGTTTCACCGAAGCCTTGGAAGCCTTCAGCAGAAGGCTTGCGGCTGAAGGACGTTCGGAAAACACCATCAGTGCATACCTGCGCGACCTCTCGTACCTGTCAGAGGCGCTCCTCCGGAGGCATCCGGGGATCGTCCCGGATGAGGTGACCAGCGCCATGATCGACGAGGCGCTGACCTCACCACAGGTAACGACCTCAGCCGGAGGTAGCGTCCGCTCGCCGGCGTCCATGCACCGGTTCAAGGCGGCCGTCCGGTCGTTCTTCACCTGGGCCGAGCGGGACGGAATCGTCCGGGAGAATCCGGCCGGGTCGTTGACCCTGCGCAGGCTTCCCCGGACTCCGCCCAAGTTTCTGACCGAGGCCGAGAAGCGCCGTCTGCTCAAGGAACTTCGCGGCAGGGCATCCTCGCTGGCAATCCGGGACCGCGTCATCATCGAGGTATTCCTCGGGACCGGAATCCGGCTGCAGGAACTCGTCGACCTTGACATCGAGGACGTGGACCTCGACGCCAAGCATCTCCGTGTGCTCGCCAAGGGCTCAGTCCCGCAAGTGAAGTTTCTAAAGTCCACTCTGCGCTCCCTCTTGCGGAGTTACCTGGCCGAGCGCCGACGCCGGGGCGACGGCGAATGCCGGGCCATGTTCCTCTCCAACCGCGGGGAGCGGCTCTGCGAGCGGCAGGTGGCCAGGCGGCTCGAGTATTGGCTCAAGGCCGCGGGCATCGACAAGAAGCTCAGTCCGCATGCGCTGCGGCATACCTTCGCCACCCACCTCTACAGCCGGACCGGAGATATCCTGGTGGTCCAGCGGGCCCTTGGTCACCGGGACCTGTCGACCACCCAGGTCTACACCCACCTCGTGGACGGCGCGCTGGAGGACGCCCTCGAGCGCCTCTGAGCCGCAACCGACCATGGAAGCCAAGCGGTCCACCAGGGCCGCTTTTCCATTCCCGGCTTCGGTCAGGCGCTCACAGAGGCAAGAGACAGTCAGCCTACAGTCGCGTCCCCGAACACATCCGCAGGCAATGATGCGGGCAGCATCGGAGCCTTCGGGAGCCGGGCGGAAGCATTGATTGAGAGAACATTCCGCTGACCGGCGGCTTCGTAATGTCAGAGAACACGTCTTATCCGACATTCCCAGGCCGGGGGTGGCCGCAAGTCCGCGTGTTTCGCGGGTCGCTGCATGGCGGGCGGTGGTGTTATCCGACCTCATTTCCGTGTTTTCCCTCTCGCGGTCGTTTTCCGGGCCGGTTTCTTCTGCGACTCCGCCAGCTTCTCAAGCAGAGCCGTGGCCCACTCAGCCGGCGTCGTCTCCGGTCCCTGGGATGCCTCGCCCTCACGGGCGATCTTGGTGGCCTTGAGGTCCTTGAGGTGGCAGCGGATCATCCGGTCCAGCCGCTCGGCGGCGTCCCAGTCGCCGGACTCCTGCGCCCGGCCCAGCTTGAGGAAGTAGACCGCCACCAGCTCGACCTGCATGAAGTCAGAGCTCTTGTTGAACACGAAGTCCTGGTAGAGCTGGCCGATGATGGCCTCGAAGAGAGGACGCTCCTCCGGAGAGAGGAAGCGGTCGGCGTAGATGCCGTGGCGCAGGCTGTTCTGGTTGCCAGGGACTGCGCCGCTGCCGGTCCGCGCTTTGGCGGTCTTGCGGACCTCCTGCTCGGACGCAGCATTGCGGTGCCAGCGTTTGAGCTGACCCGCGTCGTGTTTTCCAATCCTGGTTTTGGCCTTGTCGTCTGCCATGATCACCGCGTTTTTCGTTTCGGCATCTCGGGGTTCGGGGCGGAAGGCGGATTTCGCCCTCTTTCGGGGAAACCCCTTCGATACCTACCGGAGCGGATCGTGATGCGTCGGAGTGGATTCATCGCGACTCTGCGCCACGATCTGGCGCACCCGGCGCGACGTGACGCCGGAAAGCCGGGCGATCTCGCGGGTAGGCACGCCTTGCCCCTTGAGCGCCAGCACGAGCTTGCGGCGTTCCTCGTAAAAGCCCACGTCACTCGGCACCCAGAGGAGACCGGTGAAATGCCGTCGGACGGTGTCGAGCACCTCGGACGGCAGAACGTCCCTGGCGTTGGCATAGACTCGTTTCATGTTTTTGGATTCGTTCTCTTGAGCCATGGCTGATCCACGTCCGGGTTGTGGAAACGAAGACGGTTCTCCCGCGGGGGCGGGCCGATGATCTCGATGTACTGCCGGGTCACTTGGCCGATGCGTTCGTTGGCATCGACGAAACAGACGAGTCCGAAATCCTCGCCGCATGGGAAGCGGAACCGTCCCCGGTTCTGATAGAGCCGCGCCTCGGACCAGCCGAGGGAAATCGCCTGATCGCGGACGGCATCGACCTTGTCGATAGCCGATTGCGGGACCTTCTCCGTGAAGCGCCACTCCCCGTCCTTGGGGTAAAGGTATTGCTCGACAGCCGGTCCAGGGGGACATGCAACCGGAGAGACGGGTGCGGCACAAGCTGGACGGCTCTGGGCGGCCGGGTCAATCGCCGGCGGAGGATAAGTCTTGGGATCGAGGCTCCGAACGGCGGCGAGAAGCTCGTCCTCACCGAAACGTGCGACAGCCCATGCATGGATGTCGTTGAAGCGGATTCGCAACCCGTCGAAGGCGGCGGAATCGATTCGTCCCGCTTCCAGCGCTTTCTTGGCCAGCGCCATCTTGTGCCGGAGCCAGGCGTAGTATTCCGGGTCCAGACGGCGATAGCATACGCCGTCGATACCGACGTCACGCGCGAAGTGCCGGGGCCTGTCCGTTTCCCAGGAGTCCAGATTCGTGGCCGCATAGAGGGCGGTGCCATCGGGATCGGCGGTTTCCCGCGGGTCGTTGCGCTCCGCTGTTTCCGATGTCTCCGGCCTGGGGACATCGACCGACGGGTTGCTCGTATCGACCGGGGCCGATCCTCCGGCGGTCTGTTGCATCATGAGTTCGAGAAGGCTCACGTTTCCTGCTCCAATCGGGTGGTTTCCGTTTCATGGGATACCTACCGGAGCGGGGTCCGTACCGCCGGGATGCGAAGGTGCGAAGGTCAATGAATGCGGCTCGAACCTTCGCAGGGGACCTTCGCAGTCCTGTAGATGATTGATATTGCTGATAGATATGAAGAAGGAAGGAGAAGGTGCGAAGGGTACCGGGAGAATCACTCCCGCGCGGACCAAAAAAAACAACCGGTGGTCCGTCGGGAGACACTGGGTCACGACATGCGATATTTTTTTCTGAGTAAGGGGGGTGAACCCCTGAAACCCTTCGCACCTTCGCAGTGTCGGCGCAATATCTTGATATGACGATGTTTACTGGTGCGAAGGTCTTTCGCGGTTTGCGAAGGGTACCCTTCGCACAGGGGAGCGGCATCAGGGGAAAGGATCAGACGAGGTAGGTGATGTCGTAGGTGGCGGTGCGCCGGACGGAATGCTCCGACCGGTTGACGGCGATCTCGAACCCGGCCTGGCGGATGGTGTCCAGGTCGTTCGAGAACCGCTGGGCGAACTGCTGCACCGAGTTCATGCTGAACGACAGACCGAAATCCTTGGACAGCCGTTTGATGGCCACGAACAGGTCGCGGGCCAGAGCGCCCTCGACGGTCGTTTCGTTCCGGAAATCGATCTGGTAGCGTTCGAGGAAGGCCGCCTTGTTGGTCTTGGCGACGTTCAATGCGGTGCTCTCCCGGTCCGCTTCGAGCGCGTGCCGGTAGGCCTTGAAGAGCGCCGCCAGGCAGGTGGCGATGGGATTGGACTCGCGGGCGGTCTCGAGGCTGACGTTGTTGAGCGTGACGATCCGGCCCACAAACTGCGGATGGAGTTCTTCCAGCGCCCGGTCGATCACTTCCTGCTGCTCCCCGGCAAGCATCATCAGGTACATGAGGCTCAGGTAGTCGTTGCATCGCCGCTTGCTGTGGTTTCCGAGGCTCCGGTGCAGAAGCCGCATCACCTTCTCCTGAGCGCCGGCCCGAAGCATGGCCAGCAGGTGGCTCGTGCGCTTCATCATGGAAGAGACGATCAGGTCGCGGTGCTCCCGGAGTGCGGCCAGGATTTTGGCCTCGAGGAAACAGTCGCTTGCCTGCTCGTCCATATCGAAGCGGATGATAAACGAGCGGGACAGGATTTCGGCGAGCTCCCCTCCCAGTGGTTCGATGCCCGTGGTGTTGAGCAGGCACTTGGTCCGCTCGATGACCGTCTCGGTGTCCGTGCCGCTCTTGCGCTTTTCCTTGGCGATGCCGGTGATGCTGGTCAGGATGAAGGTCGTCAGATCCTCGGTCATCTGCTTGACCTCGATGTTGTCGAGGACGATGAGCGGGTTCTGCGAGCCGTCGGTGTAGTTGGCCGCATCGGTGCTTTTCTTCTGTTGGGGCTCGCCGTAGAGCAGGGCCGAGATCAATTTGCTCGCGGTGGTCTTTCCCGATCCCGCTGGCCCTTCGAACCGGGTCATGGGCCTCGTGCCGGCGAAATCGATCAAGAGGAAACAGGAAAGCCATGAGAGGATCAGTACCCGATCCCCCGGTGCGCAGGTGAGATTGTCGAGCAGCAGGTCCACAAGGAGCCGGTCGGCTTCCGCGGGATCGGCGTCAGGAAGGAAACGGATCGGTGCCATCTTCCGCGAACCGTCCAGGATGACGCCGTCCGCGTTGCCGCCGTTCTTGAGGATTTCGACTCCCTCCGGAGTGATCTTGGCGATCTCGTGGTCGGTGTTGTTCAGGTTGAAGTAGACCGTTTCCCTGGCCACGTCCGTGTGAAGCCAGGAAAAATGCTCCCGCACCTGTCCGCGCTCCACCGCCAGGTTTGACAGCACCTCGTAGAACGTGCGGCCGCCGCCGGTGGTCTGTACCATCCCGGTGTGCTTGTACATGAGGGACGCGTAGAGCCGCTTACGGCCCCGGTCGGGCGTATCCATCCACAAGATCGTGTCCTCGAAGAACATGAACGGCTCGCCCTGAGGCGTGCGGAAGAACCGAGCCCCGTGGGCGGCGAACCATTCGTAGGCGGCCTCGGCGGCAAGGGTGAAATCAGGTGAGCCGCGTTCTTCTTCGGTCGCAAGCAGGACTTCCTCGATCCGTGCCCGGCACGATCCGGGAGATGCATCCGATGAGCGCTTTTCCCGCTTCCGTTCCTGCTTGGCCTGGGACCTCTGCTCTTTTTGCACCGCCCGCACTTGCTCGCGCAAGGTGGCCAGCGAGAGTCCCGTCTTGCCGAACCGCTCCTGAATGAGTTTCAGATGGCGGTTCTGCTCCAGCGGGGAGAGGTATGCGGCTTCGCGCAGGATCGGTTCGAGCAGTCGGTTGCGCTCCTCCTCCGAGACGTCGGTAGGCAGATGGGAGATACCGAACTCCAAGGGCGTCTCGGCCTTCGCCAGCAACTCTTCGAAGTCTTGGGCGGAGTGACCGGCCACGAAGTAGTCGTTGACGTCGATCTTGGCTTCGGAGAGCAGGCGCTCGGCCTCGCGGATTTCATCCGGGGTCCGGCCGTCGAGGCGCTTGGTCAGTTCGCGGGCTCCCACCGCGGCGTCGAGACCGAACCGCTTCCGCAATTCGCGGCGGGCGTTCTCGCGTCTTTCGTCCAAGGGGAGAACGGCAAGCCGGGTCTGTATGCGGTGCTCGGAAAGGACCGCTGCGGTCTTGAGCGCGCCGTTCAACCCAGCCTGGGATATCTCGTTGTCCTGGCAGACGTAGACCGTCTTTACGTTGCGAAGGCGGGGCAGCAGCCGCTCCCAATCCGCCTCGCGGATACGGACGGTCACCGGCGACACCGCCGGGAAGCCATGTTCCATAAGCGAGATGCAGTCGGTCACGCCCTCGGTGATGATCAACCGCTCCGGGTCGGCGAGCAGACAGTCCTCGTTGTAGAGATGACTATTGTCGATGCACGGGGCTATGTGTTTGCGGGTGTTTTCGTCGTGGACCGGGAGTTTCTTGTATTTTCCTTGCTCCCATGGCTTGTCGGGCGTCCACGGTGTCTTGCGTCCGATCATGAAAACGACCCGACCGCGGCTCCAGTAGGGAAATACGATGCGCCGGTCGAAGAACGGATCGAGCCCGTCTTGGTTGGTGGGACGAAACGCGCCGGATGCGGCCAAGTCCCGCGGGGAGAAACCGCGTTCCTTGCAGGTCAACTTCCGGACGATGCCATCATCGCCGTCGTTGTCCGCGTAGCCGATACGGAGCCTGTCGACAGTCTCCACGGAAAGACCGTACTTGGACCGAAGCCATTCGAGTACCTCGGGGTTGTCCTTGAGCCGCCCGTGATAGTGTTCCGCCAGGGCCGTCAACACCTCATGGACCCGCAGTTCGACTAGGCGCTGGGCCTCCGCTTCCGCCAGTTCCTCTGGCGAGAGTCCGTGCTTGGCCAAAGACTGCAACCCAGCCTTGGCCGCGAGGAAATCGCGGGCATGTTGATGGCTTTCCGGCATGGGACCGGACTGGCCCCGCGTCACCCGGCCCGACTGGATGAACTCCACGAGCTGGAGCACGTCGCCGCCGACGCCGCAGCCGAAGCAATACCAACCCTGCTTGTCGAGCAAGACATGAAGGGACCGGTGCGACTGGCTGCTGTGGTTCGGGCAGTCGCATTGGAGCAGGCGGTCGGATTCATGCAGGACGTGAGCGCCGAGCAGTTCCCGCGCGACCATACCGATGTCGACCTCGGTGATCCGCCGGTAATACTCCCTCACGTTGTCCTGACGTTCGAATGCCATGCGCGCTCCGCTCCAAGAATGTCCATTCGCTACCGACCGGTCGTCGCGGGAACACGGGATTCCTCAAGGCGACCTGCATCCAGCAGGAGGGAGAGGAACGTTCGGCGGTCGTCCTGTTTCCGCTTTCTGGCGCAGTTCGAGATGCCCCAGCGGTCCCCGACGAGGACCGTCGTCTGTCTGGCCCGCGTGACGCCGGTGTAAAGAAGATTCCTGTGATGCATGAAGGAGTGGGCCTTGTGGACCACCACCACGGCGCATGGAAACTCGGAGCCCTGGGCCTTGTGGATCGTCAGGGCATAGGCGAGTTGGATGTCCTGCAGGTTGGGTGAACCGGCCTCTATCTCCACCGGGATGCCGTCGAAGTCCACGCTCAGGGAACCGTCTCGGCCGACGTGGAGCACCACGCCCATCGCGCCGTTCATGACGCCGATCTCGTAGTTGTTCCGGGTCTGGATGACCTTGTCGTGCACGAGAAACTTGGGCCGGCGACCTGGCGTCGTCGGGGGCGCTTCGACATTCCAGAGTCTGCGCTGCACCAGACGTTGAAGCTCGCAGTTGAGATCGCGTGTTCCCAGCGGTCCCTTGTGGGTCGGGGTCAGGAGCTGGACATCGGTCAACAGGTCGAACCCGAGGCGTTCCACGAGCACATTTTCGAAGAGGTCCAGTACGAACCGCTGCGCATCCCATTGATCGGTGAACTGATCCACCACGTACCAAGCCCGTCGGCCGGAGGGTTCGGCGTCGCTCGTCTTGCGGACCTCGCCGTTCAAGACGGCGATGCTGTTCTCCTTCAGGATGCCGGCCTGCCGTACCACCTGGTCGAGGAGCACCGTGGGAACCATCCGCGACTGAACCAGATCCCGCAACAGATTGCCCGGTCCGACGGGAGGCAGTTGGTTGTGGTCTCCAACCAGCACAACGGCGGTCCGCTCGAGATCGATGCTCTGAAAGAGGTGCCAGGCCAGGGGCACATCCACCATCGAGACCTCGTCGACGATGATTACGTCGGCGTCGATGGGATCGTCCGGTCCCCGGGCGTAGTCTTTGCCGTTGAAACCCAGCAGCCGGTGGATCGTACCCGCTTGATGGCCGACGACCTGTTCGAGGCGCTTGGCGGCCTTGCCCGTGGGCGCGGCCAGGATGACGCGCAGTCCCTGTTCCTCGTAAACGCCGGTGATGGCGGATACGGTGAAGGTCTTGCCGCTGCCCGCTCCGCCGGAGATGAGCGAAATCGAATGACGAATCGCTGTGACGGCGGCCTGCCGCTGACCCGCGTTGAGCTGCGGCGCGGTTTCCACAACCATGTCGGAAAGCCGGTCTCGGTCGGGGAAGTGCGGGTTGGGCGCTCCGCCGTTCCGGAAGACCTTTGCCAGGTACTCCTCCATTGCACGGATTTCAGGTTTGGCTACGATGAACCTCCCGCCGTGGGAGACGCAGACCAGGGCTTTCTCGTCGATGAGCCGGTCAAGCGCCTGCTCGATACGGTCGCGGCTGTCGAGGACATCCATGACCAGCAGCATGTTGGCTTGGTCGATCAACTCCTCGAACTCGATCCAGCAGTCGCCTTGATCCAGCGATTCGTTCACGCAGTGGAGAACACCGGCCCGGATGCGCGCGGGGTCGTCTTTAGCGGTGCCCATCTTCCTGGCGATTTTGTCAACGCGTTTGAACCCGAAGCCGCGGACCTCGCGCACGATGATGTAGGGGTCTGCCTTGAGCAGGCCCAACGCGTCGTTGCCGAATTTCTTGACCAGGCTCGTCACCTGGTGATGGGTGAGATCGAAAGCCGCCAGCCAGGTGATCGCCCTGTTGGTGTCCCGCGTCTTGAGCCACTCCACGCGGAGCTTCTGTACGGCATCCGGCGACAGCCTTGCAGCCTCGGCGATTTGTCCGGGATCGTCGGTGATGATCCGGTCGAAATCATGACCGAAGCGTTCGGCGATCAGACGGGCCTTGACCGGGCCGATGCCTTTCATCTCCGGGTGGTTGGCCAGGTAGTTTGCGAGACCGTCGGCGTCCAGGTCGAGGTCGTATTCCATGCCATCGACCTCGAATTGGCGGCCGTACTTCGGGTGTGTCACCCAGCGGCCGTTCAGCACGACCGGTTCGTTTTCACGGGCGAAGAGCCTTCCGGCGAACTGCACCTCGTCGCCGTCGGCCGTCGTGAGACGGCCTGCGGAAAACCGCGGCCCGGCGTAAAAGACCGTCTCGACGCGGCCGCGGACGGTTACGGATTGGTTGTTTGATCTTGTTCGCATCGTCTCGATACCTTCCGGTGATACCTGTGTAGAAATTCCTCCACGAACCGGCAGGCAGCCTGCCGGTCGGAGCAGAAAAACACCGGGATGCCGAAGTCGACGACGATGGAAAGCAGAGCTCCCAGGACGGCGTTGGGATGCGCTCCGGAGCGGTAGCGGCCTCCGAGGATGTCCCGGAGATCCGCTTCCACCACGACGCACGCGGCGTCGTATTCGGAGAGGCGGCGCAGTTCCTTTGTGAACCGCTTTCGGGATCGGATGACGGTGGAGACGAAATCCTCAAGAGTCTTTCGCTCCACCGCCACGGCATCCTCATGCCCCTCGACGGAGTAATCCCCGGCGGGGAGGGCGCGGCGGACGACCTCCGTGCAGCCGGAGTCGAAGGTGTAGGGTTCCTGCTCCCGCGTGTCGACGACGACGGTGACCCGGTCCACGTCAGAACGGGGCCAGGGCGCTCTGCGCCGCCGCGTCGTATTCGTCTCCGCCGTCTTCGAGCACGATGCGCCGGTTGATGTAGACGTTCTCGTTCTCGCCGCGCGTGCGCTTGGTGACATCGAGCTTGATGTTGATGAGTTTCTCCAGGTTGGCCGGAAGCTCGGAGAGCTTGTCCAGATTCAACCCGCAGGTGTGCAGGTCCGTCTTGAGCCACTTGATGTTCTCGCGGGTGGCCATGACGTTGTTGCGCCACAGGAGCCTTCCCCGGAACTTCGGGGCGAGGATGCGCAGCGTCCACTTGAGCATGGGGTTGCCCGAGGTCTGGGCCCGGGTCAGCTCCGCCCTTTCCACGTTCACCTGGTACTTGCCGTCCGGGATGGTCTCGAACTCACGCTCCTCGACTTCGGCATGCGCGAAGTCGTCGTCGAACTGTGCGAGGTCGATGTCCTCGGTGCCGCGGGGCTGGTCGAAATGTCCGTAGTCTTCGTTCTGCATGGTCTGTTCCTCCATCTATGGGGTTTATTTACCGGCGGGCGCGGGCTTCTTGTCCTGCCCGTCCCCCGGTGCCGGCACCGACCGCGGGGCACTCGCCCTCGGCGCGGCCGCCGGCCTGTTGAACGCTTCAATGAAAGCCTGGAAATTGAGGTCGATGGTTTCGGGAAGCCGTCCCGTGCGGTCGCCCGCCTCGTAGTGCGGGCTGGGCTTGGTGCGCATGACGCGGCGGTAGACCGGTTTGCCGCTTTCGTCGCTCGTCACTTCCAGGTCGCAGAAGAGGATCAGGTCGACCATGCCCAGCACGATCTTGCGGGCTTTGTCGGGGAGCGTCGGGATGATGCGGATGTACTTGCCGGTCCGCGTCTCGATTTCCTTCTCCTGGGAGTGGGATACCAGGAAGAGTCCGTAGGGCAGGAAGGCCAGTTTGGTCAGGACGCGCTGGAACTCGTTGTTGATCAGCGCCCAGCCTTTGCCGTAGCCGAGGTCGGACTCGTGCTCGATCTTGAATTTCTTGCAGATGTAATCGCTGCACATCCGATAGGCGTTGTCGACCGTGTCGAGAATGATGGTCTTGTAGGGATGCTTGCCCTCGGCGATCTCGCCGCAGGCGGCGAGCAACTCCTCCCAGCTCCTTATGGGGAGCTGAAAGACATCCAGTGAATTCAGCCCGGGTTCGGTGGCGAGAAAGAGCGCGCCTTCGGACCGGGAACACCAGGTTGATTTGCCGATCTTGCTCGGGCCGTATACCAGCACCGTGAGATCGGCGTGATCTTGCTTGGGGGGACTTTTCTTCGTAGGCAACATGTCGTTTCTCCTTTTCTATGGGGTCCTCAAAAAGCCGATGCCTCTTCGAACGAGGTCTCGTCCCGCAGCTCTTCGTGCGGGGGGACTTTGCTGTAAAAGTTCTCGATGACGTTGGTGCTGCCGTCGGCGCGGCAGAGCGGGAAATAGGCGCAGGACCGGCGGTAGTGGAAACAGAAGGCTGTGTTTTGGTAGAAGACGCCGCGACGGCGAGCGTCAAGAAAGGCCTGTGTCAGTTCCCAGAGTTCGGACTGCAGGGTCTCGAACCGGTCTCGGGAGAGGTAAAGCATCTCCCGATGGAACATGCCCGGCTCAGTATATTTGGCGGCCAGCCGTGCCTGGAACTCGTCGTCGCTCTCCGGCAGTCTGCGTTTGGCGCTGCTCTTGCCGGTCTTGGACTTTGCGATCAGATCGGCCCGCCGCGCCTCGAACTCGGCCTCGGTTTCACCGCGTCCCTGTTGCAGCCGGGCCTTGACCAGGATGTTGTAGAGAACGCCGGCGATGCGGATGCCGAGCGTCTGTTCCACGTAGCGGGAGTAGAGGACGATCTGGAAGTCGGTCCAAAGCCGCTCCAGGTAGTCCGCATCCACCTGCGAGGCGGTCTTGTGCTCTAGGAGGAAATGCTCGTCGCCGATCCGGACTACGCCATCCACCTTTCCGGCCAGCACGAAGCTTCTGGATGAAGCGCCGGTGGCCGGGTTTACGATGCTCCCCTCGAAGGTCTTTTCGAGGGTGACGACATCGAACTCCTCGCTTGCATAGCAGGCTGCGTAGCCTTTCATTATTGCTGCGGCCAGGTGCCAGTCCCGCTTCTGATCCTCCTCTTGTGCGCGGTTGACGTAGGTTCGGTCGATGAAATCGAGGACGGGCCCCAGGTCCCTGCCACCGTGCCAGATCTCCAGGCACTTATGGATCACCGTGCCGAAGGCCAGGTTGTGGTCCCGTTGCAGGGGAACCAGTTCCTGGATGTAGCGCCACTCGCAGGCCTTGCGGCAGTTGCGGAACAGGCTCCACATCGAATAGGTGGTGGTCGTTCTCGCTTCCATCATGCGGCCCCCGTGGCTTTGAGCTCGGGGCCGACCACGGGGCCGTCACCCACGCGTTCGACTTTGAAGGCTTCTTCGCCGAACTCTCGGGTGAGGAAGCCGGTGAAGATGCGGGCGATGGCGCGGCCGACCTCGGTCGCCGCATCCACGACGCAGGAGCGCTTGTGCGAATCCAGGCAGAAGGATGCGTCCAGCCGAACCAGCGACCGGCCGTGAAGGCTCTCGGCGGCGAGCACCGCCAGAAGCAGGGACTCCTCGACGTCCCGGATCGGGACCTTGGAGTCGAAGTTGTATCTGTAAAGTTCTCGGTTCATGATCTTGCCTCCATTCCGTTCATTAAGGTCTGTTGGAGGGCGCGCCCGGGCCGGATGCTTTCGGCGACCTCTCGGACGCCTTCCGTGCATCCGACCCGCTCATTACCTACCGGAGGCGGACTCGGACCGTCGGACGATCAGAGGTAGTCCCTCAGCCCGGCGTCCTCGAAGATCGCGCGCAGCTTCTTGATGGATTCGTAGATCGTCCCACGGGGTATTCCGGTATCGCGGGAGATCTCCGTTACCGTGTCGGTGTCGAGACGCCGGCACAGTTCGCGCAGCTCCGGCGGCAGCTTCTCGATTGCCTGGCGGACATCGATGGAGAGATCGCGAAGCTCGGAGGCAGGACGTGAAATCCTGCCCGTGCGACGCAGGTAGTCTTCCTGGTCGATGGTCTCCATGCGCTCGATACAGAAGGTGTCTTCGTACTCGCCGGACTCGAATTGATCGTTCAGGGAACAACGGCAGAGCCGGTAGTCCCGCAGGCCGGCCTTCCGCGCCTCGATGATGGTGGCGATCTTGTGGTCCACCACGCGGGCGATGAAGGTGTTGCGCTGGGCGCGTTCCGGGTCGTACTTGGACAGACGTTGGAGCAGGTCGAGCATCATTTCCTGCTCCAAGTCCTCACGGTCGGACTCGGTGAAACCCACCCGTCCGACCAGTTGTCTCGCCTTGAACTTGATGATCCGAACGGCATACTCGTCGATTCCTTTGTAGCGTTTGTCGAAACCCATTTGAGCCTCCTCGGGGCCGAGGAGGAGCTCGTGTGGGTGTCGACCTATGCCGGGACGACCGCTCTAAATGAAGCGAGCGGAGGTGTTGCGAGTACGCCGGTATCGGCGACACCCACAACGACCTCCGCTCTGCGGCCAGTCTGTTGTCTGGTGATGGACCGTGCTCTATGGCCGGGTCTGAATCAGACCTGGACCGCGTCCGCCACGGTCATGCGGACGGGCAATCCGTTGTCGATTATGAGTTCCTGGATCGAGAGCGAACGCTCCCGGTCGAAGACCTCGAACAGCTCCGCCACCTTCTTTTTCAGGGCAAAGCCGTCGTTTCCGCGGGATTCGTTCGGCCCGTTGTCCTTGCCGAACAGAAACAGCCGCAGCACGGTGGGCGGGGGATCGAAGACTGGCTCGCCTTTTTGGACGCGCAGTCCCTCGACCCGCCCGTAGTTGATCTCCTGCATCAGCTCGACCAGGCGTTTCCTGGCAGGAGTCAGGGCCGCCTTTGTCATGACATTTGGCATGTCACACCTCCGGTCTGGCCCTCTGGGCAAAGAAAAACCCCCGAGAGGCTGGCCCGGCGAAAGGCTCTCTCGGGGGTTGCTTCAGCGCCCTGAGGGCGTTGTTGCCTGAATTGATTGGTCGCCGGACCAAGCCTTCAAAGGGAAGGCGCTACATCCGGCGTAGCAGATGCTACTTTTCGCGTAGCATCAGAAAGTAGAGTTGTTTCAGTGGATTAGATATCCCATGGGATATCATCATGGGGATCGTAACAGGGAGACCAACCACAACGTAGACGGGGGGATTTGAGATGTTCGGCTAAGCGCCTGTCATATTTCGCGATTTCTTTTGTTACACGTCGGATATTTGCCTGGAAAGCCTTTCGAACTCGGTCGCGGTCATCCGAGGCATTGCGAATTCTTTTTCCAAGGCCTTTATCCTTTTTGATCTGCTCAGCCAGAAAGACCATCTCTTGCCTAATATCGGACTCAGGGAATGGGGGGGCCATCCCTTGGTCGGTATAGTTCTGGGCTTCGGCCAGTTTCTCTTTCAATTCCTCATATCGAACGCGATATGCCGCAAAAGCATCTTGATCAGCAGCCTCACCCGCGCTGCCAAGCTGAAATTGCTGTGGAGCTTTGGCGACACGGAGGACCAAGTCAGTAACGCTGAACACTGTCTTGGGATTGGATAATAAAATATGCAGATAGGCAGCACCCTTGCACGGTAATAAGATGAAATCCTCACCACCGGCATACCTCGCGATCCACGCCTGTCCTTTTTTGCGGAAAACAAAATCCTTAAGTTCATCTTGTGGAATTGGCGTTGAAGTTGGAACTCCAATGACTCCAGAAGTAGAAATCGCCGAGTCGCATACCAGACGCAAAAGGCAAGAATCCGGAAGCTCGCGTTTTCTTATGGCACTGGCATAATTGGCAATCGACTGATCGATAACATCCGATACCGCTTTTGCATGTCTCTTGTGAAGCTCGAACAGTCGGAGCGCCGCACTGTCGGCAGATCCATCGATGTGTCTTAGGACCCGGGCGGCTTCTCCATAGCGACTGAAAAAGTCGATAGGTGACATCTTGCATACGTCTGACGCAGTCTCGACATATGCAGCCAGCATAATTCTTGATTCGCTATGTTTCCGATTGTCGTCAAAAGGATCACCAGCTGGTCGCTCTCCAACGAGTAGGTCCACGCCATAAGCCTCTGCTGGATCGTGCCCCTCCAGGCCGGCCGACAGCACGGCAAACCTGCGGTCGATACATTGAGAACAGGTCCCGCAATGTGTCAGCAGCCTCGTCATTTCCCATGTATGTGTACAGCTAGTGGCGAACTTGATCATCTCAGCGCAACCTGATTGGCCTATCCCTTTTAGAATTTCAGTCTTGGTCTTCCACAAGAATGGATTCTCAACCACAAACGGTTTTCCGGCCAATATCGAAATAATTTTCGCAAAACCGCTGATTACTTGTGGATGTGTTGTCCTTGTTGCTCGTGCACCAACCACCTGTGAAGATGGGGGAAGGTTAAAGCTCACGACGCCATTTTCGTAGAATCGAATCCTGGAAAGATTGAACATCTGCGCGACAGTCGATCCAAGCGCCGCATACAGAAAAGATCGGCTTCGTTGGGTATACTCGCGACCCAATGATTTCGCCTTGTTGATGCTCACCGGAATATGCAAGGGTGGGGTATCTGAGTGTTTTTCGAGAAGCTCTTGAAGCTTTCTATGCCTACGCGCCAGTTTGTGAGTCGGCTTGTGCATTACAAGAGCAATTTTGCGCTTATTTACAACAGCTTCATGGATCGCGCCGCCCAAAGAATCAAGCCCACCGGAAAACAGCACGACCTCTTCCGGTAGAGCAAAGTCAAATTCAAGATGCTGTTGGGTAGGTGGTTGCTTCGTCAATTTCACAAAATCGAAATAGTATTCATCTTCAGAAAGAAAGCTGAGAGTCGCAATCAGTTGTTCTTTAAGTGGCGAGGAATTCCACAAATCCGGATTTCGAACTGGAATTCTGAAAAACAGTCTCCTCCTCCAGTCGGCCCCGAAGTTCTGAACACCATCCCCCCCCCTTGTTACGGCTTGATCTGCACAGTAGACGTAAGTGGCAATTTCAATCAGATCATGGAATTGGGATGGAAGGTCTCGCAGCAAGTGTTCACGAATGTCAGAAATACTAAGCGAGACGTTTTCCTTAACTCCCCACAAATGCAAACAGAGTGGATTGTCACCCCCGAACGGGAGATTTCCGTAAGAGACATCGCCGCAGAGTATAGAGCGCTCGTTAGCCATCGGTCCGCGCTCCTTCCTTGAGTTCAGCCACAATTTTTTTCATGGCCACGTGCGCGAACCCTGCGGCGTCTTGCCTCGATATCCCCTTCTTCTCCCAGTTGGTCTTTGAAAACCATCCCCCGGAAAATTCTTCGACTATTCTAGCTGCTTCGCGACTGTGCGTTCCCAGTGCTTTTGTGAACTCGCCTTGTTGAGCAAGCGTTCGAAAGCGACGGCCTTCGCCAATGTGATGGGCAACAGCTCTGGAAACGAAATAGTCAAGACACTTGTTTGTTAGTCTTGAAAAGAAATCTCTGGCGAAAATACTAAATTGTTTGTTGGTCGCAAGTTTGGAAAAGGCATTTGTGACATCATCGGGTGTTGTTCCGAATAGGCTCTGTGTCCGGGTTCCAATGATTTGCGTCATCGTTTCGGAAGCCGCCATCTGGGCCATTTCCCCCAGGTCCGTTCGGCCACCGTTGTTTGCCAACTTTCTGTCTATGGCGTCTGAGAATGCGCCGATTACCTCCATAAGGCTTGGGGAATCAGACACATCTATTCCATTGCTCTGGAGGGCCTCAGCGAAATTATCACTCTTGGCAGCCAGAGGCAGTTGAGTCAGAAGCCAGACTGTTTCTACGAGACCCTTGTCTTCCGCCGCCAGTCTAAATCCATCCTCGGCAGCTGTAATCGTCGCATTCGCAATTTGCGCCGTTCCGGCTCCGCCCTCGATAAGGGCAACAACTTGCTGCCATTTGCGTGTTCGGGGAAGATTGCCTAGTCTGATATGTCCCATGGGGCTTCCAACGTATTAGAAATATTAGTTCATGATTACTCTTGCGCTTTGTCGGTCATCGCAAGCCCGCGGGCCTTTCTGGCTTCGCGCTTAAGGTAGCCTTTGCGCACAAGTTGGTTCACCTGCCCATGAGCGCTGGCGTGCGATATCCCGAGGATATCAGCAAGCTCCTTCATGGTGGGGGGGAACCCCCGACGGCTCGTGAAGAGACGGATCTCCTTTAGTGTTCGGCGCTGTGGCTCGGTTATCTCCTGAACGGGGCGTCGGCCCCGGGGATTTTTGATCATGGCGACGCTTCTCCGTAATCCTTCAACAGATCAAAGTTGTTGCGGTACTTCTCGAATCGGGGACGCGGTACGACCTGACCGGTTTTGCTGCTGAGGTTGGTGAAAACGATACGGTATTTACCGGCATTCTGTCCGGTCTTGTTCCGGTTGGCTTCTTTGATCAGCTCAAGCGAGGGAAGGACCCAATAGCAGTTGGTTTGTTCGGAAAAAAAGATGAAAAAGAAGTTGGCGCGGGGATTACGGACTTCCAAGGCCGCAAATGTACCGGCGTTTTTCGGGTTACATTGTTTCGAGCGGGCCTTGATCTGGATGTCCAGATACACCGGTTCCCCGAAGATTTCATTGCGGACCACGCAGTCGATTTGCTGATCATCCACCAAGGTCAGATAGACGTCGAAACCTCGCCTGAGCAGTTCAGCGATGGCAACGAACTCCTGGCGTTTCCCAAATGATGCTGAATCCCGGTAGGCCATTTTGTCTCCAAATCAAGGACACAGGTCGCAGTGCCCTGTTTGGGTAAGGTACTGCCATATTTTACAGATTGATATTATACGACCTGATAGGTATCAGGTCAATTAGAAAATTAAAGTACGGGAAGGATTCAAATCATAGAAAGGAAAGGAACTGGGAGGGGCAAAGTTACTGAATAACGAGAATGTCGGCGTTCGTCCTGAAAGTCTATTCGAGCCGGTCTTTGCGCATTTGAGCCCATATTTTTCGCTGTCGGTTCCAGTGGGGGACGGCGGCGACCGGCCTCATGTCTTTTTCCAGAATCGGGTCTCGGCCCTTCGTTGTATTCGGAAGGAATAGGATCTCTTCCTGGATGTCCGGAGCGAGGTTGAGCAAATTCATGATCTGGGTGATCCGCGCACGGGTCACATAGCCCAGGCGGGCGAGGTCCGCATAGTCCTGTATATCCCCTCGCTTGACCAGTTTTTCAAAGCGGATCGCCAAAGCCAGGAGCTTCGCAACCCGCGGTATGTTCCCTTTGCCGGTTGATCCGCGTCGGCTATCCGAATGTGGGTTGACGTTCCCTCGTTTGTTGCGCGGCTGGAACGTGAAACTTACCTCCAGCCGCCCGTCGCTCCCAAAGTGGTGCATGGTCGGTTTCATATGCGGTTTTCCTTTCCAAGGGCTGCCTGTCCCAGGCAAACGGCCTTGATGCCGGGCGACCGAAACGTCACGGTCACTTTGCCATCACGGCCATCGTAGGCGACGCGCTCGACAAGGGCTTTGAAAATCCGTGCCTGTTCGCGCGGTGAAAGCGATTGCCAGATGGGGTCGAAGGCTGCGAGGGCTTTTTCCAAGTCTTCGTCCTCGAGTGTTTCTCTTTGAACGGCGATGGTTTCCTCGCGGATCACGGTCACTCTTTGTTCGAGAGAGCGAATTTGGTCTTGGAGGTCGGCCATCTGGTCCGTCACCAGCCTCTGGTCCGTGCCAGATGCCGGCAGGTCTCCCACAAGGGCCCGGAGCCTGGCATCCAACCGTTTCAGTTCTCGTTCGTTGGCGCGGCGCTCGGCTTCGAGCTCCGCCAGACGCTTTTCACTTTGAACCCGAACCTGGGAAGCGGTTTCCGAAAAGACATCCGGGCTCGCTCCCAAACCTCGGATATAGTCCACCACCGCGGCCTCGATCTCGTAGGCATTGAGTGATTTGGACGGACAGGATGCCCAACCCCGCTGCTGGGCGGTCAGGCAGACATAGTAGCGGTAATGCTTACCCTTTCTGGCGGTGTAAGAATGCACCATGGCGGTTCCACAAGGAGCGCAGTAAAGCAGCCCCCTCAGAAGCGCGCCGTATTTGTTTCGGATTTCCTTGCAGCCGGATCGGCCATTGTGCCGAAGGGTATCCTGGACCCGCTGCCAAAGGTCCGGGGCCACGATACCCTCATGCTCTCCGGGGTAGACGGTGCCCTTGTAGCTGATGTTCCCTGTATAAATGATGTTGGTGAGCAGTCGGAAGAGACTGCTTTTGGTAAAAAGATTCCCCCCGCGTTCCTCTCCTTTTTGGGTGGTCCATTTTTTTACACCCCACTTGCGGCGCTCGAGTTCTTGGACGACAGGCATCAAAGCCTTGTGCTCCATGTAAAGATCATAGATGGCTCGCACCCGCTGGGCTTCTTCCTCGTTAACGACCAGCCGCGCTCCCTTGCGATCCAGGTCATAGCCGAGGACCGGCATACCTCCGACCCACTTGCCCTTCTTCCGGGCCGCGGCCATTTTGTCCCTGGTGCGCTCCGAGATGATTTCCCGCTCGAACTGGGCGAAGGACAGAAGGATGTTTAGGGTGAGCCGTCCCATGGAACTGGTCGTGTTGAACTGCTGGGTGACGGAGACGAAGCTCACGGCATGCTTGTCGAAAAGCTCCATGATGCGGGCGAAGTCGAGAAGGGAGCGGCTCAGCCGGTCCACCTTGTAGACGACCACGCAATCGATGTCACCGGCCTCGATGTCGGCGAAGAGTCTCTTGAGGGCGGGCCGCTCCATGTTGCCGCCGGTAAATCCGCCGTCGTCATACCGATCGGCGATGCACAGCCATCCCTCGTGCCGCTGGCTCGCGATATATGCCTCCGCGGATTCCCGCTGGGCGTCGAGGCTGTTGAAGTCCTGGTCGAGACCTTCGTCGGTGGATTTCCGGGTATAGATGGCGCAGCGAACGGTCGCTCGCCGGTTATCCATAGATTGGTGGGTGGGTGTATTGCTTCTTTCGTATTGCCTGCTCATCCGTTCCTCCCGTCCGGCTCGTCGCCTTGATCTTGCGGTCCCTTGGGTTCCGCAAGCCCGAAAAAGAGGAACCCGTTCCACTTGCTTCCGGTGGCCTCCTGTGCGACAGCGGACAGGGACTTGAACCACCGGCCGTCATACTCGAAGCCCTTGTCCAGCACCTTGGCTACGATGTCCCGGCCCCTGAACTCCCTGACGAGCAATGTTCCCGGAAGCGGCAGTCTTAAATCGCGCTGCGGTTGCAGCCTGCCGCTCACCGACCGTTCCCTGACTTCCATCAATCCCGGCTTAATAGGGTCCCGCAGCATGCGGATTCTAAGGTCCGCGTCATTGGCGATCTCCTCGGCCCTCCGTCTGGCCCGTTCGGATAGGCTGCCTTCGGCCAGGGCCTGCAACCGCCAGGCGATACGCTTCCGAAGAAAATCCTTGTGGTGGGACCTCGTCTCCTCTCCGAAGACATCGATATACCTTTCCCGGAGCTCCCCGACGGTCATTCGGGAAAGGGCTTGCACCTGCTGATACGTCGTTTCATTCATGGCAACCTCCAAAGTGTTTATCAGTATCCGAAAAAGACTCGGCAATCCGGCCGTCTCGTGACGTTAACCGGTGCATGAATGAAGGCTTCTATTGGCGGAACAATCAAGTCGGTTCTCTGTAAACGCCTCGGATTCTTTGGTTTGCGTTACATGGCCGGCCATTTCGGGAGTGGATGTCGGCAACCGACGCCCCGCTCGGTAGCGGAGGTAGCCTTCCCCCAGGATCGAGGCGATCTCGGCAATCGTTTCCGCGAGATCGCGTTCTGCGGATTCTCTGAATTCCATCGTGCCCTCCTTGCGGCGACCGCTGAGCTATTGTGGATGCCGTCGGGGAGGGATGGGTCAGCCGCGAGGGTATCGACCGCGGAGTCCATTGGTCCGCCCCGAAGGGTTGACTCGCCGGCACCCACAACGGTCTCCATTCTTACGGCCGATTTCGCTGTCTGGTGTTTTTCTTCCGCCGGGCGTATTCACCCGGCTTCGCTCGATACCTACCGGAGGACCCATCGGGGTGTCGGGCCGAGTTGACCAGGCGGGCGTTAACAGCGTCCGAAAAAGGAACGGAGAATCGGAGAATCCGAGGGACACATCAGAGAGCGGCGGGCGCGAACGTCAACGTCCTTGATTAAAACTCGAAGGCTGTGAGGGAAACGGAGAATCGAAGAAAATGTTCGGGCGGGCGTAAGTCGGCGTGGACACGCCGGAAACGACAAAACCCCGAGGGGATGATCCCGCGGGGTTTTGTGCTAACAAATGACCGTCGAAATCGACGGATTGAATTTTGGCTCCCCAGCACGGACTTGAACCGCGGACCCATTGGTTAACAGCCAATTGCTCTGCCGACTGAGCTACTGGGGAATGAGCGTAATCACCGGAAATACCGGGCGTTTCGTACAAAATGACCGGCCCCCGGCGACAACGCAGACATATTTACAGGATTAAGCAGGTGGTGTCAACGTTTTTTTCTGCGCCCCCGTTTATCACCCCAGGCCCCGGGAAACCAGGGCAATCGCACCTATGATCTTTTTAACACATGGGCCTCTTCCTGCGGGACGGATCATGCCGTTCACGGTTACGGTCACGAGCAGGATGTCGGCAACACGTGAACGCAACCGTCAGATGGTTCAACCGGCGTGGGATGAGACGGTCGAGAAGGTCTCGGCCTGCCGTGCTCGTGCTCGTGAACGAATAGTACATGCGATCGCCCTGCCCGGGAAACAACGAGCTGTTGACATCGACCGGGCCGGACTGGTAAAGCATGCCCTGGGATCGAAACAGGCCCGAAACCGCTAACCTGAACCTGTCGCACGGAAAAACGGATGGCACGCTATACCGACAGAATCATTGAAATTCCCCAGTGGGGCTCCGATGCCGCCTGGGCTGAGGCCAATGGGTCCATCGAGCACCTGATCCGCATGCACGGGGAAAGGCTGGGCGATGCCCGGGAAACGGCGGCCCGGATCCGGTCCCGGCTTGTCGGACTCTTTCCCCTGCTCGATGAATTCTGCCGGGGCACCTGCGTGGACTGCTCGTCGCCCTGCTGCGTCACGGCCACCGTCTGGCTGGATTTCCGCGATCTCTTGTTCATCCATCTGAGCGGCCAAACGGTCCCGCCCCATCAGCTGATCGAAAAACAGCCCGATTCCTGCCGGTACAGCTCGGACACCGGCTGCACCCTGCCCCGCCTGTCCCGACCCTGGGTCTGCACCCATTACCTCTGTCCCCTTCAAAAAGCCCTGCTCCGAAAAAAAAGCCCCTCCGAGCGGGCCGCATTCGAAAACGCCATGGAGGCGATCCGGGACGACCGGGTCCTCCTTGAAAATCAGTTTCTTTCGGCAACCCGCTAACCGTTCGGCCCCGAAATATCAAACACCCGGAAAAAAATCGTTCCCCCATAAATGTCCACACCGGGCCGGATCGTTATTGACATTCCCATCCGTTTTTTTTAGGATCGATCCACAAGCGGAACATTGTCCAACACTCGCAAACAATGTTCTCAGCCCCTTTTCCGTTTGGCACACCGAGTCGTCACACACGTCACCACAACTGTATTATAATGATGGGAGTCTGATTATGAGCATCACTATGGGAGTCGTCACCAGCGATATCGAACAGGTCGTGGACCAGGTCATCGACCGCGTGGGCAAGGACATCATTTTCGGCATGCCCCTGGCCCTGGGCAAGCCGGCGCGTTTCGTAAACGCTCTGTACCGAAGGGCCAAACAGGATCCTTCCATTTCCCTGAAAATCCTGACGGCCCTGGCCCTTGAAAAACCCACGCCGAACAGCGAACTGGAACGACGCCTTCTGGGCCCCCTGGTGGACCGGGTTTTCGCCGGAACCCCCGATTTCGACTACATGATTGATTTCCGCACAGGCAAACTGCCCCCCAACGTGGAAATCTACGAATTCTTCTTCAAGGCCGGGGCCTTCATGGGCAACCCCGTGGCCCAGCAGAACCATCTGAACTCCAATTACACCCATGTGATCCGCGACGGCATGGATTTCGGCGTCAACGTGTTCGGGCAGATGCTGTCCAAACGGGAGATCGACGGCCAAACCGCCTATTCCATGGGCTGCAACACCGACATCTGCCTCGAGGCCGTCGAGCGCTTCATCGAAAAACAGAAAGAAGGCATCCCCACGGCCCTCATCGGCGAAGTGAACCCCAACCTCCCATTCATGTACGGTGACGCCATCGTGGGCGCAGAGCATTACAACTTCATCATCGAAAACGAGGACTGCAACTATCCGCTGTTCGGGCCGCCCAAGGACGCGGTGGCCCTCAAAGACCACATGATCGGCCTTCACGTCAGCACCCTGCTCAAGGACGGCGGCACCATCCAGGTGGGCATCGGCGCCCTGGGGGACGCCGTGGTGGCCGGCCTTGAAATGCGCCACAACGAAAACGATGTGTACAACAAAATCATCCGGGACGCCGGCCTCTTTGACCGCTACGGCACACTGATCTCCCGCTGGGGCGGCACCGGCACCTTCGAGGAGGGACTTTACGGATCATCGGAGATGTTCGTGGACGCCTTCATGCAGATGTACAAGAGCGGCATCCTCAAACGCAGGGTCTTCGACAACATCCCCATCATGAAACTGATCAACGCGGGCAAACTCCATGCGGACAGAATTCCGGAAAACGCCCTGGAGCTTTTGATCTCCGAAAAGGGCATCCACCGCAAACTCAAAGCCTCTGATTTCAATCTGCTCACCCGTTACGGCTTTTTCAAAGAAGGGCTCCGCTATGAAAACGGGATCATTTTCGACGGCGACAAACGTTACGATGCCGACCTTCGGGATGAAGCCAACATGACGGCCGTCAAAGACCTTCTGGGCGACAAAATGAAAAACGGCATGGTGATCTTAGGGGCCTTCTTCCTGGGGCCCAAGGCCTTCTACGACGCCTTGAACGCCATGAGCGAGGAAGAGCGCAGGCAGTTCGGCATGAGCGGGGTCGAAAAGGTCAACCAGCTATACGGCGGTGAGGATCTCCGCAGGCTTCAGCGCATCCACGGCCGGTTCATCAATACCGGCATGATGGTCAACATCCTCGGTGCCGTCACCTCCGACCAGCTCCAGGACGGCCGGGTGGTCAGCGGCATCGGCGGCCAGTACAACTTCGTCACCATGGCCCACGCCCTCGCTGACGGACGCCTGATCATGACGGTGCGCAGCACCCGGGGTTCCGGCAAGGGGCTCAAGTCCAACATCGTGTTCAACTACGGCCACACCTCCATTCCCAAACACCTGAGGGACATCGTGGTCACCGAATACGGCATCGCCGACATCCGGGGCAAGGCCGATAAGGACATCATCGCCGAAATGATCAAGGTGGCGGACTCCAGGTTCCAGGACGACCTGATCGCCAAGGCGAAAAAGGCCGGCAAGCTGCCTTCGGATTTCGTCCTCCCAGAACAGTACCGCCACAACACCCCGGACAAATATGAACGGCTGCTCAAGCCCTATCAGGCCTCGGGTCATTTCAAGACCTTCCCCTTCGGTACGGACATCCTCGATGACGAGGTGGTGCTGGGCGGGTCCCTCAGGGCCTTCAAGGCCAAGGCCGCGGACAGCAAGCTGTTTGTGATCAAAGGCCTGATTTCAGAATTGCTCAAGCCCGTTCCTGATTCGGCCATAGCCTATCTCAAACGCATGGATCTGGACACCACGTCCTCGTTCAAGGAAACCCTGATGCAGAAAATCGTGCTTCTGGCCCTGAGAAACAACAACAAAATCTGATCCGCCCGTGTTCTCCGCCAAAACACCGGAGGCCCTCTCGGGCCGCCGGTGTTTTGCGTTTTGCATTTTGAATCGGCCTGTGTTAAAACGGGTCTGTTTTCGTTCATCAGAACACCGCGGCATGACTGCGGCCCGGCCTTCGCGGGGGCTCTGCGGGCATGCCTGACGATCAACCCCCGCGAGGAGAGTCTGTCCCATGGGCAAGAACCCGAATTGGAACGCCGGATCAGGCCCCGGTTTCAAACGAACCGGCCGACATTCGCAAAGCCCCGAGGCCATGAGGCCCGGCCGTGGTTTTTCCGCCTTCGAGCTGACCATCATCGCCGTGGTGATCTGCATTTTTTTTGCCGCCGGTGCCGTTTTTCTTTCCCTGAGCAGCCAGTCGGCCTACGACATCATGGCCAAACACGACCTGCAGGAATTCGTCGACTTTCAACAGTACTACTTCAAGCTGACCGGCCGCTGCCTGGGCGAGCAGGGGCAGGCCGTCCGAAACGACGGCATTCCCTCGGACATCAATGACTATACCGTTTCCGAAGGGGTCTCGATCACCATTGTTTCCGGCGACCCAACCCGGCCCCATGATCCGGACAACCCCATGATTTTCCAGGCCAAGCACGAAAAATCCCGGACGGTGTTCGAGTATAATTTCAACAGCGGCACAATGGCCGAAAGGTGATGATCATGGGCGAGACGAACAGACGACTCAAAAAGAATCTTTTCATCAACAAGGGCCTTCAGTTCCGAATCATCATGACCAGCATGATGTACATGTTTCTCGTCATGATCGTCACCACCGGCTCCATCCTCTTTCCACTGCTCTACGAGATGCTGACCGCCGGTGATCTGAGCGCCCAGTACTCCGCGGCCCAGACCTTTCTTCTTTTGGCCAAGCGGCTGATGCCGGCCACGGTGATTCTGTTCACCCTGTTTTTCATTCACCAGCTGTACATGACCCACCGGATCTGCGGCCCTCTGGTCAATTTCACCAACACCTTCCGAAAGATCACAAACGGCAGCGTTCCCATGCCCGTCACCCTCCGGAAAAAAGACTACCTCAAGCAGGAATGCGCCGTCATCAACGACATGATCCATGCCCTGTCCGAGCATTTCAACCGTCTGTCCGACGATCATCAGACCATCCTCACGACCCTGGAGCAGGCCCTTGAAACCATTCAGGACCCCCTGGCCCGTACCCGGATCGGTGAACTTTTACAGACCTTGAAGGCCCGGTCCATGGGGGATCCCTCATCGGAAGAGACCCCGTGATTCACCGTCGAGCATGCCCCGCACCATGATCTCCCCCGATGACCGTTTTCGCCGCCTTGAAAAAAAACTCGACCGCTGCATGGCCCGGGACCGCCACAGCCTCCGGCGGGATCTGACCCGCCTGCGCAAGCACCCGAACGGTCACGGCGGTCTGACCCTTGACGGGATCGAAAATCGGATTACGGCCTCGATGGCGGTATACGAAACCCGGAAACGAAACCGTCCGACCGTGACCCCCATTGAGGGCCTGCCCATCACAGAGTGCAGGGAGGACATCATCCGGCTGATCCGCGATCACCGGGTGTTGGTGCTGGCCGGGGAAACCGGCTCGGGAAAGACCACCCAGATTCCCAAGTTCTGCCTGGAGGCCGGACGGGGTCTTTCGGGCATGATCGCCTGCACCCAGCCCCGGCGCATTGCCGCCCTGACCGTATCGGCCCGCATCGCCGAAGAGCTGGGCCAGGAGCTTGGGGGTGCCGTGGGATGCAAGATCAGGTTCCAGGACAAGACCTCGGACCAGACCCTGATCAAGGTGATGACCGACGGCGTTCTGCTGGCCGAAGCCCAGACCGACCGATTCCTGTCCGCCTACGACACCGTTATCGTCGATGAAGCCCACGAACGCAGTCTGAATATCGACTTTATTTTGGGTATCCTGCGAAATCTCCTGAAAAAGCGGCATGACCTCAAAGTCATCATCACCTCGGCCACCATCGATACGGAAAAATTCTCCAAAGCCTTTGACGACGCCCCCATCATCGAAGTCTCGGGCCGGACCTTTCCGGTGGAGCTTAATTACCGCCCCGCCGAGACCCCCGAGGAGGAAGACAGCTACGTGGACCGGGCCGTCCAGGCCGTGGACGAAATCCAGCGCCTCGGACCCTGGGGAGACATCCTGATTTTCATGCCCACCGAGGCGGACATCCGTGAATGCATGGAAACCCTCACGGGAAGACGCTACCCCAATGCCGTGGTCATGCCCCTCTACGCCCGGCTGTCCGCCGCCGACCAGAAGGCGATCTTCGCCCCGGTGCCGGGCCGGAAAATCGTCGTGGCCACCAACGTGGCCGAGACCTCCATCACCATTCCGGGCATCACCTACGTGGTGGACACGGGCCTTGCCCGGATTCCACGCTATACCCCCCGGACCCGGACCACCTCCCTGCCGGTTCTTGCCGTATCGAAAAGCAGCGCCGACCAGCGCATGGGCCGCTGCGGCCGCATGAAAAACGGGGTCTGCTACCGCCTGTACAGTGAGTCCGATTACGAAAGCCGCCCCCTGTTCACGTCCCCCCAGATCCTGCGGGCCAACCTGGCCGAGGTCGTTTTGCGGATGATGGCCCTGCGTCTGGGGGATGTGGAATCCTTTCCCTTTATCGACATGCCGACCCCGGCGGGCATCCGGGACGGCTACGACACCCTGGTGGAGTTGGGGGCCATCCGGCTGAATCCGCCGTCGCATCGAACGGACACGTCCCGGTACAGCCTCACCGACCAGGGCCGGACCATGGCCCGGATCCCCGTGGACCCCACCTTGTCCCGCATGCTCATCGAAGCCGGTCGGCGGGGATGCCTGCCCGAGGTCACCGTCATCATCGCGGCCCTGTCCATCCGTGATCCCCGGGAACGTCCCCAGGACAAACTCCAACAGGCCGACCAGATGCACAGCGTGTTCAAGGACCCCTTGAGCGACTTCATCACCCTGTTGAACATCTGGAACCGTTTTCACGAGGAATCCGGGGGCAGCCGGGGGGCCGGAGCGGTCAAGGCCTTTTGCAAACGCTACTTTCTCTCGTTTTTGCGCATGCGGGAATGGCTGGACATCCACACCCAGCTTTCGGCCATCCTGACCGAAGCCGACCTGGCTGCCGGCCCCGCGCCCAATGACGCCGGCAATGACAGGACCGACACCTTCAGTCCCCTTTACCGGGCCATCCATCAGTCCATTCTCACCGGCTACCTGTCGGGCATTGCCGTGCGCAAAGACAAGAACCTCTACACCGCCACCCGGGGCAGAGAGGCGATGATCTTCCCCGGATCGGGCCTGTTCAACAAGGCGGGCACCTGGATCGTGGCGGCGGAACTGGTCGAGACCTCACGGCTTTTCGCACGGAACGTGGCCACCATCGACAACGGCTGGCTGGAGGAGCTGGGGGGAAACTGTATCAGCCGGACATACAGCTCCGCCCACTGGTCCGCGAAAAAAGGGGCCGTCTTCGCCCGGGAGCAGATGAGCCTCTTCGGCCTGGTCATCGGCGAAAAAACCGTTCCCTATGGTCGGATCAACCCCGCCGAAGCGTCCCGGATCTTCATCCAAAACGCCCTGATCGAGGGCGACATCGACCTTGACCGACTGGGTCGGGAATGGGATTTCCTCCGTCGCAACCGGGCCCTGGCCGACGAGGTCCGGACGTTGGAAGATAGGGTGCGGCGAAGGGACATGATGGTCGCCGACGATGTGCTCCGTGAATTCTACGAAAAACGATTGCCGACCGTCTCCGACGTCCGCAGCCTGACCCGGCTGGTCAAGGAGCGCGGAGGATCGGATTTCCTTTGCATGACCCGGGACATGCTGCTCTGCTATGATCCGGACGACACCGACATCAGGCGCTTTCCCGAACAGGCCCTCATCACCGGCCGCTCTTTTGATCTGGCCTACCGCTTCGATCCGGGGGCGGAGGAAGACGGGGTCACGGTCAAGGTGCCTGCCGCAGCCATGGCGGCGGTCACGCCGGAGTCCCTGGATTTTCTGGTGCCCGGACTGTTGCGCGACAAAATCGAGGGCCTGCTCAAAAATCTTCCCAAGGACTACCGGAAACGGCTGGTCCCCATCACCGCCACGGTGGACCGGATCATGCGGGAATGTCCCGAGCTGTCCGGCGAAGAACGGCCCGCCGCCGCCCTGCCGGCGGTGCTGGCCCGATTTATTTTCCGGACCTTCGGCATGGAGATTCCGGGGTCCGCCTGGTCCACCGAAGGACTGTCCCCCCATCTGACCTTGCGGGTGGCCATCCTGGACGCCCAGGGCAAGGTGCTGGCCCAGGGTCGTGATCCGAAACTGCTCCATCGCGACTACGCCGCCCTGTCCGGGGACGACGGGTTTGACCGGGCCAGGGCCCGTTGGGAACGGGAGACGGTAACCCCCTGGGATTGCGGAGACATTCCCGAATCAATCTCCCTGGACACGGCGGCCGGTGTGGCGGGCCTGGCTTTTCCGGGGCTGAGCGTGGAGGAGGACCGGGTGGCCCTCCGACTGTTCCGGACCCGGACCGCCGCGGATCAGAGCCATGTGAGGGGCGTCCGGGCCCTGTTCGAACGCAGGCTGTCCGACCGGCTGAAGGCCCTCAAAAAAGATCTGACCCTCAAAGGACCGCACCGCCTGTATGCCAATTACCTGGGCGGTGACAGCGCCCTGGCCCGGGATCTTTACGAGCGCACCCTATCCGAGCTGTTCGCCCTCGAGATCCGGAGCCGGGCGGCCTTCGACGAGAAGGTCGCATCCCTTTCCCCCACCATCCACACCACCGGCCAAGAGCTGTTGGCCCTGACCCTGTCGATTCTCGACGCCTTCCATCAGGCCCGGTCCCTGATCTACAGCCGGGAACTCAAGGAGGCCCCGGCGGGCCGAATCCCCGACGTGGCCCTGGAACTCCGAAAGGAACTGGACCGCCTGATCCCGCCGACCTTTCTCCGGCTCTACGACCGGGACCGGCTTCGCCACCTGCCCCGTTTCATCCAGGGCATCCGCATCCGTGCCGGACGCGCCTTCGAGCATCCCGACAAGGACAGGGCCAAGGCCAAAGGCATCCAGCCCTATATGGATCTGCTCACCTCGTTTGTCCAGGCCCTTTCCCCCGACACCAGCCGGGAAAAGCGGGACAGCATCGAGGACTTCTTCTGGCTGATCGAGGAATACAAGATTTCCGTCTTCGCCCAGGAACTGAAAACTCCGGTGAAAATCTCGGCCAAACGACTGGACGCCCTGGCCGGGGACATCCGCCGGATGATTTAGACGTGAGCCGTTTAAACGTTATCCGGCCGGCCCCAACGGGCCGCGCCGGGGTCCCGGCCATCGAGCAGGCCTGCGATGTCGTGATCGGCGATAAGGGAAAGGGTCCGGGCGACGACGCGGGTGACGTCGGCTTTGGGTACGTTGAACAGGGTGAGCGCGGTTTCGACGGCAAAGGGGCACCAGGTGGCGAATCGACCCCGCCCGTTGCGGATTCGGTCGGAAATCAGAAAAGCCCTCATGCCCCGCAGGGCCACGGTCCGGTAGTGGTAATCATTGTCGGTGAACGTCGGATTGTAGCGATGGAAAAAGGCCCTGTTCCGCTTCATGTTCACGGGAATCATCGCTTCGGCCACGCGCCATGAGGTATAGGCCTCCTCATACAGGC
Organism: Desulfatiferula olefinivorans; assembly: GCF_054657895.1. Classification (NCBI taxonomy): domain Bacteria; kingdom Pseudomonadati; phylum Thermodesulfobacteriota; class Desulfobacteria; order Desulfobacterales; family Desulfobacteraceae; genus Desulfatiferula; species Desulfatiferula olefinivorans. The sequence goes on along the minus strand of NZ_BAAHXV010000001.1, from coordinate 302,974 downwards.
GGGCAATCATCTCGTCCTCTTCCACGAGTTTGAACTCCAGGGCCCGGGTCATGGCGTATTTCAGCGGCCCGTCGGAGTCTTCGGTGACGCCGTCCACATAGGCGATGAAGGCATCATAGGTTTCCATGCACACATGACGAAAAATGTCTTCCTTGTCCTTGAAGAAATGGTACAGGGTGCCGTTCTTGATGCCCACCTGCTCGATAATCTGCCGGATGGTCGTCTGCCGGTAGCCCTGGGCGAGGAACAGCCCCCGGCTCGCGTCTACGATGGTCTTCATGATGTCCCTGCTTCGTTCCTCGCGTCCCATGCTACGCTCCTTTTTTATCGTCTACCGGCCATGAGCCCGATGTTTATTGCCTTACACCATAATCCTCCGGGGCCAAAGATGCAAGATTTGAGCGCGCTCAATTTTTATATTGACAAATCCACCGGAGCCCACTACAGTTTTCATTAATTTGAGCATGCTCAAATATCAGCCGTCCGCACAAGGAAGGCGGTGGAAAGGTCCCATTCACAGACAAGCAAGACCGGGAGGACAGGCATGGATCAGATCAGATTTGACGGCAAAGTGGCCATCGTGACCGGCGCCGGTGCGGGACTGGGACGCTGTTACGCGCGTGAATTCGCCAGACGGGGCGCCTGTGTTGTGGTCAACGATCCGGGCCGCGCCCTGGACGGATCGGGAAACAACGCCGCCGCTGCAGACAAGGTGGTCGAAGACATCCGGGCCATGGGCGGCAGGGCCGTCGCCAGCTACGATTCGGTGGTTGGCACCGACAGCGGGACGCGCATCGTCCAAACGGCCTTGGACTCCTTCGGTACCGTGGACATCCTGGTCAACAACGCAGGGATCATCCGGGACAAGAGTTTTCTCAAACTCACCGAGGACGACTGGGACGCCGTTTTGGACGTCCACGCCAAGGGCGCCTTCTGCGTGACCCAGGCGGCCTTCGCCGTCATGAAAGCAAAAGGCTACGGCAGAATCATCAACACCAGCTCGGGCGCGGGACTTTACGGCAACTTCGGCCAGGCCAACTACAGCGCCGCCAAAACGGCTTTGGTGGGACTGATGAACAGTGTGTTTACCGAAGGGAACAAATACAACATCCTGTGCAACTGCATCGCCCCCGTGGCGGCCTCCCGCATGACCGAATCACTGATGCCCAAAGACCTCAGCGACAAGCTCCAGCCCGAAACCATCGCCCCGCTGGTCCTCTACCTCTGCTCCGAACAAAACACGACCACAAAAATGATTTTCAACTGCCTCGGCGGCTGGTTCAGCCGTACGGAAATTCTCTGTTCCAAAGGAGTGGTCCTGGGCGGCGGCAACCGTGCCATCTCCCCCGAGGACATCCAGGCAAACTGGCACCAAATCACCGATCTCCACGAGCCCAAGCCCCTGTCTCACCTGCTCGACACCTTCGCCTACCTGGCCGGGGTTCTCTGACCCGGCCCAATATCAAAAAAGCAAAAAAGGGACAGTCAATTTTTATAATAGGTTCAAAACAAAGTGCCATGCCTCATTCCGCTACAACCTGTAGAGATCCTTTATGCTTCGAACCCTGTGCTTGATATTATTTTCTTGAATAAATCCTGATCAAAATAGACTGGACCCGAACGTTTTTACCATAGGCAGGAAACAAAAAAACACCTCCCCCGTCGTTTTCAACAAGGCTGTGCTGAGAAAGGATAAGCCAGACAGATGAGTTTATCCGGTCAGTCGCTTGAGTGAATAAATGCCGTTCAACCCCTTGATGGGCTTGGGTTTTTTTTCATTTTTTGCCTGAAAGACATGTTTGAACTGCTCATAGTGGGCGACCACAAAGGCCTGGGTGCCGATGATGCCGGAATCGGTGAAATACCGGGTTCGATTCATGAACCGTCCTGTCCGGCCGGGGTCGAAATTTCGTTGGCGTTCTTTTTCAAGAATGGCACTGTCGATGGCGTGTCTGCTTTTCCCGTCTTTGCGCGCCAGAGCCCCGGCTTCATAGACATAACGACGATAACGTCGAAATCGCTCAGCCTCTGCCATGTCCCCAAATTCCTCAAGACCGAAGTCCGTTGACAGAAAATGATCCCGGTTGCCGGTCTGACTGTGGTAACCTAATGAGCACCAGCGGTAATCGTCGGGGAGTTTGACAATACCTGCTCGGACCGCATTCAAGTCGATGTATGCCAGACAGTGAATCAACGTTTCCCCTTTTTCGACGATCACGCTTTTGAAGCGTTCACCCCAAAGGGTCCCCTTTCGCCCCTTGACTTTATTGTAGTAGCGGGAAAAGGTTTGCTTGACCTCCCGGATAAATTCAGACAGACTCGCCCATTTTTTCCGGAAATGATCCCTGCGCCCCAAAGGGAAAACCGCCTCTTTCCCGTATTTGATTTTGTAACGGGCTTCGATCTCCTCGTCGGAATAATTCCTGCTGGGCAGCATCTTGACCAGAATGTGCACATGGTTATCCATCACGGCATAACCGATAATTTCGGTAAAATAAATCTTCGCAAACCATTTGAGAATCGATACAAAGCGGTCTTTCTCCACCGGACCGAACGGCAGGCCGTCCAAGGCCGTCCGGGAAATAACATGGTAAACGCACTTCTGATCCGAACTGAGCATCCGGGTTGTTCTCGGCATAGTGATGATCCTCCTTGGTGACCGAAATAACTTTATAAAAACGATTAATATATCGACTATCAAAAGGAACCTTGATTTGTAAAGAAGGAAATATGTGTTTTTTTGCATGTCCCTTAAAAGGGTCGGAAACTCCACCGACGAAATCACGCTGTTTCTCCCGATGATTCTCGGCGATCCGGTGTCGGCCTGGGATTTCACCCGGACCGACAATCCGGACGATGTGGAACTGGATGTCTCCCAACGGCTCTATCCGGTGTTCCTGCCCCTCCTGGAACCGGTGAACCACATGAGCAAAATGGTGTTTCAGGGTTACGGCGTGGATTCCTCTGTCAGGGCCATGGCCGGCCACCAGAACACCCCTTATGTGTGCACGTTTGCCTGGGATGAAGAGCCCCAGCCCCTGGACATTGTGTCCGGCGCCGCCCATGCACTGGATAGCCCCTTTGTTTTCAATACCTTTATCTGGTTATGCACTTGGTTCCAGTGACTCTTCAACCGCGTAATCAATGCCATTAACTTAAACATATTATCGTTGTCCAGTTGATGGGTAAAGCAAAGCGTGCCCATCATGGTCTTAAAATAATGACATTGGGTTGGTTATGGCTTTGTCGATGTGTCTATAAGGTGAGAGGCTTTCCCCTTGAGAAAAGCTACAGATTTTTTAACCACCCGTTCGCTGCGCTCACTGAAGGGCACGAAGGAGCACGAAGAAAAGCCCACTATTTACGTACTTCTTCGTGCTCTTCGTGCCCTTCGGTGAGCAACGCGAACGGGTGGTTTAACAATTGAAAAATCACCTCCAACTTGAGGGAAGTGCATAACCAGATACCTTTATTTCCGAACCGGAAACACTCACGCGACCGGCCTGGAGTGAGGCAAACCGGCCAGGCCGCGAATACCTCTCGGACGTCATGATGCGCTATTTTGCCCGGTTCGCCCGAACGGGTAATCCGAATGCCGAATCCGATGGTCTTCCGGCCTGGACACCCTGGGACGCCCGGGACGGCGCGGACAAACGCATTGTTTTTGACACCTGCGTTCCCACCATGTCCCCGGACGTGGTGGGAGAAGATGAAAAACCGGATCTCTCCGACATGATCGCGGAGATGACGATTCTGTTCGGATTCTGACCGGCCTGTCCGGGACAGAGAATAAACGCCCCGCTGCCAAAAAAACTGCGGGGCGTTTTTCGTTTTCAGCCTGAAAGGGAAAAAGACGGCGACCGTTCTCCCGGCCCCTGCGACGACGTTAAGATGCGTCGCTTTCGCCCGGGCCCTTTGGGTGTTCCGAAAAGGTTCGTTTGAGATCCCGCCAGGCGCTCAGGCGGTGGGCAATGGTTTTTTCGTAGCCCCGGTCGGTGGGCTGGTAGAATTCCCGGCCCGCAAGGGCATCGGGCAGGTAGTCCTGGGGGACATAGGCGCCCTTGTAATTGTGGGCGTATTTGTAACCCTCGTTGTATCCCAGGTGTTTCATCAGGCGGGTGGGGGCGTTGCGGATATGCAGGGGAACGGGCAGGGCCCCGCTTTTCCCCACCTCGTCACGGACGGTTTTCCAGGCGGTATAGATGCTGTTGCTTTTGGGGGCGGTGGCCAGGTAGACCGCCGCCTGGACCAGGGCCAGCTCTCCTTCGGGCGGGCCCAAAAACCGGTAGGATTCCAGGGCCGACAAGGCCACCGACAGGGCGCCGCTGTCGGCCAGCCCCACGTCTTCCGAGGCAAAACGCACCATGCGGCGGGCCACGTACATGGGATCCTCCCCGGCCATCAGCATCCGGGCCAGCCAGTACATGGCCGCGTCGGGATCGCTGCCCCGGAGGCTTTTGTGAAAGGCCGAGATCAGGTTGAAATGCTCCTCGCCGGACTTGTCGTACAAAAGGGCTTTTTTCTGGAGAATGGTTTCAAGGTCGGACAGGGTCAGGGCTTTGACGGTCCCGTCCCCATCGGTATTTTTCACGGCATAAAAGGCCGCCGTTTCCAGGCTGTTCAGGGCCGTGCGGATATCCCCGTCGGCCAGGGCCGAAAGATGGGACAGGGCCGCGTCCTCGACCTCAAGGCCCATCCGGCCCAGACCCCGGTCGCTGTCGGCGAGGGCCAGGCGAAGAACCCGGACGATGTCCTCCTCGGTGTGACGGGCCAGGGTGATGACCCGGCACCGGGACAACAGGGCGGGAATCACCTCGAAGGAGGGATTTTCCGTACTGGCACCGATGAGGGTGATCAGGCCGTTTTCCACGTGGTGCAGGAAGGCGTCCTGCTGGGCCTTATTAAAACGGTGGATTTCATCGACAAAAAGAAGGGTGCGTTTGCCGTACTGGTTGAGCTGGGTCCGTGCGGCCTCGATGACCTCCCGGATGTCCTTGACCCCGGACAGGACCGCCGAGATCTGGACGAACCGGGCCCTCGTCTCCCGGGCGATGATGTTGGCCAGGCTGGTCTTGCCGCAGCCCGGAGGGCCCCAGAGGATCATCGAGAAAATCCGGTCGTTCTCGATGGCCTTCCGGATCAGGGTCCCGTCGCCGGAAATCTGGGGCTGGCCGATGAATTCGTCCAGAGTCCGAGGCCGCATCCGATCGGCCAGGGGTCGGGTGTCCTCTCCCGCCTTCCGCCCCTGGTAGTCAAACAGATCCATGCAAAGCCCCTCGCTTTCTTCGTTCGCGGCCCTTACTTCTCCTGAAGCCGCTCGATCTTTTTCCGGCCCTGAATTTTCCGCTCGCGTTTTTTCTTTTCCTTGTTCCGGCTTTCTTTGTCGAAGCTGTCCTTGTTCCGGGCATGGTAGGTCTCGTCCTTGCGTTCGGCAAAGTCGATCTTGCCGGTGCGCTGGCGGAACTCAAGCTTGACGGGGGTCTTGTCCATACCCGTACGTTCGCGGATCTGGTTGATCAGGTAGCGTTTATACGAAAAGTGAACGGCCTCGGGGTAATTGACGAAACAGACCACGGTGGGGGGCCGGATCTCGACCTGGGTCGCGTAGTAGAATTTCAGGCGTTTGCCCTTGTGCAGGGACGGCGGAGTCCGCTGGGTGGCCAGGTCGAGGATCCGGTTGAGCTCGCCGGTGGGGATGCGGCGGGAATACTGCGCGTAGACCTCGTTCACCATGGAAAATATTTTGCTCACCCGAAGGCCGGTCAGGGCCGAAATGGTCATGGCCGGAGCGAAGCTCAAGAACTTGGCTTCCATGTAGAGATCCTCGTAAAAGGCCTTCATGCCGGTTTCACTGCGGTCCACCAGATCCCACTTGTTGAGCAGGAAAATGCAGCCGCAGCCCCGGTCCTGGGCATACCCGGCAATGGTGATGTCCTGGTCGGTGACCCCTTCGGAGGCGTCGATCAGGATCAGGGCCACGTCACAGCGGTCCAGACTTTTCAGGGCCTTGATCACGGAAAATTTTTCAAGCTTTTCATCGACCTTGCCCTTGCGGCGGATACCCGCCGTATCGATCAGCAGATAATCCTTACCGGCCCGTTTGCAGCGCGAATCGATGGAGTCCCGGGTGGTGCCGGCCACGTCGCTGACCACCAGCCGTTTTTCCCCCAGGATCTTGTTGATCAGGGATGATTTGCCCACGTTGGGTCGTCCCACCACGGCAATGCGGATCAGATCCTCGTCGCCTTCCGGTTCGGGAATATCCGGCAGGGTCCGGGCCAGGTCGTCCATGAAATCAGGCACCCCGTAGCCGTGCTCGCCGGACACGGGGTAAAGATCCTCCACGCCCAGGGCATAAAATTCCGTCAGGTTGTCTTCATGCATTTCCCCATCGATCTTGTTGACCAGGTAAAACACCGTCCGGTCGCTGTCCCGGAGGATGGCCACCAGATCCCGGTCATAGGGGGAGAGCCCGTGTTTGCCGTCGAGCACCAGCGCCACCACGTCCGCCTCCCGGATGGCCTGGAGCACCTGGTACCTGATATCCCCGGCAAAATCATCCGCATCGCCCTCGATGAATCCGCCGGTGTCGACCAGGGTGAAGGCCTTGCCTTCCCAGGACGCATCACAGTAATGCCGGTCCCGGGTCACACCGGGCATGTCGTCGACCAGCGCCTCCCGACTCCGGATAATCCGGTTGAACAGGGTGGACTTGCCGACGTTGGGACGCCCCACCAGAGCTACCACGGGTTTCATCATGTTTCTCCGTTTCGAATCGTTAATTGATCACAGACCAAGGCTTTCAGAAAACAAACGGGATACTATACGGGAATCCGAATCGTCTGTCAAATCATCCCTTATCCGAGGCATTGGACAAGACCCGGTCGGCCAGCCAGGTAAAGACCGTCGGCCCGATTTGGGAGGGGTCACGGCGGCCCAGCACCTGATCATGAAACGTTCGGAGCCCCTCTTTATCGTCCACGGCGATGACGTCCTCGATCAGACGGATCGTGCCGTCGCCGATGCTGAACACCACCGAGGGTCCGAAATGCTCCCGGCCCGCATCGCCCCGGCTGAAGGCCCCCGTCATGACGTAACTGTCGATTTTGAAATGCCGGGGTTCGGGCCGGAAGGCCAGCAGTTCTTCGAACAGGCGCAGCGCTTCGAGAACCGCTTCGGTGTCGTTCCATTCCACCGCGGCCCTGCCGTCGTACTCCAGTTTGCGAATATCGTCCGGGGTGAAGGACAGGTCCAGGCGTTCCAGACACCGGGCATAGACCGTTTCCACGGACCGGTCCCTTCGACTGACCACCACGTCCTTGTCATTGAGGATCTTGACGGCGTTTTTGATGCTGATCATCTCTTTGAGGGTCGGTTCCTTGCGCAGTGCCACATCACCGAGGGTACTGTCATAAATCGCCAGATCGTTGTCCAGCACGAAGATGGCCTGTCGGTCCGTATCCGTTGTGCCTTCGGGCAGAAACACGTCGAGCCCCCTCAAAGAGCTGTGCCGGTATCCGGCGGCATCGAGCAGGTGGCGCATGGCCTTTTTGTCGACCTTGCTGCCGCTGCCCGAGGGCCCCAGGGTCACCAGGACCCTCTTGCGCATTTGATCGAGCTTGATTTTTTTCAGAAGATTCTGTTTGAACGGCATGACGACTCCCCGCGATTGCATGAAACGGTTTGGGATAAGGTACGAAAAAACCCGCCTTCCTGACAGGTGCCCCACTATACGACCAAACGGAGATGGAATCAATCCGGATCCCAACCCCGTCCAGGTCAATCGCATGTTTCATATCCTTGAAGAAAACTAAAAACGGCCTCCGTGAGAATCTCAGTGGATTGATCTCAGATCAATCCTGTCGACGTAAACACGTCATCCCTGCCGGCAGGAAATACACCGCGTAAGCACACGAGCCCTCTTTGTGACTTTGTGTCTCCGTGAGAAATCACATAGACCGTCCCCGTCGGAGACGCCGGTTTTATCGCTCTCACAGAGACACAAAGACAAAGAAAAACCGGACATGCCTTCGCATGTCACACAGTGCCGCTTAGCGACATCCTAAGACTGCCGTTCACGTTTACGGTCACGAGCACGTTCACGATGGTTGCCGGCAACACGTGAACGCAACCGTCTGATGGTTCAACCGGCGTGGGATGAGACGGTCGAGCCGGTCTCGGCCTGCCGTGCTCGTGAACGAATAGTACATGCGATTGCCCTGCAACCCCGTCTCAGGAACCCCGGATGTGATGGGTTTCCCCCAGGGCGAGGCCCCGTTCCAGAGCCTCGAGATTGGCCGAAAGGGACGCTTTGGGCATCCGCGCTTCCAGCACCCGGGCCACGGACTCGGGGCGGACCACCCGGGTCAGGGCCAGGAAGGCCCCCAGCACGCAGATGTTGTATCCCGCAGGTGTGGCCGGATGATCGGTCATGGCGCTGTGCATGGGAATCTCCACCTGACGCGAGTCCACCGCCGTCAAAACGGTCACGTGGCGGGGGTCGGTCAAAAGAATCCCCCCGGGCCGGACGATGTCGTAGTACTTCATGTAGGCTTCCTGGGTCAGCGAAACCAGAACGTTGGGCTGGGTCACCTTGGGAAAGTAAATCGGGGCATCGGAAATAATCACATCCGACCGGGTGGCCCCGCCCCGGGCTTCGGGGCCGTAGGACTGGGTCTGGGTGGCCAGAAGGCCGTCATGAAGCACCGCGGCCTCGGCAAGGACGATGGCCGCCGTGATCACCCCCTGGCCGCCGGAGCCCGAAAAAACGATTCTCAGACGTTCCATCACGCACCTCCCCGGGCTTTGATTTCAGCGGCGCGCCGCCGATAGGCCTCACAGTATTCGGGCCGGTCTTCATTGACGAACACGCCCCGGGCAATGAGTCCGGGCGTTTCGGCAAGGGCCGCCGATCCGACGGGGGCGGTATGATCCCTGAAAGCCTCGAGCATGTCCGCCGCCGAACCCAGATCGTTCTTCCTGCCGTAGTAGGTGGGGCACTGGCTCATGATTTCCACCACGGAGAACCCCTTGTGGCGGATGGCCTCGGTAATCAGGGTGATCATCTGGCGCACGTGGAAGACCGTGGTCCGGGCCACGTAGGATGCCCCGGCCGCCGTGGCCATCTTCACCACATCGAAGGGCGGGTCCACACTGCCCAGGGGGGCCGTGGTGGCCCGGCTGCCTGTGTCGGACATGGGTGAGAACTGGCCCCCGGTCATACCGTAGACCTGATTGTTCATGACGAGGGCCGTGATATCGATGTTCCGGCGGGCTGCATGGATGAAATGGTTGCCGCCGATGGCCAGGGCGTCTCCGTCGCCCATGGGAACGATCACATGGAGTTCCGGACGGCTCATCTTGACACCGGTGGCGAAAGCCAGGGCCCGGCCGTGCAGGGTATGGAGGGTGTGGGCGTCCACGTAGCCGGTGATCCGGGACGAGCATCCGATGCCCGAAACCATCACGATGTCGTTTTTGCGGATCTTCAAATCGTCGATGGCCCGGACCAGGCCGTTCAGTACCGTCCCGTGGCCGCAGCCGGGGCACCAGAGATGGGGAAAAAACCGTTTGCGGATGTAGTCGTGAATGGCCATATCAGACCCCCCTTCCGTGAATCAGTCTGAGGATATCCCTTATGTCCGTGGGCGTGATGAACTGCCCGTCGATGCGGTTGGCCAGCATCACCCGCTCGGGACGGCTGACGGCCCGCTTGACCTGGAGCAGTACCTGGCCCATGTTCATTTCCACCACCACGATCTGGCGGGCCCTCTCGCATTTCTCCGCGATCTGGGTAAAGGGAAAGGGCCAGAGGCTCTGGAGTTCGATGAGCCCCAACCGTTCGCCCCGGGCCCTGCGGTTGTGCACCACGTGCAGGGCCGACCGGGCCGAGGCCCCGTAGGAAATCAGGACGGTCCGGGCATCCTCCACGTAGTATTCCTTCATCCGGGTGATATCCCGGACATTGTGGATAATCTTGTCGTTCAGATGACGCTGGAGTCCGTGGACGATCTTGGGATGGGTGCTGGGGAAGCCCCACATATCGTGGAACAGGCCCGTCACGTGATAGCAGTGCTCGCCGCCGAAATCGCTCATGGGCAGACGACCGTCCTCCCGGGGCAGGTAGGGGAAGTAATCGACCCCGGCCGGAACCGAGGTACGCAGGCGGTCCACCACGGGCAGGTCGCCCGCCCCGGGCAGCACCACCTTCTCCCGCATGTGGCCGATCACCTCGTCCAGGAGCAGAATCACCGGGGTCCGGTAGGTTTCCGCCAGGTTGAAGGCGTCCACGGTCAGGGCGAACAGATCCTGGTGGTTGGAGGCGGTCAGCGCGATGATGGCGTGATCGCCGTGGGTGCCCCACCTGGCCTGAAGCACGTCGCCCTGGGCCGGACCCGTGGGCAGGCCCGTGGACGGACCGCCCCTTTGGACATCGACGATCACGCAGGGGATCTCGGCCATGATGGCGAAGCCCAGGCCCTCCTGCATCAGGGAAAACCCCGGTCCGCTGGTGGCGGTCATCACCTTGCTGCCCGTCAGCGAGGCCCCGATGACGGCGCAGATCGAGGCGATCTCGTCTTCCATCTGCATGAAGATGCCGTCCTTTTGGGGCAAACGTTCGGACAGATGCTCGGCGATTTCCGTGGACGGGGTGATGGGGTAGCCCGCAAAGAAATTGAGGCCCGCGTACAGGGCCGCCTCCACACAGACCTCGTTGCCCTGGATGAACCTGACCCGATCGCTCATGGGGCCTCCTTCCGTGTCTCCACGATCACCTCGATGGCCAGATCCGGACACCTCAGCTCACACTCCCTGCAGCAGATGCAGTCCTCGGGCCGGGCCGCCACCGCCTTGCCCTGCTCGTCCTTTTCAAGGACCCTGCCCGGGCAGAAACGCACGCAGATCCCGCAGCCCTTGCACCAGACCCGGTTGATCTTCAGTTCCTTCAACACCTTTTTTTTCTTCATGTCCCGTCCTTGTGACCCGCCCCTTTCGCCGGATGGTTAGAGATCCTCGTCCACGATGTAGTCTTTGAGTTTTTCAAGCAGGGATTCGGGCAGGGGTTCGTTGTACAAAAAGGCCTGGGCCTCCTCCCCCGTGATGGTTTCCTTGATCTGAAGGGGAAGGGCGCGGAGAATTCTCATGCGCTCGGGATCGGGTTTGCTCGTGCGCGGTCCGGATCTATCCGTCATGGTTCACCTATATCTTATGGGTTTTTGTAAAAAAGCACTCGCATGTGATCGTCTGGCGTGATGATGCAGGCATTATACGCGAAGCGGGAGCATCTGTCAAAATCCCCCGTGGGTTTCGGGCGAAGGCCACGCGACCGGATAGTCCTCACACGGGCCCGAAGAAGCCAGCGTGTATTAAAACAGGGTGACCAGCCATCCGGCAAGGCCGGTTGCCGCAACGACGAGCCAGGGCGGCAGTTTCCAGAACATCAGCGCGACGAGTGCGAAAAGGGCCAGGACAAAATCCCGGGGGCCGCGGATGGCCCCGGTCCACACGGGGGTGTACAGGGCCGCCAGCAAGAGGCCGACCACCGCCGCGTTGATTCCGGAAAGGGCCGCCTGCATCCGGGCATTTCGGCGGACCTGTTCCCAGAACGGCCAGGCGGCGAACACCAGCAGAAACGAGGGGGCGAAGATGGCGAAAAGGCAGAGCGCCGCGCCGAGGGGACCGGACGGCGTGATCGTCATCGATGCGCCCAGAAAGGCCGCAAAGGTGAAAAGCGGCCCCGGGACGGCCTGGGCGGCGCCGTAACCGGCCAGAAAGGCCCCGTTGTCCACCCAGCCGGACGGAACGACCTCGGCCTGGAGCAGCGGCAGGACCACATGGCCCCCGCCGAACACCAGCGATCCTGCGCGATAAAACGAATCCAGCATCGACACGGCCCCGCCGGGCACAAGCCCGGCCAGAGCGGGCAGTCCCGCCAGAAGAATGAAAAAAAGCCCAAGACAGATCAGCCCCGCGCGTCGACCGGCGATGGGCGGCAACGGCTCATGCCCCGCCTGCCGATCCGGTGTGAAAAGGGCCATGCCGAGCAGCGCCGACACGGCAATCACCGCCACCTGTCCGAAAGCCGTGGGCACCATGAGGGCCATGGCGGTTGCCGCCGCCATGACCGTCACCTTCAGGGCGCTGGTTAAGAGATTCCGGGCCATGCCCCACACGGCCTGGGCCACCACGGCCACGGCGACGATCTTCAACCCCGTAAGAACGCCCGCGGGAAGCATCTCCCCAAAGGCCCCGATCCCCAAGGCAAACAGCGTGAGCGCCGCCGCCGACGGCAGCGTAAACCCCGCAAAGACGGCCAGGGCCCCTGCATACCCCGCCCGGGACAGCCCCAGTGAAATCCCCACCTGACTGCTGGCCGGCCCCGGAAGAAACTGGCACAAGGCCACAAGATCGGCATACCGCCGCTCCGACATCCAGCCCCGCCGCACGACAAACTCATCCCGGAAATACCCGAGATGGGCAATGGGACCCCCAAAGGAGGTCAGGCCCAGACGCAGAAAAATAAGAAAAATCGCAAACGGACGGCTGTCGGTCTGCTGATCGCTTGACATGGTCGCTCCCCGGCTCCGGCGGTTGAATAAACCGTGCCTGCATTATTTCAATAAAAATCCCATGGCCCTCTGATACCACATCCTTGTTTTTCCGGAAACAGGGACCATGTTTTTTCTCCTTGCCGTGTAATTCTTTTTCCCTGCACCGGCATCGTCTCTTTCGATGGCGCGTGTGATGCCGGGCGGAAAGGGAAAACCGTGTTCGGTAAAAAAACGGTTGACGTTAACGGCAGGTCTGTCCTTAAATGGCTTTTTCGCGTTGAACGGGTCATTCATTTACCGATGCCAAGGAGATTGCCATGTTCGATCGACTGTTCTGCCCCATCACCGTCAACGGCCTTCAAATCAAGAACCGTATCGCCTATCCGTCCTTAGGTCTTCTGTACTCGTACGACCGCAGGCTCAATGAAAGGTACTATGCCTTTTTCCGGGAGATTGCCGAGGGAGGGGCCGGGCTGGTCACCGTGGGGCCGGTGGGCATCGACACCGTGGGATCGGGCTTTGTGACCCTGGCCCTTTCCGACGACGGCGCCGTCGATGACTTCCGGACCCTGACGGACATCATCCGCAGCGGGGGGGCCAGTCCCTGGATTCAGCTCTTTCACGCCGGGGCCTACGCCTATCCGGTGACCATCGGCAACCAGCCCCCTCTGGCGCCGTCTTCGGTCTATTCAACCTACAGCAAGGCCATGCCCCGGGAGATGAGCCTCGATGACATCAGGGCCACGATAACGGCCTATGCCGACGCGGCGGCACGGGCCAGGGCCGCCGGTTTCGACGGCATTGAAATCCTGGCATCGGCCGGATACCTGATCACCCAGTTTCTGTCTCCGGTCAAAAACCGGCGCACCGACGCCTACGGGGGAAGCCTCGAGAACCGGCTCCGCTTTCCCCTGGAAATCATCGCGGCCGTCCGGGACCGGGTGGGCCCGGATTATCCCCTTGGCGTGCGCATGGCGGGCAACGATTTCGTTCCCGGCAGCACCAGTGATGAAGAAACGCCTCTGATCGCCCGGGCCTATGAACAGGCCGGGGTGGACCTGATCAACGTCACCGGCGGCTGGCACGAGTCCCGGGTGCCCCAGCTGCCCATGGAACTGCCCCACGGGGGTTACGCCTATCTGGCCCTCAACGTCAAACGGGCCGTGTCCATCCCCGTGATGGCCTCCAACCGCATCGCCCGGCCCGAAGACGCCGAGACGATTCTCGCCGACGGGCTGGCCGACATGGTCAACCTGGGCCGGGTGCTGATCGCCGATCCCTTCTGGCCGACGAAGGCCAAGGAAGGACGGCCCGACGAGATCCGTCCCTGCGTGGGCTGTTCCCAGGGCTGCACGGATTCGGTGTTTTCGGGCCGGGCGGTTTACTGCATCGGCAACCCCCGGGCCGGATACGAAACCGAACGGATCATTAAAAAAACGGAACATCCCAAAACGGTCTGGGTGGCGGGGGCCGGGGTGGCGGGGCTCGAAGCGGCGGTCACTGCGACCCGGGCCGGACACCGGGTTACGATCTTCGAAGCCAAAGACCGGATCGGCGGCCAGATTTGGATCGCCGGAACCCCGCCCAACAAAGAGGACCTGTGGGCCTTCGCCCGGTATTATCAGGCCATGATAGAAAAATACCGCATCCCCCTTCACCTGAACTGTCCGGTGACGGTGCCGATGATCCGGGAGAAAAGGCCGGACCACGTGATCGTCGCCGAAGGGGCCGGGCCACTTTCACCCCCCATTCCGGGGCTCGACGGACCGGAGGTTTTATGCGCCTGGGACGTTCTTGCAAACCGCCCGCCCTTGGGCCCGAAGACGGCCGTGATCGGGGGCGGGGCCGTGGGTCTTGAAACGGCCCTTTACATCGCCCACAAAGGAACCCTCAGCCCGGAGATGGTTCACTTCCTGATCACCTACGACGCCGTGTCTCCTGAAAAGCTCAAGGAATACATGTTCCGGGGAACGTCCCGGGTCACGGTGTTCGAAATGGCGGACAAGGCCGGCACCGGCATCGGCCGGTCCACCCGCTGGGTGACCATGGGCAATCTGGAACGGTACGGCGTCACCGTGCTGACCGGCACCCGGGTCCTGTCCGTCGAGGGCGGGGTGATCCGCTATGAAACCGAAGGCGGCATCCGGGAGGCGGCCTTCGACACCGTGGTGACCGCCGCCGGGTCCCGGTCGGTCAAAACCCTGGCCGAGGCTCTGAAGACCGAGGGTATTCCCTTTACCGCCGTGGGGGACGGAGTCCGCCCCGGCAAGCTGGATGACGCCATTCACGGGGGATTTCTGGCGGCCCTGAATCTTTCGTGATGGCTAACCTACAAACGATGGTATTTGACTGACATGAACTACACGAACGTCTTCACCGACACCGCCGAGCGGCGTCTGCACAGCATCGCCTGCGGCACGGAATCCCGCCCCATGCACTTTCTTCATGCCAACGGATTCTGCGCCGGGGTTTATCTGCCTTTTTTCGAACATTTCAAGAATGATTTCAGCATTCTGGCCACGGACCTTCCCGGCCAGGGGGATTCGGACCACCACGGCAGGCGCCGCATCGAGCACTGGGACATCTTCGTCGACGACGTGAAGGACGTGATCTCACGCCGCATGACCCCGCCCGTCGTGGGCATGGGCCACTCTTTAGGGGCCGTGGTGACGCTTCTGACCGCGGCCCGGTACCCTGCGCTGTTCTCCCATCTGGTACTCATCGACCCGGTGATCTACGTGCGATCCAAACTGTTTCTGACCTGGCTGGTCAGACAGGCCCAGATGCGCCACCTGCTCCCCCTGCCCTCCGGAGCAAGGCGGCGCAAACGCTACTTTTCCGGCAAAAAGGACGCCTACCAGCGGTTTTCTTCGGGCCGGGGCCTGTTCGCCACCTGGCCCGACCCCTTTATCAAAGCCTATTGCAACCACGCCCTGTCCACGTCACGGCTGGGGACCGCCTCCCTCAAGTGCGACCCGGAAACCGAGGCCCAGATTTTCGAAACCCTTCTGGAAGACATCTGGACCTATCCGCAAACGATCACCTGCCCCACCCTGCTGATCCGGGGGGAGCGATCGGACATTTTCAGCGCGTCGTCCGAGCGGAAGCTCTGCGCCCTGATACCCCGGGCCCGGGCCGTGGTCATCGACGGGGCCTCTCACTTCGTGCCCATGGAGCAGGCCGGGGCCTGCCGGACGCACATTTTAAAATTCCTTGAGGATAATTCTTGACATTTGGAAAAGAATATCGTTTGATGGCCTTCAAAAAAATACATATTGCCGCACACGCTCGATCGACTTCGGTACGTAACGGATCTCCAATTCTGGCCTCGTCTCACGCTCATGCTCCAGTGCGGCATTCTTTTTAAAACCGCCCCTTACCGGGCGGTTTTTTATTGATGCCTCGAACCCGGACCGGACACGCATACGACCATGGACTCCATCACCCTTTACCTGAAATTTTTCATCGGCCTCCTGGCCATCGTCAACCCCGTGGGAACCATTCCTATTTTTCTGGACGCCTGCCGGGACATGCCCGCCGAACGGCGCGCCCTGACGGCCCGGATGACCGTGATCACCGTGCTGTCCGTGCTGCTCATCGTGCTCTTTTCCGGGGAGTCCATTCTTTCGTTTTTCGGCATCACCATCCATTCCTTCCGGGTGGCCGGGGGGATCCTTCTGTTCACCATGGCCCTGGCCATGCTCCAGGCCCGGGTCAGCCGGGCCAAGCAGACCCAGGAAGAGGCCCAGGCCCTGGAAAACATGGACAGCGTGGCCATCGTCCCCTTAGGCATTCCCCTGCTGGCGGGACCGGGGGCCATCAGCACGGTCATCGTTTACGCCCATCAGTACCGGAGTGTGATGGATTATGCGGTGGCGGCCTTCATCATCGTGGCGGTGGGGCTGTCCGTCTGGCTCTGTCTCGCGGTGTCGGATCGTGTGAGGGCCGTGCTCGGCCAGACCGGGATCAACGTGATCACCCGGATCATGGGCCTGATCATGGCGGCCATCGGCGTGGAGATCATCGCCGCCGGACTCAAGGGACTGTTTCCCGCACTGTTGGGATAAGGCGCCCCGATCGGCCCTGACCACCAGGCCAGGGCCGACGGAGGATCCTCATTCCGTGACCGTCACCGTTTCACCGGGAGTCCAGACCTTGTGCTCGCGGGTATAGTACAGGTAGGCCGAGGAGGCGGCGGCCTGATAGGTGCCGGGGATCTCGGCCTTGAGGGTCAGCGACACGGTGCGGGTTTCGCCGGGTTTCATCTGGCGGAAGTACAGCACCGGATCATTACCGAAGATTTCGATAAAATCCACCCGCCCTTTGTCTTGGAGTTCCGCGAGCACGCCGGGGACCAGACCCAGTCCGCCGGGCACGCCGATGCGAGCCAGACTCATGGGCAGCCCCTCACCCTCCTTTTGATTGGTCAGGCGGACCGTCAGGGTCACCGTGTCGCCGGCCTTGACCGTATCGGCGGACAGGCGGGTGTCGAGGGACAGCGGGCAGTCTGCGGAACCCGTGGGCTCAAAGGTGTTGTAAGCCAGGGCAAAGGTGAACGGCAGGGGCTCGCCGGTCTCGGTAAACCGCACCCGCACCGGGGTTTTCCCTTCTGAAAATTTGGATGAAAGCACGTCGGCGTCGATAACGATGGGCTCGGACTGACCGGCGGCGTAGGCGACCTCACCCGCCGTCCTGCCGTTGATCTCGACGATGATGCGGCCCGATTCGGCGGTTTTCCGGGCGAACCGGGCAAAGGCGGAAAGGGCCTTGAGGGCCAAAACCGTGCTCTGGGTGTTGCCGAAGCCCCCCTGCCCCTGCCGGGCCCCCACGATAAACCGCACCGCCTTGCCCAGACGCATCCGATCCGGCGTCTCGGATTTAAGCATGGCCAAAGCGGCAAGGGCCGTGGTTTCCACCGTAAGGGCCGTTCCGGTGGACCGCGTGATCGAATGCCTTTTCCCGGTGAAGCCGCCGTCGTCTCCCTGGTGCGGCATCAGCCGTCCAAGCACCGCTCCTCCCCGTTGATCCCTGACGTGAAACAGGGCATTGGCCGCAAGGGCCAGCATGTACGGGTCATCGGCGGCCAGGGCCGCGTCGTGGGCCCGGTCCAGTTCCTTTTGAATGTCATGAACAAACCCCGCCTCGGACAGGGCATAGACAATGTAAGCGTTGGTGATATCCTCGTCGGCCCGGCCGAAACTGTCCAGGGCCTGCTCACTCCGTAAAAAGCCCCCCTTCCCGTCCCGCCGGGCCATCAGCCAGTCTGCGGTGCGCTTGACCATGGCCGGGTCCACCCCGTCATAGACCTGCCGCATATCGGCAAATTCCATCAGGCCATAGGCGGTCAGGGCCTCGTGGCCCGGGGTCTGGCCGAACCATTCGTAGCCCTTTTCTCTGGTTTCATAGGCCGTGAGTTTTTTATAGCCCGTGTCGATGAGCGACCCCGCCCGTTTGATCAGGTCCGGGTCCGGGGATTCCTGTTTGTTCAGGTAGTCCAGCACCATGATGTTGGGGTAGGTGCTTGACGAGGCCTGCTCGAAACAGCCGTAGGGCTCCTGCAAAATGGCCTTTATGCCGGCCAGCATGTCGCTGAGCACGGTGGGATAGGCCGTCAGTCGGGCCTCAATG
This sequence comes from Desulfatiferula olefinivorans, assembly GCF_054657895.1. Taxonomy (NCBI): domain Bacteria; kingdom Pseudomonadati; phylum Thermodesulfobacteriota; class Desulfobacteria; order Desulfobacterales; family Desulfobacteraceae; genus Desulfatiferula; species Desulfatiferula olefinivorans. The sequence goes on along the minus strand of NZ_BAAHXV010000001.1, from coordinate 284,795 downwards.
CTTCCGGCCACCGGCTTGTCGATCGTCACATCGAAGCTTCGGTCCATCACCCGGTCCGACACCGCCGTCTTCACCGGAAAGCCCCGGGGCACCACCCGGATCTCCCGGCGGAGGGTGTCGGTATCCCCGCCCACCCGGCACTGGGCCACAAGCGCGGCGGGACCGGGTATATCCTGAACCTCAAAGGGAATGAGAAAGCGTTTCGACGCTCCGGCCTTGAGCACCAGTCCCCCGGTCAGATCCATCAGGGGTTTCAACGCGGGCGGAGCCGTGACGGTCAGGGAGGCTTTCACCGCCTCCGCCGTGGCGTTGGTGACCACAAGGGGAAGCCTGAGCGTATCCCCCATGGCCACGGACACCGGCGCCTTGAGGTCCAGACTGACGGGCAGCGTTGTAGCGTAGGCCGATTCGCAGCGCCCGGCCAGACCGGTGACGCCGATGCCTTCCACCGTGGCCCGGAAAGAACCCACGGCGTCGTTGTTGTAAAATTCGAGGGTGGCCATGCCCCGCCGGTCGGTTTCGACCTGTCCCTTGAAAAAAACGGTGGACCTGAAATCACTGCGTTCTTCGACCGCGGTCGTCGTGTACACCGGCGCCGGAAAGACCCGGGCCCTGTAGTACCGTGTTTCACCGGCGGGACGATCGTCGGCGATGATCAGTCCCCGGTCCCGGGGCAGGTCGAGGTCTTCGAGTTCCGCCGGGATCCGGCCGGGCTGCGGCTCCTTCGGTGCCGGTTCCGGCGGGGCGTCGGCCTCGGCAACCGCCGGACCGCCCGCTCGGGCTTCGACCATCGGGGTGTCGTCACCGAATTTCAGGAAATTGAATCCCTTCTTGAAGCGCACCGGCGGCTCCAGGTAGATGATGGCCGTCTCGTCGTAATCCCGGACCGAGACCTCCCCGTTCCGCTTGCCGTCCGTGCAGGACAAAAGCCGGGGTTCGTAAAGATCAAGATCACTGATCACAAAGGCGCCGTCCTTGTCGGTGATCACGGTTTTTCCCGTTTCACCGATGGTAACCACGGCTCCGGCCACCGGATTGCGCCGCCGGGGGCTGTCGTAGACAAAACCCCGGATTTCGGCCTTTTCCGGTTTGAAGGCAAGGGGGGGCCGTTCTTCGGCCAGGACCTGTTCCCAGGTGAAACGCCGCCAGCCCTGGGTCATCATCAGAAGGTCCAGGGCCTCTATGCGGTTTTTCGTATCGGCACTGAAATACTTGGACGGTTCATACACCTCGCCCGTCAGGTCGGGTTCGAGCAGCAGTTTGGACAAAATGGTGCCGGAGGTGTCGGCGGCGAAACTGTGAAGCCGGTCATCGGTCACCGAAAGGGAAAGCTGGGACGGCACCGGCATCCCCCGATCGTCCCTCACCCCGATCAGCATGGTGACCTTTTCCCGGGGCAGGTACACGGCCTTGTCCGTCACAATGCGGATGTCCAGTTGTTTGTCTTCGTTGATGAACGTCAGCCGCTCGGCCCGTTCGATGCCCCGGGAGTCGAAAAGGGTCACCTGGCAGACCCCCATGGGGAAGGACCCGATGTCGGCCCGGGTCCGGTTGTCACCCGGTTTGACCGGAAGCGAGACAAAGGCGGCCACCGGACAGCGGGACCGCAGGGCAAGAAGCAGCGTCTCCGTTTCCGTGCTGCGGACCATGATATCAAGGCTTTTCCGTTCGTCCAGGGGGGTCACCTCCAGCACATAGCCGCGTTCCAGGGCCGCAGGCAGCGGATAAAGGGTCTCGATGCCCCGGGGCTTCGTGACCCGGAGCCGGTAGGTGCGGTCCTTTTCCGGCGTGAGCGAAAACAGGCCCTTGCCCTGGTGCACGGTGGCAACGTCGGCCACCCGGCGGCCCGTATCCGTTTCAATCACGCCCTCGATATCCGCCGGCTTGCCCCATTGATCCAGAACGCGCAGGGCCACCCGGGACGCCAGTCCGGCAATCAGATCCCCGCCCTCGGGGAAAAAGCCCACCTGGAGGCGGCCGGTCAGGAGGGGCAGGGAACGGGACAGGGATTCGGGCAGGCCCTGGTAGTCGAGGGAGACATTGACCAGACCTCCGGCCGGATCCAGGGTGCCCGGCAGGTCAAAACGGATCAGCGCCTTTCCCTGGTCATCGGTGGTGATTGTCTTTTCAAGGAAAACCCCGTCACCCAGCTTCACCGTGACCGTGCAGGCCTGACGGGTAAGGGGCCGGTCGTCCAGGCCCCGCACCGAAAAGGCGGCCTGGACCCTGTCGCCGGGGCCGTAGCCGGCCTTCAGGTAATCCAGTCGCATCTTGACACGGGGAACCACCACATGCTGGACGGGAATCTCTTTTTCGAAAATGAAGGGGTTCGGCTGGTTTTTCTGCCAGCGCGTGAAGGCCCTCAGGCGGTACCGTCCGCCGGGGGCGTCTTCGGAAAGGGCGATATCCCCCGATGCCGTCCCGTTGCGGGCGATGAGGGTCCGCTCGGCCACCTTATCGCCCGCGGGACCGATCCACTCCACATGAACGATCTCGCTGTTGATCGAGGGGGAAAGATCGACCCCGTTGCGCACGTAGGCCTGAAACCAGAGGGTCTCCCCGGGATAGTAGAAATGCTTGTCGCACATCAGGTAAATCCGGTCCTCGGGCCGGTTTTTCCGGCAGTCGTTCAGCCGGGCCGCCATGGCTTCCAGATCCTTGGCCTTGACCACCGACGCAAGGACCGGTCCGGCCGTGATCCCCTGGAAAAGAAACAACAGCCCTGCCGCGATTACGACGGGCAAGACCCACCGGTCACATCGTGCTTTCATCCTGGCCTCCTGACGGCGCGTCAATGTCGCGCCCGTTGATATCTGTGCGGAACGTATGCGGATGCCGCTTATTGTACAGGAAGGCCGCGGGTTCAACAACGAAAATTTCAGATCGCACGGGACCGGCCCGCTTCAAAGGGCCCCGTGACGGCTCCGGCAGACGACAGGCGGGTCAAAACCGTTGACAGGGACCTGATTTGACGATAAATTGAACCAAATTCAATATATGAAGATTGTTTATCATCATCGCCAAACATACGACAGACAGGAGATCAGCCGTGGATTCGATGGTTTTCACCAAAGAACATGAAGAAGTCAGGCGGGCGGTACGGACGTTTATCGACAGGGAGATCAACCCCCATGTGGATCGGTGGGAAGAGGAGGAACAGGCCCCCCTGCACGATCTGTTCAAAAAAATGGGGGACCTGGGCTTTCTGGGTATCCGCTATGATCCGGCCTACGGGGGCCAGGGACTGGACTACTGGTACGAAACGGTCTTCCTCGAAGAGCTGGCGAGAATCGACTGCGGCGGCATTCCCATGGCCATCGCCGTCCAGACCAACATGGCCACCCCGGCCATCGACGAGTTCGGCAGCGAGCACCTCAAGGAGACCTACCTGAAGGGGGCCGTCGACGGACGTCTGGTGGCGGCCATCGCCGTCACCGAACCCGATGCGGGCTCCGATGTGGCCGCCATCCGGACCACGGCGCGACGGGAGGGGGATCATTATGTGTTAAACGGGTCGAAAACTTACATTACCAACGGCACCCAGGCGGATTTTCTGACCCTTCTGGCCCGGACCGGCGATGCGCCGGGCTATCATTCGTTCAGCCTGTTCGTGGTGCCCACGGACCTGCCCGGCTTTACCGTCAGCCGTAAACTGAAAAAAATCGGCATGCGAAGCAGCGACACGGCGGAGCTTTTTTTCGACGACATGAAAATACCGGCGGAGAACCTCATCGGCACCGAGGGGGAAGGCTTCATTCACCAGATGATGCAGTTCCAGCACGAACGGTTCAGCGTGCTGCCCATGGCCTACACGGCCGCCCGGAAGATCATCATGGAAACCGTGGATCACCTGAAACAGCGGGTGGTGTTCGGCAAGCCCCTGATCAGCCGCCAGGTGCTGCGTCACCGCATCGCCCAGTGGCTGGCGGAGACGGAAAGCCTTCAGCAGCTGACCTACCATATCGTGCGCATGAAAATGGACCGAAGGGACGTAACCCGGGAGGTGTCCATGGCCAAACTCCTGGCCGGACAGCTGTTGAGTTCGGTCACCGACGGCTGCCTTCAGATGTACGGAGGCATGGGGCTCATGGAAGAAACCCGGATCAGCCGGGCCTTCCGGGACACCCGGCTGATGGCCATCGGCGGCGGCGCCAACGAGATCATGTGCGAAATCATCACGAAAACCCTGGGGTTCTGAGGTCACGCTCCAGGGCAATTGCATGTCATGACAGAAAAGAGCCGGGGCTCTTTTCCTTCGTGCTCTTCGTGAGCTTCGTGGTCAAACCCTTCAACCACCCGGTCGCTGCGCTCCCTGAAGAACACGAAGAGCACGAAGGAAGCATGGTTTGTCACAGCCCGGCACCGCCATCGTAAACGTGCTCGTGCTCGTGACCGTAAACGTGAACGGCATGAATCCATGAGGCCCATGTGTTTTAATTTAATGAACAGACATGCGATTGCCCTGGGGTACGCTCGGAGGGGGATTGAGTTTCGCGGCTCTTTCATGTATACACTGAACCATCGCCCGGAGGCGGCGAAAAAACGATCACACACACTCCAAGCATCGATTGAGGACAGGGATATGGGCGAACACCGGGACGAGCGGGCATCGGACAAGGATCTATCACCCAGCGCCAGACGGCGTCAGAGGGAAAAGGAGCAGCGTTACCGAACCCTCCTGGACGCGGCCGAGCACCTGTTTGTCACCCAGGGCTACCACCAGACCAGCGTCGAGGCCATTGCCGAACGGGCCGAGGTGTCCGTGGGCACGGTGTATTTCTATTTCAAGAACAAGGAGGACCTTCTGGTCCGCCTGTTTTCCGAAGGGGTCTACACCCTGAGGGTAATTCTGGGCCGGGCCTACGCCGGCGGAACGCGGCCCGAAGACGGCTTCCGCGCCGCGGGCATTGCCTTTTACGACGAGTTCTGCGCCAAGCATCCGGGCAAGGTGGCCATCGTGTTCAAGGAAGCCGTGGGCCAGAGCCAGGCCCTGGAAGAGGCCCGCCGCACCATGCTGAAAAAGCTCAACGACGACGTGTACAACGCCCTCCTGGTGGTCAGCGAGTCCTTGGGCCTCACCTACAAAACCCCCCGCTCAGCCCAGGTCATCGCCGTGGGCATTTTAGGCATCTACGAACGGGTGGCTTACCAGTACCTGATGTGGGCCGACGACAGCGGCGCCTCGGACCTGGGCTCCATCGGCCGGGACGCCGTGGACTTCATCATGGGCGGCCTGACCCAGTTCAAATAACGGCGCCCAAAAAAAATTCGATCTCGAATATTTTACGACGCCGTCAGACAGACTTCCCGATACCTGAAACAGCCGGTGCGATGGTCGTTGACCATGCCCACGGCCTGCATGAACGAATAGACGATGGTGCTGCCCACAAAGGTCAGGCCCCGCTGTTTCATGTCCCTGCTGATCGCATCCGACAGGGGGGTTTTGGCGGGAACCTCGCGGACCGAGGTAAAGGCGTTGACGATGGGCCGGTGATCGACAAAGCGCCAGAGGTAGGCGTCGAAGGAGCCGAAGGCCTCGATCAGGTCCAGGACCCTGCCGGCGTTCGTGACGGCCGAGCGGATCTTGAGGCGGTTGCGGACGATGCCGGCATCGTTCATCAGGCGTTCGATGTCCCGATCGGTATAGGCGGCCACCGTTTCCATGGAAAAACCATCAAAGGCCCGGCGGTAATGCTCCCGCTTGCGCAAAATGGTCAGCCAGCTGAGTCCCGCCTGGGCGCCCTCCAGCACCAGCATTTCGAACAAAAGCCGGTCATCGTGCACCGGCACGCCCCACTGGGTATCGTGGTAGGCGATGTAAAGGGGATCCGTGCCGCACCACTCGCAACGTTCCATCATCCGTCCTTTCTCTAAAATCAAACCCCATTTGCCCCGCTTTTTAAAAGCGGGTCCCCCGGAAGGGCCGCCGGAGGCAAAATCGTGTCAGAAATACCAGGTTCCGGTCAGGGTCAGGGTGTCCGGGGCCCTGGTGGTGTAAGGCAGAACCGGGAGGGCGATTCCCCCGAAGGCGGTATTCGTGCCGCCCCTGTACAGGGCCATGCCCCCTTCGATCCGGAGGTTTGAGCCCGCGTCCCAGACCAGCCGGGGCAGCACCACGCTGGAGCCGTCGTCCGCACTGACGATCAGCGTGGTATGAAACGAGACCAAAGGATGCAGTTCGATCTGGACGGCCCCGCCCAGATAGTTGCGGCCCGGCACGAACAGTTCCCCCCGGGCCGCGCGGATCAGAAGCTCCCGGTCGGCCAGGCTGTTCTCGGCGTCATGGTGCCCGAGGCCGCTGTGGTAATACTCGATCAGACCGTAGACATTCTTTCCGAACGCCGTAAAGGACCCATCCAGATTGATCACCAGGGACAGAGGATTCTCGCCTCCTGCCCGGGTCCAGACCAGATCGCTGCGGACCATGGCCTGGCCCAGACTTCGTGAAAGACCGACGGCGGTCAGGGGCTCGTCATAATGAACGGCCCCCAAAACCGTCACCTCCATCCCGTCCAGCAGAAGGTGGTGCCGCAGGGCCGCCGAGGATTGATCGCCTTCGAGCCTGCCCGAGGCCTCGTCCCGCCGAGGCACGACCACCAGATCGGTCTCGCCCTGACCGTTCGACCGGACGGAAAGGACAGCCATGTCGTCGCCGATCTTGTAATCCCTGACCGTGTCGGTGGGGGCAAAGGGGTTGAACACGTCCATGGGATTGAAGATCAGGCCGCTGCCCCAGGTCAGGGCCTGGCGTCCGATCCGGCACTGGGCCCGGTCGCCCCGGACGGCCAGGGACAGACGATCCAGTCGATGGCCGAGGGTCCAGTCGTCCCCCTCGTCGATGGTGCGGCTCAGATCCATCAGCCGCCTGTCGTCCTCCTCGTTCCCCGCCAGAATCAGGCCGGAAAGGGCGGCGGCCAGGCGTTTCCGGGTTTCATGGGTCCGTCCCCCGGCCCAGAGGGCCTCGTAATGGATTTCGGCACTGACCCGATCGGCCAGGCGCACCGTATCCGTCAGGCGCAGGGAAAGGTCCTGATCCGTTCCTGCTTCATCGCCAAAGACGGTCCAGACGGAGCCTTCATCGAACCGGGAGTAAACGCCCCGGGCCTTGACCTGCCCTCCCCAATCGTGGTGCAGTGCAAAAAGTGACCGTGCGGGCGTCATCAGGGTGAGCACCCCAAGAAAAAAAAGACCGGACCTGATCGGGTAAGAAACCATCACTCAGCCTTTCGTCACATCGTCCACGATGCGTCCGTCGCGAATCATCACCAGGCGATGGGCGTGGTCCATGACCATGCGGTCGTGGGTGGAAAAGACAAAGGTCACCCCCTTGTCCGTGTTCAGGTGCTGCATCAGGTCCAGCAGGGACTCGCCGGTTTTCGAATCCAGGTTGGCCGTGGGCTCGTCGGCCAGGACGATGGCCGGATCGGCGGCGATGGCCCGGGCCACGGCCACCCGCTGCTGCTGCCCGCCGGACAGTTGGGCCGGGCGCCGCCCGTACAGGCCCGAAAGGCCCACCTCATCGAGAACCTGCCGGGCCCGATCCCGCCGCTCCCGGGAGGGAACGCCCTGGAGCTGCATGATGTAGGCCACGTTTTCCTCGGCGGACAAAACGGGGATCAGGTTGTAGGACTGGAACACGAAGCCGATGCGGTGAAGCCGGAGCCGGGCCAGTTCAGACCCCGACAGGCGGCAGAGTTCCCGGCCGTCCACGGTGACGGTTCCCGAATCCGGCGTGTCCAGGCCGCCGATGAGGTTGAGCAGCGTCGTTTTTCCCGAGCCCGACGGTCCGGCCAGGGCCAGGAATTCCCCGCGCCGGACCGACAGGTCCACCGCGCTCAAGGCCCGGACCGTCTGGCTGCCCTGGACGTAGGTCTTGACGACGGACTCGGCGTTCACGATGATCATGGTTTCAATCTCCCGTCACTCGCATTAATGCACGGCCATGGCTTCGATCGGCGTGAAGCGGGCGGCCTTGACCGCCGGGTACAGGCTGACCAGAAGGCCCGACACCATGACCACGGCCCCCACGATCAGCACATCGCCGACGCGCAGGAGGGGCCGGATCACCCGGGGCATGTTCCACATGTCGGCGCCGGCGGCAAGGGCCGACAGATCGATGCCCGAGGGGGTCAGCAGCAGCACGGTGACAAGGCCCAGGAGGGCCCCCAGCACCGTTCCGATCCCAAGAATCAGGCCGCTTTCCAGAAGCACGCCGACGACGATCCGGACCGGCGTCATGCCCAGGGCCTTGAGCAGGCCGAATTCCCGCATGCGCTCGTACACGGCCATCAGCGTGGTGTTGACGATGCCGAAGCCCATGGCCACGAACACCACCCCGTACCAGATGTACAGAAAAAAATCGTTGGAATCCAGATAGGCCCGGATCATGGGCAGGCGATCCCGCCAGGTGGACACCTGAAGCGTCTCATCCAGAACCTGAGAAAGGCGGTCCGCGACCGTCTGCTCGGTCCGGCCGTCAAGGTCCGTGTCCGGCAGGCGGATCGTGGTTTCCGAGTACCCCTCGCAAAGGCCCAGCATGGCCGCCGCCTGGCGCCTCACAACAAAGATCCGGCCCGTTTCCATGGCCTCGGTTTCCGCCCGGAACACCCCCGTGATGCGAAAGGCCCGGGAGGCGATGTCGCCCGTGAGGTCCCGGCTCATCACGATGAGCTTGTGGCCGATCCGGGTTTCGAACCGCCGGAGAAAGGACCGGCCCACCAGAACGGCGTCGGCGTCCGCCTCCGTCAGGTAGCGTCCCTCGATGACCGCTCCGCCGATAAAGGAGATCCGGGCTTCCTGATCGGGATCGATGCCGACGAGGGTCACCCCGGTGGAGTGCCGGGCGTTCGACGCCACGGCCGAGACCCTGATCCGGTGGGACCAGAACGATCCCGCGGGCAGATGCTCCGAGAGCACGGCGTCGATGGGCGGGGCCGCCTCGATGTGATAATCGACCACCGGATCGTCCAGGTACATCGCATGATGAATCTGGACGCTGCCCGTCAGATCGGAAAGGGCGTTTCCGACCATGGCCGTCTCGATGCCGTGGGTCAGGGACGCCAGAAGGAGCATGTTCCAGACCCCCACGACGACGGCGGTCAGAATCACCAAGGTGCGCCGGGGATTCCGCCAGACATTGCGAAAGGACAGGGTCAGATCCATGGCGTCCTCAACGAAGCATGCGGGCGCGTCTCACACATGGGCCATGGCCTCCACCGGTTTGAGGGTTCGAAGTTTCAGGGCCGGAACAATGGCCGACAACACCGTGATCACGAAGACCAGAAGCGGCCCGGCCAGAACGGTAATCGGCGTCATCCGGGGATAAAACCGGTCCGGCAGTCCGTACTGCCTGAAAATATCCTCGGTGCCGGGAATGGCAATGCCCTGATGCTGAAAATAAAGGGTCACGCAAATCCCGAGCACCATGCCCAGGATCAGGCCCAGAAGGGTCATGGCCATGGATTCCATGATCACGAGTTTCATCAGCCGCAAGGGGCTGACCCCCAGGGCCGCCATCACGCCGAATTCCCGGGTTCGCTCGAAAATCGCCATCAGAAAGGTGTTGAAAATGCTGAAGGCCACCACGATGATCAGAATCAGGTACATGATGATCCCGCCGACCAAATCCATCTGGATGCTCTGGAGCAGGCCCGGGGTCAGCTCCATCCAGTCAAGCACCCGAAGATCCGGGAATCCGGACAGGGCCTGGGCGAGGGCCTGTTTGACCGGTGTAACCGAGCCCAGGCGATCGAGCAGGATCACCGCCTGATGAACGCCGCCTTCCATGGAAAAGGTCTCCTGAAAATCCCCAAGACCGATCATCAGCGTGTTCCGGTCCACGGCCTCGATGCCGGATTCGAAGATCCCGCTGACCGTAAACACCGCCGCCGCCACGGACCCGTCCCGGCCCTGGCCCAGCACGGTCAGCTCATCGCCGATATCAATGGACAGATTCCGGGCAAGACGCCGGCCGACCAGGGCGCCGTAGGGGGTATCGCCGGACAGGTAGGAACCCTCTCGGACCAGCGACGCCACCGTGGAGACATCTTTTTCCCTTCCGGGGTCGATGCCGGTGATCAGGACCCCCTCGGTGCGGGTGTCCGACGACACCAGGGCGAAAGCGGAGGCGCGAAAGGAAAAGGCCCGGATCTCCGGCCGGGCGGACAAAAGCGCCACAAGGGCATCTGTATCGTCGACGGCCTGCCACAGGTTCCGCTCGTCCTGGTAGCCCCGGGCCTGGACCTGAAGATGGCCGGTGCTCACCGACACCGAAATGTCGATCATGGTTTCGTAACTGCCGAACTGGAAGGACAGCATGAAGACCAGAAGCAGACAGGCGAAGGCAATGGCCAGCACGGTCAGGGCCGTGCGCCGGGGGTTCCGGAAAATATTCCGCCAGGCCATGACAAGATCCATCATCATTTCCTCACTCCCAGATCGCCTTGTTTTTCAGGCCGGACAGTTGAAACAGTCCGGGATCAGGGTCCAGGGAAAAGCTCAGCTCGCGGTAGTTCAGGAGGGTGTACTCGTCGTCGGCCTCGACCTTCTTCATCAGCCAGCGCATGGGAAACAGACGGCCGTCGGTCATGCGGATGTCCGAGGCCGTCATGATCTTCACCGGCTTTTTGTCCTCGTCGTAGAAAATCTGTTCGAGAAGGATGTCATCGTCCCGGATCAACAGGTCCATCATCCCCCAGATCACCGGCGCCCGGGGCCGGGGGACGGACCGGATCCGGTAAAGGGTATGGCCCTCAAGGCTTTCTTCGGAAAGAAGGGTGTGGGTGTAGTCCCGGATCAGGCTGTCGGATTTGGCCAGGTCGTTGTTGGAAAAGTCCGATCCCTGCCAGGACTGGTTCATCATCGAGGGCGGAAGCTTGATCACCCGGTTGATTTTGGGGTTGTACATCCACATGCCCCCGTCTGTTTTCAGGGTGCCGTTGCCCTTGTCCTTGGGCGGGTCGATGATGACGATCAGCGAATCGCTGTCCCCCCGGGTCCAGCCCCGGATACGGACGGTCCTTTCCCAGGCCGGCCGGTGGATGGTCATGTCCGTCAGGGCCGTGGACGCCTGGCCCCGCCAGTGGTCGAAGGCCTTGCGGACCAGCGTGTCGGCGTCGGGTCCGGCCTGGACCCTTGCGGTGCAAAGACCAAGAAAAATCAGCGTGTAAACCAGTCGCATGGCGTCTCTCCGCAGAATGGGTGAGGGATATCGATCCGTATGCTCGGCCATTATACCCACTTTGGCCGAATAAAAAAGGGGGAAATCTCCCTGGGGTGTGACGGATTTAACAGCGTGACGCGTTGCGATGCGTTAGGTTACCCCCCATGGAAGCCCGAAGCCTGTTTGTCGAGGGCAATCGCCCTATGACAGGTAACGCCGTGACCGTTTGTATGGCGGGCATCAAAAAATATTTTTTCTCCTTGATTCCCGTTATCACCCGGCTATATAAGGTGAAACCAAGGTGCCGCCGTGTTTGATCGTGACCGCGAACATCACGAAACATCGAGCATCCATACCCGTTACCCGAAACAATTGGCCACCAAGCCCTGAAAAACCCGTGCCGTCCGGAGCAAACACCCCCTGTGTTCCCCGGACGCAAAGAGGACGTGTGCGATGAAACCATTGAAACCGTTTCTGATTCTTTGTGTGTTCCTGCTGAGCGGCCGCCCGGCCCTTTCGGCGGATTATTTTTTGTCTCTTGGTGCGGTGGCGGGAAACCGTTACGCCGTGGCCACCGACCCCTCGCCGGTGACGCTTGAGGTCCCGGTGACGGTGGCCTGCACCTATCCGGCCGGAAGCACACAGCCCTCCGATCCCCTGACCATCCGCGGCACCGTCACCCGGGGAGACACCACGATCGCCGCCTCGGTATCGGTGCCTGACCCGGATTGGGGCATGTGCATGTATGACGTTCCTCGGCCCGGCGGCGCGGTGGATCAATGCCAGATCACCCGGACCCTGTCTTTCGTTCTTTCCCCCGATGCCCGTTTCACCAGCGACTACACCCTGGCCGTCGCCGTCACCCCCTCGGCAAATCCGGGCACGATCCTGGCCGACGCCGCGGGCGGGTTTGATTTCACTCTGTTTTCCGGACGCCTCACGGCCGGGGTCAACACGGTGACCTTCACGAGCATCACGCTGCCGGCGTCCTATTATCAGACCTGCGCCCAGGCCAGCCCCAACGTGACGCGCCTCAAAGGCGACGTCTTTGACAACGATTTCACCGACAACGCGGCCAATCTCTGTGTGCAGCGGGGCATCGTCAACCGGAACGGAACCGTTCATCTTACCCTGATCAGCGGCGATCTGGCCCTCGGCACTGTCGGCGGAACCTCGGCGGCCGGCCTGTCCTACACCCTGTCGGGCACGACGCTGACCGCGGACGGCCTGTCCTGCGCCTCGATCACCGTGGACCTGCCGGACGGTGTCACGGTCCATGAGCCGGACGCGACGGCCGGACGCCCGAACCCCCGGGGGCTCGATCATCTTTCCTTTTCAGGCGTGGGGCCGGTCAGCACACCAAACGCCATCAGTCTTTCCCTTTCCGCCCCCCGGTATCTCTACAGCTACGGCCTGCCCTTCTGGGTGGGTTTTTCGTCGTTGAATCTTGATTTCGACAGCGCCCGGGGCATCGTGCTGCCGGCCGCCGCCGCCCTGTCCATGGACATGGTTCACATGATCAAAACCGCCGCCGATGACCCCAGACGGCTTGTCGGCTTTCCGTCCAACACCGCGCCCTATGCCGCAAGCGGTCAAACCGAGCTGACCCTCACCTCGGCGGGGCTTGACGGCATGTTGCCCTTCCGGGCCAAAACCGCCGCCTGGGGCGGCTGGACCACCGATCGCATCAGCCCCCGGACCGCCTTTCCCAAAGGCGCCCTCGCCTGGGGAGCCTTTGACCTGACCCTCACCGGCGGGACCATGCAGCCGGGCACGATCCCCGACGTCGACTTTTCCATGCGCATGTCCGGCAACTGCCCCGAGGGCATCTGCGGCGACACTCCCGCCGGAACCGACTATGTGCTCGAAAACCTGACCCTGGGCACCGGTGATGACGGGGCCCTGGGCGGGACCGTGGCCGATGTGCGGGCACCCACGGCCTTTGGAAAATATAACGGCGCCCGCTACACCTTTGAAAAAGACGACACCGGCCGCCGGGCCATGCTGTTCTTTCCGGGCAATCGCCTGCCCGGCACCGACGCCGACACCGGAAGCGAGGGACGGTACACCCTGTCCCAGTACCTGTTCGGCTCCCGGGCCTTTGACGATGCCGAAACCCTTTCGGCCCATTGTTACCTGAACGATCCGGACAACACGGCGGCCCGGTCCGGCAACCATTATTTCCCCGGGCTGACCCTGGGTCCCGGCCGGCTCGAACCCGCGGTGGAAAACGGTCTGACCGATGCCGTCGACGACCGGGACCTGTCCCTGTTGCTCAGCGGTGAAAGCACCCCCGTGGCCATCGATGTAACCCCCGCCACCAAGTACGTGATCCGTCCCGGGGGCATCACCGGGGTGTTCAACACGACCTTTTCCGGCCCCCTGTCCATCTACGGGTACACCCTGGAACTCAAACGCTTCGCCTTCCGGTCCGACGTGAACCGGCTCGATCCTTACAGCTTCATCGACGGCCACCTGGACCTGCCCTTTCCGGCCGAGCTGACCGTGGGCTTCACCAGCCTCGAACTCACCTGCACCGGCGACATGGCGGGGGGTCAGGTCGACGCCGAAAGCAGCGGCAACCGACTGGCCTACTGGAACGCGCCGGTGACCCTTCTGGGCATGGGATTCGAGGACACCGCCGGGGAATCGGCCTGTCCGGACCCGGCCAACCGGCAGCTCCGGCTGGATTCCTCGAACACCGTCCGGGGCCTCAGCCGCCCCGTGACCCTTTCGGCGTTCTGGAGTCCCGCGGGCGAACCCTCCCAGGACACGATGACCTCGGCCGTGACCCAGCGCATGGACAATCCCGCCGCGGGCGATGATCCGGGCTTTTCCGTGGTGCTCCGTGACGGGTACCTCAACCATGACACCTATGCCTCAACCGGCGTCACCGGCTTTACCGCCCTCAACCTTCTGGTGGACCTGCCCCTGTTCGACGACCTGTCCGTGCTCGGCCATTTCCAGAACGACGATGACGAGGCCTTCACCCTCTACCTGTCCCGGGACGCCCTCACCCCCGACGCGGACCGAAACGGCCTGCCCGATGCGGGCTACGTCGGCTGGACCGTGGACGGCTACCGGGCGGAGCTGGTCAAGAACGAGGAGACCCTTTCCCCGGATCCCCGACCCGAAGCCCGGTATTCCTGGGCGGGGCTCATCAATCTGAACTACCCGCTTCTCTACCAGCGGGCCACGGCGGATGGGGGGCCCCAGTTCAACGGGGTCAAGCAGACCTCGCACCTGCCCGGCGGGGCCGATCCGGTGATCACCATCTCCTCCGCCGCCGATTACCTGAAACCCGACACCGCCAAGGTGTCCTTCGGCGCCACGGCCGATGTGGCGGAGCTTCAGAATTTTCACGTGGACCTGAGCTCGCTGACCGGCAACCTCGACACGTTCCTGGCCGACCGGCTGAACGTGACCCTGCCCATCGAAACCCTTTTGGGCGACCTGGTCGACACCACCTCCCTGATGCGGGGCGTCACCGGCGGGGATATCAGCGGCCTTTTAGAGCCGGTCCTCGATGCGGCCCTTTCCGCCGGTCCGGTGGCCAACGGATTTGATGCCCTGTCGTCGGCCGTAAGGACCATCCACCGGGCCCCCACCCTGATCACCAGCCAGATCGAAAACCGCATCGGCGAGGTCCGGAGCCGCATGGTCGGCACCCTGACCGACGCCCTCACCGGCCCGCTGGATGAGGTCTACAACTCGGATCTTGCCGCCTTTGTCGCCTTCGACCCCGTAAGCCTGGAAAGCACGGGTCTTTATTCGGCCGTCGAGATTCAAACATTCCGAAGCGGCCGGGAGGCCCTGACCGCGGCCCTGGGCAACCTGGAAGGCACCGTCTCCGGCCTCAGGGGACAGATTGGAACGATCCGCTCAACGATTGAGTCCCTGAAAGGCGAGATCGACGGCACCGTGGGCACGGTCTCCTCAACGGTCACCACGGTCAACAACGCCATCGACAGCCTGACCGAATACACCAGCCCGGACATGGCGACAAACCCCCTGCTCACCGAAGTCAACCAGGCCAAGAACACGATCAACAACGCCCTTGCCGCCATCAAGGCCCTGGACCTGGGGCAGATCGGCGACGCCCTCAGTCAGGCGGCCAGTCTGTCCGGGGGCACCATCGACACCAGCATGATCGACGAGGCCGACGCCTTTCTGGACACCCAGGTCCAGCAGCTCGAGCAGTTGATGACCGACGCCGAAACCCAGCTGGAATCGGCGATTTCGGGCACGGGCCTGAACACGGTCTTTGTCCAGGCAAAGAGCCGGATCACCTTCGTCGAAACCCACATCAGCGCGGTCAACGCCCAGATCACCCTGGTCTTCGACCGCCTGCTGGTCAGCAGCACCGGCGGCCCCGCGGACAACGGCTACCTGGGGCTGCTCGAAAACGGCCTGGCCTCGGCCCAGGGATTTTTGAGCGGCTTTAGCCAGTCCATTTCAGGGGATCTGCCCATGGGCATTGACGGCTCGCCGGACCGGGCGGCCCTGGCCCAGATGGGCCGGGACAAGCTGGACAGCCTGGCCCTTTCCCTGGTCACGGACCTTTCGGCCCAGGGCGGGGACCTTTCGGATGCGGCCGGCCTGCTGCTTGCGGGCATCGACCCGGCGAACCCGGCGAACGCCTTTGAAACCGTGTTCCAAACCGGCCTGACCACGCTGATGACGGCGCCACTCGATCAACTGACCGGGGGCCTGTCGGCCCAGATCCAGGCCGTCACCGACGAGGCCCTCGGCTTCATCCCCGACGCCGGGGCCGACGACCTCAAACAGATGGTCAAAAACGCCATTTTAAACAGCGGCCCGGTTCAGGAGCTGAACACCGTCTTTTACAGCCAATTCGGTTTCATCTCAGACCATGTGGACGATCTCACCGGCCAGGTGACGTCCAAGATCAACGGGTTGATCAACGAGGCGATCAAGGCCGTGTCCGACGGACTCAACGCCCAGCTGGCCAGTGTGTCCAGCGACATCGGCGGCTCCGGCGGCGGCCTGTCCGCCGCCAAGATGGACGGCTACGCCCTGATCAGCCAGGACGAGCTGGAACGCATCCACATCGACGCCGAGTTCGACTTCGGCGGCAAGCCTGACCCCACCATCTACTACGCCATCCTGGACATCACCAACTGGAACGCGGACAACGGCAAAGGCAGCGGCTGCCCCGGCGACACGGCAGGCACTTCCATGTTCGACGTGGTGATCTCCACCAAGGATGTGAAAGCCGACATGCTGGGCACGGACATCGGCATCAAGACCGCCTCGCTGGGGTTCACCTTTACGGGGCTTTTGCCCATCGGCATCTTCGGCAACGTCTACACCTCCGGGGAACTGGAATTCGAGGCCGTGACCCTGATGGATATGGGGCTCGAAGCCGGCATCGGGGCCATCGAGAATTACCTGGGGGCCAAGGCCACCGGACGTTTTGAAGACTATACGATCTCGGCCGTGTTTTTTCTCGGCAAGACCTGTGATTTCGAGGTGCTCAAACGCCTGGACAAGGACGTGACCAACTTCATCGGCGACCACGCCGCCTTCACCGGCGTCTATGTCCGGGGCGGGGCCGAGATTCCGATTTTCAACTACGGCTGCGCCCTGAAGGTGGGCGTGGGGGCCGAGGTGGGGGCCTGGTACCTGACCGATCCGGTGCCCACCTACGGCGGCATGTTCGGCGGCTCGGCCTACGGCCGGGTGGCCTGCCTGGCCGCCCTCAAAGGCAGGGTGCTGCTGAGCGGCTCCAAGGTCGGCGACCAGTACCGATTCTACGGCATGGGCTGGGGCGCCGGCGGCGTGGGATTCTGCGAACCCGGCAAATGGTCCTCGGTGTCCAAGAGCCGGTCGGACAGCTGGTGCGTCACCGGCGACGCCACCTTCGAAGCCACCTACAACCACGGATGGACCATCAGCGGGCCGGACGTTCACTGCTGCTACTAATACGGGAGAGTCTCGATCATGAAACGCTATACAACCACCACCTTCAAAACGCTCCTCGGAGCTTTCTGGACGGTCCTGTTCCTGGCCGCATCGGCTTTTTCCGCCGATCGCATGTACTTCGGCGGCTTCAACAATGAAAACCCCGCATCGGGCCTTCGGGAAGTGCTGCTGGTCTGGGGTGAGCTGGAAGGGCGCATCCCCGACGACATCATCGCCTTCCGGATCTACCGGAAAACCGGAGCCGGTGATTTCGAGGCCGCGCCCCTTTTCGACATCCCCAACACCCTCGCCTCTCCCGCCGAGCTGGGAACCCTCTTCAACGGCCCGGGGCAGGGTGCGGCCAAAGCTGAAATCATCGCCCTGCTCGACGACATGGTTCAGGAGGCGGACATCGACGATTCCAACTACCTGGATTTTCTGCATCCTATCCTCGATGAGGGTCATCCGGATTACAGCGCCTTCAAGCGCATGCTGCTGATCCGCTTTTGTCCCCTGATCGCCCGGGCCTGCGGCCGGGCCGTCATGGACAGCGCCCCCGGCGGTTCGGACAACGAATACCTGATCACCGGCGTGACCGCCGCGTCGGAAACCAAACCCCTGGGCCAAACGGTGGTCGGAACCGGGGCCCTGACGCGCCTGCCCGCCCCGGACCAGTTCCGCCAGGTGACCGTGGGCGGCTGCTCGGCCATCAACCGCTTCATGGACCATGAAACCGTTCATTTCAACTGGGATGTGGGCACCTCCCCCGAAACCCTGGCCCGGCGCATCCTGGTCTACGGCTACGATCTCTACCGGTCCACCACGGATCTTGGGACCCTTAACCTGGCCGACACCGTGCCCGCCTCGCTGGTCCGGGTCAATCCCGTGCCCATCGTGGTTTCCGGAAACACGGAACACGACGGTCCCGACGCCTTTCTGGCCGTGGACGGGGGCAGGGCCCAGGCCGAACAGGGGCTCGCCGCGGGTGAGACCTATTACTATTATCTGGTGGCCCGGGACCTGTCGGGTCATTATTCGGCCACGGCCGGCCCCCTTGCCGCCACGGTCCCGGACCGTCAGGCGCCGATCATGCCTTTCGGGGTCGAGGCCCGCCAGGAAATGGACGGAACCACTCCCCGGCTGACCCTTTTCTGGGACCGGATTAACGCCGCCAATGTCCGGGATCATTACCGGCGGGACAAGGCCTACTGCGCCGGAAGCCCCGCCGGGAAACTCTGCTTCACCCGCCCCGGCGGCGACTGTGCGGGCACGGACCGCCAATGCCTGGACATCGATGTGCATCACTACCTCGTTTACCGATTCGCCTCCTTCCAGGCGGCCCATGACTGGGGCACGGACTCCGACAACGACCTGTGGCCGGATTCGGTGGAAGAAGGCTTAAGCGATCCCTGCGACCCGGAAAGTATTCCCGGCCTCACCGGCCCCATCGTGGCCACCGTTCCCTATGCCGCCAATATCCGGACCCTGCCGGACAGCGCCAAGGAAATCCATTATTTCCGGGACACCGTGCCCGCGCCGGACAACCGGGTGTTCTGGTACCGCATCGGCGCCGTGGACGATCAGGGCAACCAAAGCCCCCTGTCGCCCCCGGTGCGCGGCGCGCTGTGGGACCGGAGCCAACCCGATGCGGACGCGGTGATCCGGACCGCCCGCTGCACCTTCGCCGCCAAGGTCATGCCGCCCGGAGAATGTTTCGGCAGCTACGGCAACGCCGATCAGCAGGCCCCCCTCAACCTGTTCGACGAAACCAGCGCCGCCCGGCGTTTTCATCTGTACGAAATCTGCGACAACGGCAAGATCGTCACCGACCGGCTGCTTTACAGCGGAACCATCAAGGATCACGCAGTGGTCCAATCCAGGGACCTGGGCCGCTACAATTGCGAAACCTCGACCTGCCGTGAAAACCGCCGCTACCGGGTCCGTTTTTTCGGTGACGGCAACCGCTTCCTGGCCGAAAGCACGCCGTTCGAATCCCAGTCCTGCCTGGCCGACCCCGCAGGCTGCGTGATTCTTTACAAGGAATGCCGGGAGATCGTCATCACCCCCGACGACACCGGGGTCGGCCCCCTGGATCCCGATGATCCCCTGATCGTCTGCGCGGCCCTTGCGCCGGGCCGGTGCGCCCGGGTCTACCGGAACGTGGGCGGCGCCATGACCCCCATCGCCTCCTTCTGCGACAGCGACGGGTCCTGCTCGGGCCCCATCGATCTGCGGGGCATCGTCACCACGGATCTCTGCCTGGGCGTCCGGGTGTTCAGCGAAAACGGGGTCGGCTCGGGCATGGTGTATTTCCCCTGCCTTTCCGTGAAAACTCCCGCGGCGCCCAAGGCCCCGCTGATGGAAGGGGTGACGCCCAAGGGGGATGCAGCGGCCCCGGCCTTCGAGGTGCGCTGGTCGTCCCAGAGCGAGGGCATCGCCGCGTTTATCGTCAAACGGGAATCGCCTGCAGGCATTTATTACGAAACGGTGTGGGACCTTCGGCCCGATGAGGAAACCGGGCAGTTCAGCCTCACCCTGCCCATCGAACCGGACACCCTTGAAACCGACTGGTGCTTCACGGTCCGGGCCATGGACACGACCCTTGTCATGAGCGACTGGTCCGACACCCGCTGCGGCATCTGGGGAGCCCCGACGGCCGCCGAAAGCCTGGGCTGGCCCCAGGTCTCGACTCCGACGGAGACCGGCGAGATCGTGGCGGTAAGGATCAACGGCCGGACGACCCCGCTGCTCGTTCTGTCCGAGGCTCTGGACGACCGCATCGCGGCCTTCGAACGGGATTGCGTGAACAGCCAGGTCAACAAACGCTGCCCGGTCGACGGCGCCGACATTCCGCTCTGCGGGGAAGACCAGATGTGCCTTTCACCGTCCTTGTTCTGCTGCGACATCTGCGGGTTGATCCGGTCGGCCAACACCCTGGGAACCTTCATGGTCTACCGCCAGGAAGAAGGCCGGGACCTGGTCCAGGCGGGCCCCCTGGTGGAAACCGTCCACTGCACCTACGGGGCGACGGAGGGCAACGAGCACCTGTTCGTCGCCACGGTGAACGATCCCCTGATTTATGTGGTGACGTTCACGGCGGCCATCGCCGCCGCCTCCAGCGACGACCCGGCGGTGATCAGCGGACTGTCCGGCACCACCCGCCTGGTGTTCGCCGACCATTTCCCCTACCGGGCCGGCACGCGGGTCCGGTACAAGGTGCTGGCCTTCGACACCGGCACCCTGGAACCCGAAACCATCTACACCAGCGGCTGGCTTACGCTGCCCTGATAACGGGAGAACGCAATGAAGACCTTCTTCAGACTGATCACGGCGACGCTGGTTTTCCTTCCGGTTTTCGCCGGAACCGCCGGGGCCTTCAACCCCGACACCCATGAAAACCTCATCGTGTTCGATGCGGACGGCGAGGTCACGGCCAGCTACCATATCGACGACATGACCACCGCCGTCCTTTCATCGGGCGCCGACCAGTACACGGTTCACTCCCGAATCTACGGGGATCCCGTCACCCTGCCGCCTGCGGAACAGAGCCGCGTCCTGACCGTGGACGGGGCCGCCGCCCTGGTACCCAACCTGCTTGCCGGATCGTTTCCCGCGCCGCCCGCCGGGCTTCCCCAGGTGTCCCTGTTCGGATTCGACGACGCCATGCTCGGCGGCACGGGCGATCCTCTCACCGGCATCGCCTGCGCCCCCTCACCCGGCACCTACGATCAGACCATTGCGGTGACGATCACGGCCAGTCCCGCCTCGGCCACGGTGGAATACCGCCAAAACGGCGGGGCCTGGGTCCATGGGGGCAACACGGCGGAGCTGTTCATTTTCCAGACCACCACGGTGGACATGCGGGTCTTCGGATCGGCGGACGGACGGACGGCGGAATTCGTCATCGCAAGAAAAGGAGGGGCCGCGTCGCTCACGGTGGATTCGGACCATGACGGTTTCCCGGACTGCTGGGAAACCGCCCGGGGCCTGAATCCCCTGTCCAATGACCGCAACAGGGATACCGACGGTGACGGGTGGACCGACGTGGACGAGATCCTTCGGGGCAGTGATCCGAACGATCCGGGGGCCCGACCCCTGGACAGTGACGGCGACGGCTGGAGTGATGCGGACGAAATCCTGCGGGGCACCGGCCCCGCCGATCCCCTGGACAGGCCCGCGGCCCTGGGGCTGTATGAACCCGAACGGCTGATCTCGGGCACCTTTTATGCCGATGACGTCGCCGCGACACCCCTTGCCGCCATGACCTTCACGGTCCGGACCCTTGCCTCGGCCACCGTGGCCGAGGGGGTCAGCGACGCCCAGGGGCGCTACGGCCTGCCGTCGCCCCTGCGTCTCCGGGCCGGTGATCCCCTGGTCGTCCGGGGGACGGGCGTGATCTGCGATCAGTTTGCCGTCAAGCGCTACCTGCCCCTTTTGACGGATCTTTCTCCCCAGGACCTCGACGGACAGACCTGGGCCGACGCGGACGAATGGGAGGCCCTTTATCTGGACCACCTCCGGCAGAACCTCGTGGTCACGGAAAATGCATTCGACCTCACCCCCCGCCACATCCAGACCCTTTCCCTTCTAGAGCGGGAACTGGAACTGTTCCAGGGCCTTGCGCCGGGCCTGTTCATCCTGACCGGCACCCTGTCCCACGCCCCCTACGCCGGGACCCTGACGGATTTCGGCCTGCTTCTGGCCGACAAGGGCCAGAGCATGAACGATCACATGGACGATCTGGATCGTCTGCTGGACGAAGCCCAGGTTTGTTTCGGCCTGCGGAGCCACATGGATACCGTGTACAACACCCTTTCCGCCGATGATCCCCTGAATCTTGAAAAACAGATGGGCGTCCTGCTCCAGAGCGAGCACGGGCTCTACCTGGCCGCCCTGATGCTGACCGGCACCATGGACGAACTGATCGCCGATGCCGTGGACCTCTGCCTGACCATCACGCCGGATTCGGACAGCGACGGAGACGGCATCAGCAACGCCGACGAGGTTCTCCTGGGCACCGACCCCGACAACGTGGACACCGACGGCGACACCATCCGGGACGGGGCCGACAACTGCCCCCTCATACCCAACACCGACCAGGCGGACCTGGACGGCGACGGCGTGGGGGATGTCTGTGATCCCGACCGGGACGGCGACGGCGTGTTGAACGACGACGAAACCGCGTTGGGCCTGGACCCGGACGATGCCGATTCGGATGACGACGGGCAAAGTGATTACGACGCCTATGTGTTCCTGACCACCCCGCCGGGCCGGCCCCTGATCACCAGTCCGACGGAGGGCCTGACCGATTGTTCGCCGACGCTGACCGTCACGGCAAGCGCCTTTGACGACCTGCCCGGCGACAGCCACCTGTCCACCCTCTGGCAGATCGGTCTGGATGCGGCCTTTGCCGATACCCATGATCTGGTGCTTTCCGTGGACACAGGCGAGGCCACCCGCCTGACGGAACTCACCGTCCCGCCCTTCATTCTGGAAGCCGGGGAAACCTACGCCGTCCGGGTGCGCTACACCGACCGCCGGGGCCTTTTCTCACCCTGGTCCGACGCGGTATCGTTCACCGTGGCTCCGTCTGCGGCCGACGCCGATCAGGACGGCATTCCCGACGACCAGGCCGTGGACCCCGATACCGACACCGACGGTGACGGCACGCCCGATGCGGACCAGCCCGAGGACATCAAATGCGTGAACACGGTGGTGGCCGGGGATGTCCAGGTCTGCGTCAAGCGGGACCTGAACGTGGCCTTTATCGCCGCCGTGGAATCGGTGGATCCGGAAACCGTCATCGATACGGACAACCGGCCCGATCAGCTGCCCGTCGGCCTCCTTACCATGCGCCTGTTCACCGACGCCCCCGGCGATACGGCCCGGGTCCGGGTGGTCTTCTCCCGTCCGATCGCGGACGGCACCCGCTGGCACCGCATCGAGGCCCTGACCGGCTGGCGCGACGACACCGTCCAGACCCAAGGCCCCGACATCAACACCCTGACCCTTTCCCTCACCGACGGCGGCCTGGGCGACGCCGACGGCGTGGTCAACGGCCTGATCGTCATGACCGGCGGCATCGACCTGCCCCTCGCCGCCCTCACCGAACCCGATGACGGAAACGACGGCGGCGATGGGGGTGGCGGCGGCTGCTTCGTCCAAACCGTCTCATCCCCCTGATCCCCAACCGAAGCGCCCCGACCACCGGGGCGCTCCGGCCGATCAAAACACATGCCGTCAGGGTTTGGTCTCGCCAAGCACGTCCTGCCGCCGGTCCATGGGGTACTGGGTGAAGGTGCCCAGGCCCGTGGCCACCAGATCGCCGCTTTGCTGCTCCCGGATATCGCATTCGGACACGATCAGACGTTTGCCCGTGTGCTTGACCGTCCCGTGGGCCATCAGACGATCGCCCGGCCGGACCTGCCTCAGATAGTTGATCTTGAATTCCACCGTGGCGCAGAGATTCCCTCGGGACACGGCGAAGGACAGGGCCGCCACGCCCAGGGCCCCGTCCATCATGGCGGCCGCTACGCCGCCGTGGGCCGAATCCTTTGCGGTCAGATGGTCGGGACCCACGGTCAGGGTATAGGTGACATCGCCCACAGCGTTGACCGTGAGGGTCATGCCCAGAAACCGGTCGAAGGCGACGGACCGGCGGTAGTTCTCTTCAAACAGAGCCATCAAATCGTTCGTGGTCATGGAAAACCTCCGTCTTGGGGATGGGTCGGCCGGGGCCGTGCCGAACGTGTTACACAGTCGCCTGAAACGTGATTTTTTGCGAGACCCTCAACCTTATCCATCAATCCCCCGCCAAGTCAAGGGCGGGTCTTGTATGGTCCAGGGTAATCGCATGTTTCATATCCTTGAAGAAAAGCCAAAAACGGCCTTCGTGAGAATCTCAGCGGATTGATCTCAGATCAATCCTGTCGACTTAAACACACGACACCCTCTGTGCCTTTGTGTCTCCGTGAGGAATCACATAGACCGTCCCCATCAAAGACGCCGGTTTAATCGCTCTCACAGAGGCACGGAGACACAGAGAACGCCGGACATGCCGGGGCATGTCGCACGGCAACGATCCTCTGGGCATCCCATGCCGTGACGGAAAAGAGCCCCCCCTCTTTTTCGTCATGGTCAAACCATTCAACCACCCGGTCGCTGCGCGCCCTGAAGAGCGCGAAGGAAATGGGGGGTGTCAATCCCTGACACACGGCATTTCATGAACCGCCCCCCACAGGGCGACCCATGGGGCGTGCGGGATAGACATGCGATGGCCCTGTTGTATGGTCGGAGACAACCCTTCAGAAAAAATATGTTGATTAGCCGTCGATGCGGACGTACATAGAACCTTGCGCCGGATCGGGCGGCGGCAGGAATCGTTCCGCGCCCGTCCGGATTTTTTTAAACAACCTGCTTTACGGGAGTCGGACAGATGGTGTTTGCGCGTAATGTGAGTGTGGCGGTCGCGGCGGCGGTCGTCGTCGGGGTAATCTGGTGGATCAGGCGCAGGAAGGCCCATGCGCTTCATGATGCGGCGGCGGCCGGCGACCTTGCGCGCATCGACGCACTGATCGCCGGGGGACATGCCGCTGACGCGATATACGAGGAGGTGACACCCCTCCATGTGGCGGTGATGAGAAACCGGCTCGACGCGGCCGCACACCTGATCGCCAAAGGGGCGTCCGTGACCATGAACACGGCCGCCGATACCGGCGTTACCCCGCTCCATATCGCGGCCACGATCGGAAACGCCGAGATGACGGATCTGCTGATCGCCCATGGGGCGGATGTTGAGGCCCGGGCCTCCAATGGCGAGACCCCGATCCTGACTGCGGCGCGGTTCGGCCACAAGGAGCTGGTCCATCGCCTGCTGGGCCACGGGGCAAGCCTTGAGGCGACCGATGCCAAGGGCGACAGCATGCTCTTTACCTGTATCTTTTCCAACGACACCCGGGCGGCGTCCGTTCTCCTCGAGGCCGGCATGGATCCCAACGTCATGGACAAGGACCGGCAGGCCTCAGCCCTTCACGCCGCCATGGTCCTGGCCCTTCATACCGGCGACACGGAGATGGTCGAATGTCTGCTGGCCCACGGCGCGGATCCCCATGTCAAGGACCATCACGGCATGACCCCCCTCAAGATGGCGAAAATCGCCAAAAAGGACGCCCTGGTCACCCTGCTCACCGCCCGCGGTGCAGGGGCCTTTGACGCGAAAGGAAGGTCATGATCTACTTTGAAGACATCGTCGTGGGCGAGCGTACGAGGGTGGGCCATTACGATCTGACCGAAGAGGACATCCTGGCCTACGCCCGAACCTGGGACCCCCACGAAACCCACATCGATCCCGAGACGGCCAAAAAAACCGTCTTCCAGGGCCTGACGGCCGCCGGTACCCATCTGATGGCCGTCACCGTCCGCCTGATGGTCACCAGCCCCACACCGATACACACGCTGGCGGGTCTGGGCTGGGACGAGGTGCGGTTTCTGTCCCCGGGCCGTCCGGGCTACACCCTGACCTTGTACCGGACCTGCATCGGCAAGCGGCCCTCCGCTTCCAGGCCCGGCTGCGGCATTGTCAAAAACCGGCTGGAACTCGTCAACCAGGACGGCCTGTTGCTGGTCAGTTATCTGGATACCGTCCTGGTGGCCCTGGCCCCCTGATGGTGCGGTTCGAGCACCGCCCCCATGCCGAGAAAGAAACGGGGACGGCCTGTGACGGTCAGGCCGGACCGGGCCGCCGCGGCCAGAGATGCGGTGAAGGCCTTCCGGCTCACGTGCATGGGGGGTTCCACCATCAGAAACCGTCCGCCCGGGGCCATCAGACCGGCCAGTTCATCGAAAAAGGCCTGCTGATCCGGCAGTTCGTGCACCACATAAAAGGCCACGGCAAAATCAAAGAGGCCGGTGAGACCAAGGGCGGTTTCAGTGCAGGGATGAAGAATGATCCGCTCCCGAAGGGGGCTGTTCTCGATTTTTCCCGCGACTTTTTCCAGCATGCCGGTCTGAAGGTCGCAGGCCACCACCCGGCCGGACCCGCCCACCAGACGGGCCATGGGAAGGGTGAAAAACCCGGGGCCGCAGCCCACGTCCAGGGCCCGCATGCCTTCCTTGACATAGGGCGACAGAATTTTTTCGGGGTTTTGGACCCAGGCTCGCAAACGGCCGTCAAGGCGGCCGGATCGTTCAACGGGACAGACGCGGTGTCGGGCGGATGTCATAAAAAATCTCCGGATTGAGTGATCAGTCTGACCGTATCCTACTCAGGATCGCGATCCGGTTCAAGTCTGACGGCTTCGCAAAACGTCCGATTTCTGCGTTGCGCGTCATCCCTCGTCACTGCGGCGTACCCTAAGTACGCCTCATTCCTTACGGATTCGCGACGCCTTGAACTCGAACGTTTTTCTTTGCCGTCATGTGATGAGGTTTGACGAGTTCATCTCGTCTGCTTTTTCAAAACTTGCATCCTTGTCGGGGCGGTGGTAAACTGTGAGCCTCTTTTGATCACCCGAGACAGGCCCATGGGCCCTGATCATCCGACAACGGTACGTTTTTCACATCCATTGACACTGCTCGCGCGGGATCTGCCCGACGCAGGCCGCGCATCCTTTTCACGCATCACGGCGAAACGGGGGTGCCCGCATGGAAAATACCTTCTGGACCGCACTGTTCACCAGTACCCTGGCGGCACTCGTCACCACCCTGGGCATTTACACCATCCGGCGTTTTACGGGGTGGGGAGAACGCAACACGGCGTATTTCATGTGCTTTGCGGCCGGGGTGCTGATCTCCGCCTCGTTTCTGCACATCATCCCGAAATCCCTGGACATGAATCCCCGATCGCCGTCCTACCTGCTCGCCGGTTTTTTCGGCCTGCACCTGTTCAACCGTTTCCTGACGGCCTTTGTCTGTGAAAAGGACCCAAATGACCGAAACTACGCCTTCGGGGTGGTGCCCATGCTCGGCATCGGATTCCATTCGCTGATTGACGGGGTCATCTACTCCATTTCCTTTACGGTAAGCATTCTGACCGGTGTTCTGGCGACGCTGGGCATGGTGCTGCATGAATTTCCCGAGGGAATCATCACCTATCTGCTGCTGGTCCGCAGCGGATTTACCGAAGGCCGGGCCATGGTTTGGGCGTTTCTGGCGGCGGCGCTGACCACGCCTCTGGGTATGCTGATGTCCTATCCCATGATCCGGCGCATCGAGCCCAATGAACTGGGGGCGCTTTTGTCCCTTTCTGCGGGCGCCCTGATCTATGTGGGAGCCACCCATCTTCTGCCCCGGGCGGAGACCGAGAAAAAGAAATACTCCATGGTCGCCCTGGCCGGCGGGGTGCTGGTGGCCTTCATCATCGTCACCTCAAAAACCTGATTGTCAGGGGGAGGACCTATGGTCAAGGAAGCCATGTTGTACGAGGGCATCGAGGGCGGAAAGGTCCGCTGCGGGCTGTGCAGCCACCGGTGCACCATCGCGGAGGGGAAACGCGGGCGCTGCGGGGTGCGTGAAAACCGCGGAGGCACCCTGGTCAGCCTGGTCTACGGCCGGGTCGTGGCCGAGCACGTCGATCCCATTGAAAAAAAACCGCTGTATCATTTTTTCCCCGGTTCAACCGCCTATTCCATCGGGACGGTGGGCTGCAACTTTCACTGCATGTTCTGCCAGAATTCGGACATTTCCCAGTATCCCCAAAGCCGGGGAGGGGAAATCATCGGGGAGGTGCGGACCCCGGAGCAGATTGTCGATGCCGCTGAACGGACGGGCTGCAAGTCCATTGCCTACACCTACACCGAACCGACGGTTTTCTTCGAGTTCGCCCATGACACCGCCGTCCTGGCACAGGCCCGGGGCATCAAAAACGTGTTTGTCAGCAACGGGTTCATGAGTGAAACAGCCGCGCGCACCATCGCGCCGGTGCTCGATGCCATAAATATCGATCTGAAGGCCTTCACGCCGTCCTTCTACAAGGACCTCTGCGGCGCCCGGCTCGAACCGGTGACGGACACCATCCGGCGCATGAAGGATCTGGGGGTGTGGGTGGAAGTGACCACGCTGGTCATTCCCGGCCTGAACGACGGCGAGGACGAGCTTCGGCAGATCGCCCGGTTTATCGGCGGCGTCGATAAAACAATTCCCTGGCATGTGACGGCGTTTCATCCCACCTACCGCCTTATGGATCGCCCCCGCACGCCGGTGGCCACGCTGCGACGGGCCCGGCAGATCGGTCTCGAGGAAGGACTTTGCCATGTGTACGAAGGCAACGTTGCCGATGACGAGGGGGAAAAAACCTGTTGTCCCGGCTGCGGGGCCGCGGTCATTTCCCGGGTCGGGTTCGGCATCGTCCGGAACCGTCTGACAAAAGGGGCCTGCCCCTCATGCAAAACGGTTGTGGCCGGGGTCGGTATGTGAATCACGCCAACGGGTCCGGCAGATTCAGGACAGGGGCGCCAGTTTTTCCAGCATATACCCGATGCCCAGAAGCACCTGGGTGAGCAGGATAAAGGTCACGTTGTGCCCCAGGGCCGGAACCAGGATACTCCGGTCGTTATAGGACCGTGACCCGCGGATCGCCTTGACGGCCCAGGGCAGGGCCAGCAGGGATAAAAGGCTGTAGACCGGCATGACGACCGTTCCGGTAATCAGGGTCAGCGCCACGCAGCCGGCGATCCATCCGTAAACCGCCCAGGTGGCCCGGGCAAACAGGGTCACGGCGGCGTCCATGCCGAACAGCACCGGGGTGGTTTTCCGGCCGCCTTTCCGGTCGGCGGCCACATCGGGAAATTCGTTCAGAAGCAACAGGTTGTGGACCAGAATGCCGCTGGGCACCGAGGCGACCAGAATGGTTCCGTCGTAACGGCCGAACTGGATGAAGTAAAGGGCCAGAAGGGGCAGAATGCCCAACCCCAGCCCCGGCGACCATTCGGGCCAGGGGGTTTTCAAAATCACCGGGGTGTACAGCACCAGGCAGAGCACCGCCACGATCAGAAGCGGCATCAGCATCCAACCTTTCTCGATGCAGAAAAAAACACCGATGGCAAAGGCCGCAAGGGTGGTGACAATGCCCACCCACAGGGCCTGATTCACCCCGATTTTCCCCTCGGGCACCAGTCCGCTGCCCCCGCTGAAGGGGGTCCGCTCCACATCGAGGTCGATCCCGCTCTTGAAATCGAAATAATCGTTGACGGCATTGGCGCTGCCGTGGGTCAGCATCAGGCCGAACCCGGCCAGCACCGCATGCCACACATTGACCGGCCCATCCAGCCAGGCCATGGCCGTTCCGAGGAAGGTCAGCACCACGGACAGGGTGAGAAACTGGGGTCTCGTTTCCATAATCCACAACACCAGCCGTTTCATGGGCGCTCCTTTCTTGACGGCTTCGTAAAACGTCCGATATCTGCGTTACGCGTCATCCCTCGTCACTGCGGCGTACCCTAAGTACGCCTCATTCCTAGGGATTCGTAAGCCTTGATCTCGAACATTTTACGAATCCGTCCAAAAACTTACTTTTTACGAGATCATCTTTCTTAACCGTCTCATCATAGAAAAAACATATCATTGTCAACGCCCCCCCCGGGGAGCCTTGAATGGATATCGGTTCTCCGGCCGGACCGGCCGATGAACACCAAAACCTCTAAGACGAATTCCCCCGTAAAGTCAACCGGTTTTTCGCCGGCCGAGACCGGGATGCATCCCGCATCAGGGGCCACGGACTGCGGCCCCATCGCGAAAAACGGCTGTTTTCTAAAGTTGAATGATGAATGACCGATGAAACTGTGGTATAGGGTTAACCCATCCATGCCGTGCTGCAACATCAGAAAAACCACAGGGGGGACGTATGACATGTCGGCTCAAACCGTTTTTTTTCTTTTTGCTTGTTTGCTTTGTCTGGATTTCGGCGGCCGCAGCCGCCGATGACCGGGGCCTTGTCTTTTCCAAAGGAAACAAGACGGCCCTGGTAATCGGCAACGGGACCTACGCCTCAGCGCCGCTGAAAAATCCGGTCAACGACGCCCGGGACATGGCGGCCATGCTCCGGAAAAAGGGTTTCGATACGGATCTGATCATCGACGGGTCCCAGCGGGACATGGAGCGGGCCATCCGCGACTTCGGGAAAAAAATCATGAAGGGGGGGACGGGCCTTTTTTATTATGCCGGCCACGGCATGCAGGTCAACGGGGTCAACTACCTGATTCCCATCGGGGCGGACATCATGGCCGAAGACGAAATCAAGTATGAATCGGTCAATGTGAACATGGTCCTCAGCAAAATGGAAGCCGCCGGAAACAATCTCAATATGATCTTTCTCGACGCCTGCCGGAACAACCCCTTTGCCCGGAGTTTCCGGTCGGGAAACACGGGACTGGCCCAGATGGACGTGACCCGCGGCGCGGTGATCGCCTTTGCCACGTCGCCGGGAAACACCGCGGCGGACGGAGACGGACGCAACGGCGTGTTCACCAAACACCTGCTCGCCCACATGGACACCCCGGGACTCGAATTGTCCCGGATGCTCAAAAAAGTCCGGAAAGACGTCCGCCTGGAAACACAGAACATGCAGGTCCCCTGGGACGTGTCCTCCCTGGAAGGGGATTTTTATTTTTCTCCGTCCGGCCCGTCGCCCGCGCCCCCTCCGGTCAAAACCGCGAGCCCTGACGTCCCGGCATCCCGGCCGTTCGGCGACCCGGATCAGGAGACCTGGGATCTGGTCAAGCAGTCGACCTACGCCGAAGATTACGCCTATTATCTCAAGCAGTTTCCCGACGGACGATACAGCACGCCCGCCAGACTCAGGATGCGCCAGCTGTCGCGGACGGAGGAACCGCCCCCCCGGAAACCCGAGACCGTCCAGATTCCCATGAACCTGTCCCACTGGGAAAAAATGGAGAGCCGAAACCCCCGGGCCGATGTCGATGAATACGACCGGATGCTTCGGCTTCGCGGGGCGGCCTGGACCAACGGCCGGAAAGACAAAAACGGGCATGTGGACGGCAACGGCATGGTCACCCGGGAGGTTTACGACCTCAACGGGCGGACCTTCAGGGCAAAATTCAAGATGAACAGCCCCGGAAAATATTCGGCGGTCAGCGTCAAGCCCACGGCCATGCCCATCGCCCACGTTACCACCAACAATTCCTGGGCGGGCAGCTTCGTGATCCAGTCGGACACCTGGTATTACATCCGGGCCCGGGTCACCGATGAAGGCTGGTGGGAATCCGTTTTGTGTACCGAAAACTACGACGACAAAAGCGGCCGCGTGGCCCAGCGCCAGGGCGGCAAACTCACCGACAAGCAGGTCAAGGCCCTTTCCCGCTCCAGCCTGACGGCCAATTTCGGCGACAACTATGCCGGAACCTCCGCCTTTCTTTACCTGGCGGAAATGAGCATTGAATAACATCAAGGGAGATTCTATGATACCCAAGGTTCCCATCGCCCGGGCGATGATTCTGATCCTCCTCGCGGCCTCGGCGGTCTCGGCCGCCCCCCGATCCGCCAGACACCGATTCGGCACACCTGCGGAAGGGCCGTCCCAACGACTGGCCGTCGGGATTCAGGGCCATACAGACATCGAGGCGTTCACGGACCGCCCCCTTTCCAACGGGGATCTGTCCGGCACGCTGTTCTACGAGTACCATGAAGGCATCGGCCTCTGGCAGATCGGGGCCGCCTATGCCCCCTCCGCCGATCACGCCGATGAGGTGTTCACGCCCCAGATCAGCCTGATTCTCAAAGACCGGATCTACCGCATGGGAACCGGGGCCCTGATCAGCTATGTGAAACAAGACGGGGATCGCGACTGGACCGACGTCTACTGGCAGATTTTAGCCGGCCTGTCCATTCCCCTGGGCAAGCGCTTCAGTGTGGATGTCTACGGGCATTACGTGTTCGAGGCCTGGGACGAAATCACGGATTCGGACCGGGGGGGCCTGGAGTACTCGGCCCTCCTGTCGGTGTCGTTCTGACCGCCGTCCCTATCCGGGAATTGCGATGCCCCACGCCTCACGGATCAGAGAAGGGATATCATTGATGACGCTGCGCCGATAGGCCCAGTTGAGGACGGTTTTGTCCCGGGCCGCGGCGGTGCAGAGCCGGGAGGGATCGGGAGTGATGCCGACCCGCCCCAGATCCAGGCGATCCGCGTCCCAGCAGGTCTGGATGGTCAGGTCGGCCTCGGTGTCGCCATCGGTGTGGCGGACGCAGGCTTCATAAAGCAGGTCGAATTCCTCGTCAGCCAGATCGAACACCCTGCCCCGCAAGGCCAGGGCCAGCTCAGCGCCCCTCAGGCCGTGACCGGGATCACGTTTTTCCGTCACCCGGCCCGAATCGTGAAACAGAGCGAACAGTTCGACCACCCGGGGCCGCGCCCCATTGATCGCATACAGCCGCCGTCCGTTTTCCAGAACCCTGGCCCAGTGAACGATGCCGTGCCGTCCGGTCGCGTTCTGGGCATACTGAGCCAGGACCGCGTCTACCAATGCCTTTGAAATCATGCCTCACTCCCCGACCTGATCACGACCGGTGGATAAACCCCCGGACATAGCGGGTGAACTGCCGTTTGATGTTCGGATCTTTTTCGATGTCGTACAGGCGCTCGACGGATCCCCGGATGTCGCTGTACGAGGACAGGACTTTTTCCGCGTGGTCCTTGTACTGACTGACGATCAGGGGCACGGCGAACCCCACGAACATGTCGTTGAGCCTGGCCCTGAAACTGTCCCGGCCGCTTTGGGTGGGATAGAGAAAACTTTTCACCATCATGTAGAACGCGCTTTTGAAGGCGCTTTTCATCTGGCCCACATGGTTGATGGCCTCGTAGGCCATGTGAAGCACCACCAGGGGGCTGTTCTTGAGCCGCTCCGAGGGAATCCGGTTGCCTTCGGTCAGGTCGCAGACCACCAGGCTGATCAGGTAATCCATGGTGCCGTTTTTCGCCCACAGATACCGTTCGGTCTTCTGGCTTTCGATGAAATCCCGGGAACCCGGCAAATCCGACAGGGGGGTGGCCTGGATGCCGATGTGGTGCTCCACGCAGAACCTGCCGTACTCGTGGCCCGTGTTGTCGTAGATGGAATGAAAAACGTCGTAGGGCAGGCCCAGGATGAAGGCCCCGTGGATGGCGATGCCGTGGCGCTGGATTTTCCGGATGCGCTCGGAATAGTACTGCCGGACGGTCTGTCCGCTTTTCTCGATGTCGCGGACCACGCTTTTCCCCACGGCCTTGAGGTTTCGTATGTCCAGCGATTCGAAGCCGATAAAGAAATGGGAGGCGCCGGACAGCCGGAGTTTCCGCAAAAGCCGGTCGTTATCGGCCACCTCGATGGAGGTCTGCACCGTGTAATTGATCCTGGGCTTTCGGGCGATGATCCGGTCGAGCATCTCCTCCAGCCGCTTGCCGCCCAGAAGGATGTTGTCGGGCAGAAAGAAAAACAGGCGGTTCTGAAGGGTCACCCCGTCTTTTTGAAGGTGTTCGATTTCATTGACAAAATCGTCGGCGCTTCGCAGGGTGAACCGGCGCAGGTCTTTGGGCAGGCTGGAAATCGAACAGAAACTGCAGGAATGGGGACAGCCCAGGTAGGGCGCCGTGGGGTTGATCCTGATTTTCTCGGCCATCAGGTTGCCCACCAGGGGAAAACGCCGAAGGAAATTCAGTTTCATCGGCGGCATGCCGGTGATGTTCGGCCGCCCCCAGACCCTGTCCTCGATCATCTTGTACCCGGTGTAATGATCCTTGAGGGTTTTTCGCGAGAGATCCCGCATCACCCGTCCCATCACATCGGCGTCGCCGCCCCCCCGCACATAGGTGACAAGCTCCGGATAAGGCACGTACCTGCGGATGAACAGATCCACGTCCTGACCGCTGGTCGACACATGGATGCCCCCGATGACGACCGGTATCTTCGCCTGGTTGAGGGCGATGGCCGTGCAGACGGTGGTGGGGAAGTTGGAGCTCATCGAGGAAATCAGCACGGCCTCGGGCTTGCCGTGTTCGATGATCAGGTCCCGGATCCGGTTTCTCAAGCCGTCGGAAAGAATCACCTGGGCATCGGGGGCGAATTTCGCCACCTGATTGGCGATGTAGATGATGGCATACCCTTCGATGGCGAAGGTCTCGACCATGCCCATCTTTTCCTTTCGGGGGTCGAAATCCAGAAAATCCAGATAGGTCGCTTCGGACAGATCCCGCACGTCGCGGTTGGCGATGTATCCCAGAAGCTCGAGGGGGGTCTTGCAGACCCCGATACTGTCCATCAGGTTGTAGGTCACCGGATTGTAGACGATGTAGTATTTTTTTTTCATGATTGACGTTTCCATACGAGCGAGGGTCAGCGACGGCCGGAGCACCGTCCGTCGTTTTTCGGTCATGTCTACCCGCACTTAACCGGATAAGCCGGGCGGCGTCAACGCTTTTCCCCGCGTCTCGCCGCAGCGCCCCGGCCCCGACCTGCCCCGGCTGCAACCGGGTAGAATCCCCTGGCGTGCCGCGGCCTTTTTTTTCAGGCCTCTTGGCGGACCCGTTTTACCGAGCAATGGGCCGGCCCCGAAAATCAACCATAAGTAAAAGTTTTGTAAGGTCTTTGTTTCAAAGAAAAAGACGACGTCGGTGCATGCGGAAGCTCTGTCTTCTCGAAAGGGAAATGGGTTCAACCGATGGCCCTCGATACGCAAGGGGGTGATGACTATGTTTTTTGACATTGCGGCACGATTCTTGTTTAATAAATCCTTATGTTACAGCATGAATTGAAACAGACGGAAACGTTGCCGGGCCTTTGAATCGACGTTTGTCACGTCGGTAGGGAGAATAGATCATGGGTACACTCGCCGTATCGCTCAAACGACTCGTCACGGGAATCTTCGCCCTGCTGATTGCCGCGGCCCCGGGAGAGGCCGTGGCGTGGACCGTTCCGGAGGATATGCCGGAGCCGAATCCGCCGATGATCAGATCAGAGGCCCCCCGACCCCTGCGATCCGCCCCGAAAACCGCCAAAGCGGTTCCCTCTGTGGAGTGGACGTTTCATAAAACGCCGGACAACCGTCATCCCGACCCCCATGAACAGCAGCTGCTCTGGCTGATGAACCGCGCCCGGGCGAATCCGGCCCGGGAAGGCGAATGGCTCGCAAACTCGGGTGATCCCGATGTGATTGGCGCCGTGGCGTATTTCAATGTCGACCTTGATCTTCTCCGTGACGAATTTGCAGCGATCGAAGCCAGGCCTCCTGCCGCCTTCGATGTCCGTCTTTACGCGGCGGCGAAGGCTCATTCGGACGATCTGATCGCCCGGGACGCCCAGGACCACACCGATCAGTTCGCACGGGTGACGTCCGCCGGTTTCTCTTTCACCGCGCTTCGCGGCAATGTTTTTTCCTACGCGAAGCATGCGGTCCACGGTCACGCGGGATTCAATATCGACTGGGGCGGCGGCGACGACACCGGCATGCAGCCGGGCCGGGGTCACCGGCTGGCGGTCATGTCCATGGACGGCGACTATACCAATGCGGGGCTATCCATGGTCAGCGAGACAGACGACGGGACCCGGGTCGGCCCCCTTGTCACGACCGGCAACTATGCCCATGCCCGTGAAGACATCCCCGATCACCACAATCGTTTTTTGGTTGGCACCGTCTTTGAAGACCTCAACGGCAATGCGACGTATGATCCGGGGGAAGGGTTTGAAGGCATCACCGTCACCCCCGACCGGGGGACCTATTTCGCTGTCACCGCCGACAGCGGCGGCTATGCCCTGCCCGTCGAATCGGGCGTCCTTGAGGTGACCTTCAGCGGTGCCCGCCTCGGTGACGCCGTCGTCACAACGGTCTATGTGGGGGACGACAGTGTTCTGTGCGACCTGACGCCGGCCGACCATGCGATCGACGAGACGTCCGGAAATGATGCGGCCGGCGATACGGACAGTTCGGACGGCGGAGGCGGTTGTTTTATCGACTCCGCAGGCCGGCCGTACGACACAGGGACAGATTGATCAACGGTGTTCAACATCCGTCATATATCGACGGTTTGGCCGTATGTCCGCAATCTCCCGTCCGAGTCGAAGGGGCCTGTTCGAGTCACTTCTCCGTCCCGAGGTAACCGGCAATGATACGATCATAGAGTCCGGATTCCCTGATCGCGGACAGGCCCTCGTTGAAGGCGTTTCGGTGGCGTTCCAGACGAAATCCCACCATATAACGGCTCGGCTCGAACAGGTCATGCATCGTTACCGGCTCATTCAGGGGAAGTGCCCGGGTCATTCTGTCTGATGAACTGGCCAGCTCATTCCGATAATATCGAAAAATCCGCTTGTCCAGAATGATGACATCGGTGCGACCGGCATAGAGTTTGGCCACCTGATTCCTCTGATTGGCCATTTCATGATACAGGGGGTTGTTATCCGCCATGGCCATAAAGTCGGTCCCCAGTGCGAATCGGGCCTGCTGATAGGCGTCGACGGATGTTCCGGCCAGATCCGTCACCGCGGTGACGGCCAGATTCCGGGATCGCAGGCTGACGGCCACATTATGGTAGGTGATGTATTCATCGGACAAAAACGCCTTTCGGATTTCGGGATAATTGGCCTTGACGGTCATCACACCGTCCACACGCCCCTCTTCAAACGACGCCTTGGTTCTCAAAAGAGGCTCATACAAAAAGCGCGCTTGATATCCCGTTTGCTTCAATGCGGCCCGAACAATGTCGACTTCGAAGCCGCCATCGTCTTTTTCGATCACATAGGGCTCCACGGTCAGGCCCGCCGCCAGAGATATCCACTCGCCCTGACCGGCCTGGGCGATGCCCGACATCACGATCCAAATCCAAATCACCCGTATCATCAGATGGTTCATCGCACCCTCCGAATGGACGTTGGCCTTATCGGCCTAAAAAACCGGTCAGCGCCGACGGAGCGACGCGAATCATGTTGAGCGTCCCCCTTGCGGTCAGCGAACGGCGCACAATGGTCTTCTGAGGCGTCCGGATGTCATCACCCAGGGCCCACATCAATGTTTCAAGCAGATAATGGGCCGTTCCTTTCTGAAGAAGATGGGTCCCCATGAAACAGCCCTGACAGTAGGACAGGATATGAGTTTTACCGCTTTGCCGGATATCGCGGGCTTTCACGCGTCCGGCGTCATACAGGTCCGTAAGCCGACCGTGACGGAAGTAACCGGTCAGACCGCAGCAGGCATGATTGTCCCGGTTATGTTCAAGTTCCGTCACCCGGTAGCCGACGGCATCGGCCAGCCTGCGGACCCTGTCCAGGTAGTCGTCGCCCAGGGCATGACCGTGACAGGCGTCGGTCAGGCAGACATCGTCCTCGCCCCGCGGCACCCGGCGCCGGATTGACAGCGTTCCCTCACGCAGCCGGTCTTCCAGATACTCATAGACGGAAACGGTTTCAAACGGAAAGGTCCGGCCGAAGTACTCGGGCAGGGTCACCCGGAACATTTCAAGGCATGATCCGCACATGACCACCAGACGGTTGAACCGTCCTGACGACAGACGGTCGATCAGTTGGTCGACGATCGATCGCGCCTCATCGTAAAGGCCGCATCGTGCCGCAAACAGCCCGCAGCAATCATGCTCACCGCCAAACTTGGGCAAGGATTCAAACACCCGGGAGCGGGCGATATCCCCGGGAAACATGCGCACACCGCAGCCGCACCAGAGCAGGTCCCTGCCGGGGTCGTTCGTGGGTTCGGACCAGTCGACGAGAATGGCCTTCTCCCCGGCTCCGAAGCCGCTGTAGATGTCACGGAAAAGATTGTGGCGGAAGCCTTTGGGTGCCAGGCCGTTGAACACGTAGGCCAGGGAGGGAGCCATGGACGACTCGCGAGCCCGGCGGTCTTTCAGGCGTTCGAGCATCAGGGCCGCCGGCCTGGCGCCCACGGGGCAGCGTTGATCGCAGACGCCGCAAAAGGTGCACTGGTCCAGCATGGCATCGCAGAGGGACACATCGCCCCGCTTCAACCCCGCCATGGCCTGTCCGGCCTCTTTGGGGGTCAGGGTCTTGAATGCACATCCGGCAAGGCATTTGCCGCAACCGGTGCAGGCGTCAAAATCAAAGGCATCCCTATAGGCGGCAGCAGGGGTTGTCATGGTCATGGCGCTATCGGTCCTTCTGATGGGAAAACGTCGGGCGCCGTTGCGGCCGCCTTCGGCAGCACGTCCGACTGAACGCCGAAACACCCGCGATCACGGCAGCCACAATCGCGGCCCCGGCCCGATCCCCCTCGACCGTGACCGTCCACGGTTTTTTCATTCAGGGCCTCAGCCCTCGTCGGGTCTTGGGTGAGAGCGGGAAGAAACGGACCGTTTTTTCGACTATACCATAAAAAAAGGAGAGGGCAAGCCCTCTCCTTTTGTCGTAACATCAGAACCGTCCCGGCCTATTTGCGGTTGGCGTACTCCGCATAGGTCATGGCGGCAAACCGATAAACGGCATGGGCCAGCTTGGAGAAGGGCAGATAGGCGAACAGATGGAACACGCAGATCAGATGCACATAGTAAATGGCATAGGTCATGAATTCCATTCCGGCCAGACGGGCCATCTGGGTCAGAAGACCGGTGGCGCCGAGGATCAGTACCAGACCCAGCAGGTACCAGTCTTTGTAAGCGCTCAAATCTTTGTCCGCCAGACGTTCCTTGATCATCAGGGCCGCGCCGATCACGATGGCGATACCGGAGATATTGCCCAGCCATTTGAAGGGCCAGAGCTGGGAGTAAGGACCGGGGATGCCCAGGATGTAAAGAAAGAAGAAACCGATGCTGGTAACGATAAAGCAGCCGATGAAGCCGAACAGGACCATCATGTGGGCCGTGCCGCGGGCCTTGTTCTCACCGCATTCGTTGAACTGGGTGTGGCTGAGAACTTTCTTGATCACGGCGGGCATGGTTTTGAAATAGGCTTTGAAATCCAGGGTGTCTTTATCGGTTTTGCCTTCGGCCACCGCATTGGCGTGCATGTCCTTGAGCATCGTCCGTAAAACGTAGGCGAAGGCCAGAATGCTGGCAGTGAAGATCGGCACAAAGGTAAAATCCACCAGCCAGGAGGAAATGAACCGGGCCTGGGCGATGGGGGCGTCGGTGTGATGAATCCAGTGAACGCCCACGGCGTGGAAGAGTTTGTCCATGATGCCGCCTTCCTTGCCGAGAACCATGGTGATGAAGGCCATCAGGGCCAGCCAGACGGCGGGAACGGCGGTCAGAATCGCCAGCTTTTTCGGGTTGGTCACCATTTTGGCCAGCTTGCCGACCACGGGAACGGAGCTTGCGTAGTCGCTGATGGCGTAAGACCGGATGGCCGACAGGGTTTCACCGGGCTTGGCGCCGCGGGGACACAGGGCCGTACAGTCGCCGCAGTGGTGGCAGAGCCAGATATCGGCACTGCTTACCAGTTTGTCTTTCAGACCCCAGGACGCGGCAATCATTTCCTTGCGCGGGAAGGGGCTGTTTTCCGGAGCGATGGGGCAGGCCACCGAGCAGGTGGCACACTGAAAGCATTTCTTGAGTGTGTCTCCGCCGAGCGCCATCACCTCGTCGATAAAGGTCAGATCAGGCTGTATAAGGTATTGATTTGACATGTTCATGCCTCCCAATTTCTCTGATATTAAAAACATTCAGGAGCCCGCACACGGCATCGCCGTGCGCGGGCTGATCTAAATTATCCGTTGATTAGAACCCTTTGAAGGGGTTGGGTCCCAGGGCCACGACTTTGGCGACAAAGTCGTTGATGATGGCCGGAACCTTGTCGTAATCATCGATGGCCACTTCGAACTGAGCCACGCGTTCGAGTTCGAGGGCGAGGCTTTCGAGGGCATCACCGATCTTGCTCATACGGACGTCGGCCAGTTCGCTGCCTTTGACAAAGTGGCACTGGTAATCGTCACCGTGTTTGCAACCCAGAAGGAAAACACCGTCCATACCCTGGGCCAGGGCGTCCTTGATCCAGATGGTGTTGACGGAGCCCAGGCAGCGAACCGGAATGAAACGCACCTGGGGATCGATCTGGGATTTTCTCATGGCGGCCATTTCGAGGGCCGGCATGGCGTCGTTTTCACAGTACAGACACAGGATTCTCATGGGCGCGTTGTAGTAATCGTCTTCCGAGGGAACCCAGACGGACTTGACCATGGAACCGATGCTGTCGATGTTGTAGTCGGCAAAGCCGATGATACGTTCGGGGCAGGCACCCATACAGGTTCCGCAGCGACGGCAGCGGGTGGGGTTGGGCTTGGGCGTGCCTTTGGCATCGTCGTCCAGGGCGCCGAAGGGGCATTCCTGGGTGCAGCGTTTACACTGGGTGCAGCGCTGGAAGAAGAAATCCGGGAAGGTCATGTCGCCGGAGCGGGGATGAACCGACACGCCGCGGTTGACCGAATCGATGCACTGAATGGCCTTGAGGGCGGCGCCGGCGGCGTCTTCCATGGACTCTTCGATGGTCATGCTCCGACGAACGGCACCGGCGGCATAAATGCCGGTACGCTGGGTTTCGTAGGGAAAGCAGATGAAGTTGGAGTCCGCATAGCCGTCGAAGATGGCATTGTCACGGAAGCCGGGGCCCTGACGGTAAGCCATGTTGACCACGGGATCATCCACGGTCGCCGGAACCATACCGGCGGCCAGGACCACCAGGTCGGCCTTGATGGCGATGCTTTCACCCAGAAGGGTGTCCTTGGCGGAAACGATCAGCCGGCCGCCTTTCTTTTCCACGGCGGTCACGTCGCCCTTGGTCAGAAACACGCCGGGGTCCTGCTGCATGTTCTTGTAGAAGCCTTCGGTGAGTCCCGGGGTTCTCATGTGCTGGTAGATCACGTAGGCTTTACCGTCTTCGTAGTCTTCACGCACGTATTTGGCCTGTTTGAGGGCCACCATGCTGGTCACGGAACCGGCGTAGTTGAAGTCGCGGTCGTCCCCGTTGCCGGGGCTCTGGATGAACACCACGCTTTTGGCTTCCTTGCCGTCGGAGGGGCGGACGATCTTGCCCTTGGCGGCCATTTCCTCGAACTGGGCGTTGGTGATCACGTCGGCGTCTCCCACGCCCAGATGGGCGAACTGATCGGCCTTGAGCACGTCGGGTCTCCAGCCGGCGGCCAGGATCACGGCGCCGAACAGCTCACCGTTGGGATCCAGGGTCAGGACGTCTTTCCGGCCCTTGTTGTATTCCTGGTAGATTTCGAAGAGCTTGTCGGCATCATACTCCTTGCCGTTCTCATCGACCTTCATCTCGTCGGGCAGAGGAAAGGGGACGTCGAATTCAATGCTTTCACCGGGTTTTTTCAGGGTCACGGTGAATTCACCGGGCTGGCCGGCCAGACGGGCCACCACGGTGTTGGTTTTCACGGTGATGTTTTTCATGGCCTGGACTTCACTGATCTTGTCCGCCACCATGGGAGGAATCAATGCGTCGTAGGGTTCGGCCACGGGCATCTGCTTGCGCATTTTAGCCGCATACCCGCCCAGGGAGCCGTTCTTTTCGACGATGGTCACGTCGTATCCGGCCTTGGCCGCATCCAGAGCGGCGCTCATACCGGTCATACCGCCGCCGATGACCAGGATTTTCTTGGAGATGGATTCCAGCTTGAACGCTTCGGGAATCTTGACTTTTTCCAGACGGGCCAGACTCATGCGGATGTAGTCGTCGGCGGCCAGCTGGACGTTGTCCACAAAGTAATCGTCGTCGTTTTCGGTTTTCTTGGGATATTTTTCCCGGGAAATGGTCCAGGCCACGTTTTCTCTCATGGCCACGCGATCGACCATGCAGCCGTCGAACTGGAAGATGTCGAAATTGATTCGCTTGGAACATCCGACGATGGACAGGAAATTGATACCGTCGGCAATGCCTTTCTTGATGACCTCAAGGCCGTCCTTGCTGCACAGGCAGTCATGAATTACCGCCGGGGCGCGCTTTTCGGCCGCTACTTTGACAAGCTGGTCACAATCGATGGATTCGCCGATCCCACAACCTTTGCATATAAAAACACCGAGTTTATTGCTCATCGATTCTACCTCCCCACAACGGTTTGAATGGCTTTCAGGGCCATGCCTGTCGCATTCTGGTTTGAAGATACAACATCCGCCGGCTTGTTGGCGCATCCGGCGGCAAACATACCGCCCTTGTTGAAGTCGTTGACGATAAACCCGTCTTCGGTAATCACGAGATCCGCATTGGGTCTATCCGATGCAGCTGTCGGCTCCATACCGGTGGCCAGAACGACCAGATCGACGGTCTGTCTGACCTTTTCGCCGGTCACGGCATTTTCGGCGGTCACGGTGATGTTTCCGTTGTCCGCTTCGGCGACGTCCGCCACCTTGCCTTTGACAAAGAAAACCTTGGGGTCGTCCTTGAGCATTTTGTAGAACTTTTCATACCGCTGGCCGGGTGCGCGCAGATCGATGTAGTAAATGGTGATTTCCGCATCCGGATACTGGGCGCGAAGATAGGTGGCGTGTTTCAGAGACGCCATGCAGCAGATGTACGAACAGTAGGGCAGGTGATTTTCATCACGGGATCCGGCGCACTGAACGAAGGCGATGGTTTTGGGGGCCTTGTCGTCGGACGGACGGAGAATCTTTCCCTCGGTGGGTCCGTTGACGGCCGCCATGCGCTCAAGCATCATGTTGGTGATAATGTTCTGGTGACGTCCGAAGCCCAGATTGTCGATCTTGGTAGCGTCGTAGGGTTTCCAGCCGGTGGCCCAGACAACGGCGGCGACCTTGATGGTCACGGTTTTGCTTTCCATGGAAAAGTCGATGGCCTTGTATTTACAGGCTTCCTCAACCTTCTTTTTGTCTTCGGCGCTGATTTCGGGAGACATCACGTAGCGGGCCGGAAACGCCATTTCCGTGGGAAGGTAGGCCGCCTTGCTCCGGTTCATTCCGAAATTGAATTCGTTTTCGATTTCCGTCTCGCACACCTCGGCGCAGGCGCCGCAACAGGTGCAGTTTTCGTTGACGTAGCGGGGACTGATCTTGAGCGTAACCTCGTAATTGCCCTTGGTTCCCTCGACCTTTTCCACTTCCGTCATGGTCAGAACTTTGATTTTTTTATTGTCCCGGACGCGTCTGAAATTGATTTCAAGACCGCAGGTCGGAGGACAGAGTTTGGGGAAA
This sequence comes from Desulfatiferula olefinivorans, assembly GCF_054657895.1. NCBI lineage: Bacteria > Pseudomonadati > Thermodesulfobacteriota > Desulfobacteria > Desulfobacterales > Desulfobacteraceae > Desulfatiferula > Desulfatiferula olefinivorans. Next base: position 241,608 of record NZ_BAAHXV010000001.1, on the reverse strand, counting down.
TACTGATTGAGCTGAATGACTCGTCCACCCAGGTACGGATTTTTTTCAACCAGAAGAACCTCGTAGCCTGCCTCGGCGGCTTCGAGGGTCGTGGTCAGTCCGCTGATCCCGCCGCCAACAACCAGAATACTCGCACTAGCAGGGGCTGCTTTGTCTATTGTCATGCTATCCCTCCATGCATAAAATTAAAAAAATAATGTTCATATCGCTAAACCTTTGACAGGGTTTTATGCCGTCCGTGGGCCATGGTCCAGGTCACCTGTTCCGCGTGCCCATATTTCGAAGGGTTTTATTCCGGGTGACCGTCTTGTTATAAAACCCTTAAAAATCTGGACACGGCCATGTCCACCGCCTGCGGTCGCATCACACACCCGCCTTGAATTTAACGAAAAAAGCCTCCAGGCATCGGTGACACCTGGAGGCCTGCATTAGTCACTCAGAGTCGTATCTCACGATTAGGAAATGATTTTCACGTATTCCTGTTTCTTGAGGCTCCACTCTTTGGTTTTCTTGTCGTAGGAAGAATTCACGAAGCAGAACCAGTTGGCATCGTCCTGTCCGGGATAATCCGCCTGATAGTAGAAACCGGGGAAGCGGGTTTCCTTACGGAAACGGATGTGACGAACATGGGCTTCTACCGTATAGATACGGTGGAAGATTTCCCAGCATCTCATCAGTTCGTGAAGGTCGCCGGCAGCCAGTTTTTCGGTATCTTCGTGCATCATGAACAGAAGGTCGTCGATCAGGATGTCGAGGGCCTTGCTGCTGGTCTGGTAGTACGTTGCCGTACCGCCGCCGTATTCGTTGGTGGCTTTCATCAGACGAAGAGCCATACCGGCCGGTTTCGCGTAGTTGGGGTTCAGATCAACGGCGGTGGTGTAGTTGCAGTGATCCAGGTAAACCTGAACGGGTTTCCATACGAGGTTGACCAGTTCTTCCTTGCTTTCTGCCAGTTCGGGTTTGAAGTCGGCATTGTCGCGGATGTATTTAACCATTTCCTTGGCGACGATACGGCCTTCGGCGTGTGAACCGGAGGAGAATTTGTGACCGGAGCAACCAATACCGTCACCGGCGGTGAACAGACCGTCGACCGTGGTCATACGGTTGTAGACTTTACCGCTGAGGGCTTTGATCTTGTATGCATCGGGAACCCAGGGTTCGTCCGGACCGGATACCCAGATACCGCAGCAGCCGGAGTGTGAGCCCAACAGGTAGGGTTCGGTCGGCATGATTTCGGAGTCTTTCTTTTCCGGTTCGGTGTTGGTGGCACACCACAGGTTGGCCTGACCGCAGGTCATGTCAAGGAAGTCTTCCCAAGCTTCTGATTCCAGATGTTTGAGTTCTTTCTTGTCCATGGTCTGACCGAGTTTCTGGAGAGCGGTAGAGGTCTTCATGATGATCGGACCGCGACCGGCTTTCATTTCGAACAGCATCAGATGGTTACGCAGACAGGTCGGCGTAATCGGAGCGGTTCCGTAGGGAGCGTAGTTCTGGAGTTCAGCCTTGGCTTTGTCGGAAGCGGCGTAGTTTTCGCCGAGACCGTTTTCAAGATGGGCTTTGAACAGGAGGAACCAGGCACCAACGGGGCCGTAACCGTCTTTGAAACGGGCCGGGGTGAAACGGTTTTCCATCATGGAGAGTTCGGCACCGGCACGGAGGGCCATGGTGTAGGTGGAACCGGCATTCCATACGGGGTACCAGGCACGGCCTTTTCCTTCACCAACGGAACGGGGCTGGTAAATGTTAACCGCGCCGCCGCAGGCAACCATCATGGTTTTGCATTTGATGATGTAGACTTTGTTTTCACGGGTAGAGAAACCGACGGCGCCGGCGATTCTCTTGGGGTTGTTTTTGTCGTTGAGCAGTTCAACGATGAACACGCGTTCGAGGATGTTGTCGGAACCCAGCGCTTTTTTGGCGGCTTCGGCAACGATTCTCTTGTAGGATTCGCCGTTGATCATGATCTGCCATTTACCGGTACGAACAGGAGCGGCACCTGATTTCAGCGTACCGAACTGCAGACCTTTTTTACCGTCGATGCTCTTTCCTTCGGGGGATTTTTTCCACATCGGAAGGCCCCATTCTTCGAACAGATGAACGGAATCGTCAACGTGACGGCCAAGGTCATAGATCAGGTCTTCACGAACGATACCCATCAGGTCGTTACGGACCATGCGGACGTAGTCTTCGATGGCGTTTTCACCGATGTAGGTGTTGATGGCGGAGAGACCCTGGGCTACAGCGCCGGAACGTTCCATGGCGGCTTTGTCGCACAGAAGGATCTTGGTGTCGTCGCTGGCCCATTTCTTGATTTCAAACGCGGTACCGCATGCAGCCATACCACCGCCCACGATGAGAATGTCAACTTCTTTTTCGATAACTTCAGGATCTCTAACGGCTTTAAGCTCTCCCAAAGGTTTATTCGGTAATGCCATATTACTTCCTCCTTAAGATTGTCATAGTCGTAATTTGGACGAATGATTCCAACTCAGTGTCTCAGATACTAAGCAAGCTGAGTGGGCACGGCCAGAGTGACGCCTTCAGCTTCTTCCGTAGAAAGAAGGCAACTGTCCAGATCCTTGCCCTTGAGGCTGCCGTATTCATTGGCGGCGCCTTCAGGAGTGGTACGGATGGGGAACTTGAAGCGTTTTACAACGCCGTTACGGAATTTACAGGTCCACATGACATCTTCGGTACCCATCATCGGAACGATGCTGCTTCCCAGGGGTACGAAGTCGGAGTAGCCACGAACTTCAACGGCCTGAGACGGACAGATTTTTACACAGGAAAAGCATTCCCAGCACTGATCCGGTTCCTGGTTGTAGGCTTTCATTGCAGTGGCATCGAGCACCATCAAGTCATTCGGACAAATGTACATACATGCAGTTTTGTCCCCGCCTTTACAGCCGTCACATTTTTCTGCGATTACATAGCTTGGCATTAATTATACCTCCCTAATTCGGTATTGAACGTGCAACCAATCAACACCCGCGTTAACTGTTTGGCGATACAGGCACACTTACCGTATCGCCGCTCACAACAATTCGCCGGAAGATGATACACTTCCTGGCAATTTCCAAACTAAAACTGATTGTTATGCGATGGAAGAAGGTCACCGAACGGCGCCCTCTCCGTTTTTCATACTTCTAACACATTGATTATGCTGTTAAAGCGGGCGTTCCAAAAGGCTCTACCCTACCATAATCAAAGCGCAAAGTTATCACCGGGCCTGATCGATGTCAAGAATTTTCAGGCTCGTCGGACCATTAAAACAGGCCTGTCCGACAGGTCTCGGCAACTATCACCATATCTGGAAAACGACAAAGGATTTACCACTACATATGCCCTTTCGATCCGCCCAGGGAATCGCAGCGGTCGTGAGCGGTCACCTTCGGAGCGTGCCCTTAAAAAATCATTGACATAGATTCCAGACATGGTAGCTGTGATCGGAAATGATTGGCCCGCCCGACCGTGAGAACGACCGGCGCGGCCGTTAACCGACGGAGATGACCATGAGTGACGAACCCGAATTAATCGGCATTGACGATACGTTTACGTTTTCCTGCGGCCCCTCGCTTTCCTGCTTCAACGAATGCTGCCGGGACCTGAACCAGTTCCTTTACCCCTATGACATCGTCCGGCTCAAAAACCGCCTCGGCATGCGCTCGGACGTGTTTCTGGACACCTACACCATTATCTACGGCGGAGACAGCACCGGTCTTCCCGTGGTTTCCTTCAGGACCCGGGCCTCCGACGGCCATCGATGCCCCTTTGTAAGCGATGCGGGCTGTACGGTCTACGATGACCGCCCCGCGGCCTGCCGCCTCTTTCCCCTGGCCCGGGCCATCTCCCGGTCGCGCACAACCTTCGAGATCCGGGAGCATTACGCCCTGATCGAGGATCCCGTATGCCGGGGCTTCGACGGGGGCACGCCCGTGACGGTCCGCCGGTTTGTCGCCGACCAGGGCCTGTTGCCGTATAACACATACAACGACAAGATGATCGAGCTGATCAGCATGAAACAGCAGATCATGCCCGGATACCTGGACACCCCCTACCGCGAAAAATTCATTCTGGGCTGCTACAACGTGGACGGATTCCGGGACGCCGTTATTAACGACGCGCTGATCGACCCGGACCTGATCGGCCCCGATCTGCTCGAAAAACTCCGCACCGACGACCCGACCGTTCTCGACCTCGGCCTGGCCTGGGTCACATCCGAACTGTTCGGAACCCCGCTCAAACCATGACGCACACCGGCCCCGTCCATACTGCCGAACAACGGGTGGCCCTGGTGCTCGGCGCCGTCAAGGGAATCGGAAAGCAGATCGGCCTGGCCCTGGCCCGGCGGGGAATTCGCACCGCCCTGACCTGGCACGACTGGGAAGAAAGCCTGCCCGACATGACCCGGGATTTTTCCGAAACCGGAACCGATCATGAGATCATCCGGGTCAACCTCCTGGACACCGAGTCCGTCGCCCCCCTCATCGCGTCGGTGATCAGGCGGTTCGGCCGCCTGGATATCCTGATCAACAATATCGAACGCGGCGGCATGCCCATCGTCCACGGGGCCTACACCCGGGATCAGTGGGATCTTGAAATGGGAACCACCCTGCGCGCCAAACGGTGGGTCTTTGACGCGGCCTTCCCCTACCTGATGCAGTCCCCCGACGGTTGCGTCATCAATTTTTCGTCAATCGCCGGCCGGATCGGCCGGACGGGCCCCGCCGGCTATCTGTTCAACGACGGCTATGCGGCCCTCAACCGGGGCATTTCCCTGCTGACGGAAACCTGGGCCCGCCTGGGCGCCCCGCATCTCCGGGTCAATGAAATCATGCTGGGGCTGATCGACACCCGTCACGGAACCGGGACACGGGGCTGGGGCCTGCTGCCCAAGTCGATCCGCCGGGATCTGGTCCGTCACACCCTTCTGGGTCGCATCGGACAGATCGACGATGTGGTGAAAACCTGCCTGTTCCTCATCGACGAGGCCCCGTTCATGACCGGCTCGGTCATCCGCCTGGACGGCGGCTATGTTCTGGGCGGTGAGGCGGTCCCTCCCATGCCCCGGGGTGAAGACGACGTGTGAAAAGGCTTGAAAATCGTCGCGTGTTTTGACATTCTGGGTGCATTCGTTTTTGCAAAGATCGTTTAACGACACACTGCCGGATCACGACACGACAACCATGGATACCCGTTTCCCCCCACACGCCGAGTCCCTGCTCGGATGTCCCCAGTGCGACCTTCTGGTCAGGCGGCATCCTGTGAACAGACGCTACGACAGCTGCTGTCCCCGGTGCGGCGCCCTTTTGTTCAAAGGCTGTGAGGACGGTATCACCCGGGCCCTGGCCCTGAGCCTTTCAGGGCTTCTTCTGTTCGTCCCCGCCGGCGGACTCCCCCTTCTTGAACTGAACATCATGGGGCAAAGCGGCCGGTGCACCATGATCCGGGCCGTGTTCCAGATTTATCGGAACGGTGATCCGTGGACAGCCGGCCTGGTCCTGCTGTGCAGCCTGATGGCCCCCCTTGGCATCCTCAGTCTTCTGTGCGCCGTCACCCTGCTGCTGAAGCTCGGACGCATCCGCCCCCTCATCGTTCCGCTGCTCAGGCTGTATCAGGGCCTTTCCGAATGGGTCATGCTGGACGTGTATCTGATCGGCATTCTGATTGCCTTTATCAAAATGAAGGACTTTGGCGATTTGGTGCCCGGTACGGGCCTTTACTGTTTTATCGGTGTCATGGCCGCGACCACCCTGGCCATGACGGCCTTCAGCACCCACAAGGCCTGGGACATGATCGGGGAGGGATCACCATGAGCGCACCTGCGACGGTTCATTCCAGCGGTTTTCTTCTGTGCAGAACCTGCCTCAGGCTGGTGCCGAACACATCCGGGCGGGTCCGTTGTCCCCGCTGCGGCTCACGGGTTCGCCCCGTTCCCCACACCGGCCTGTCCACCACCTGGGCCCTGGTGGTCACCGGCTTTCTGCTGCTGATTCCGGCCAACCTCCTGCCCATCGCCGAGGTGGTGTATTTAGGCGCAGGAGAGCCCGACACCATCATTTCCGGTGTCATTTCCCTGATGGAAAGCGGCATGACGCCCATCGCCGTGCTGGTTTTTCTGGCCAGCATCGTCGTTCCCATTCTCAAACTGATCGGCCTTGGATTTCTCCTTATCTGCGTTCAGATGCGGTGGGCGGTCAGCGCCTATCACTGTACCCTGATGTACCGGTTCATTTCCCTGATCGGGCGGTGGTCCATGCTGGACCTGTTCATGATTGCCATTCTGACGGCTCTGGTGGACATGGGCAGCCTGTCTTCGGTCACCCCGGGGCCCGGCGCCACGGCCTTCGCCGCCGTGGTCGTCGTCACCCTTCTGGCCGCCTCGAGCTTTGACACCCGCCTGATCTGGGACCTTAAGGAGACCTGACATGCCCCCCCTTGCCCGCACCGAAACCCCGACCATCAGTGACGCCGTTTTACGTCGGCCCAGACGATTCTCCTTTGTCTGGATCCTGCCTGTGATCGCCCTTCTGATCGGCGGCTTTCTGATCTACAACCAGTTTATCGAAAAGGATCTGATCGTTCAGGTCCATTTCGATTCCGGGGCGGGACTGGTGGCCGGAAAAACCCAGGTCAAGCACAAAGGCGTCATCATCGGCTATCTCAAGTCCTTCAGGCTGGACGACGACATCAAAGGGGTCATCGCCACCGTGGCCGTCAACCGGAACGCCGAGGCGGTCCTGCGGGAGGAGACCCTGTTCTGGCTGGTCGAGCCCCGGATCTCCCTGGAAGGCGTCACCGGCCTGGAGACGCTGGTGTCCGGGGCCTACATCGAAATCCGGCCGGGGAAGGGCCGTCCGAGCAAGACCTTCGACGCCCTGAGCGCCCCGCCGCCCCTGCCCCGATCCGAACCCGGCCTCCATCTGACCCTGACCTCCGGAGATCTGGGCTCCATCCGCCAGGGCACCCCGATTCTCTACCGCAAGGTGGTGGTCGGCAGCGTTCAGAGCTACGAATTCAACCCGGACAACACAGGTCTTCTCATCCACATCCACATCAAGAGCAAATATGCCGATCTGGTAACCCCCTGTTCCCGGTTCTGGAATTCCAGCGGCATCTCCCTGTCCGGCGATTTGGGCGGGCTGACGCTCCGCACCGAATCGCTGATGTCCATTGTTGCCGGGGGGATCTCGTTCCACAACCCGAAAACGGACACCGTCCCCAAAGGCGAGATCTGCCGAAACGGCGACACCTTCACGCTGTTTACGGACTACCAGAGCGCCCATGCGGGCATTCCCGTCACCATCGCCTTCGATTCGGCCGGGGGCCTCACGCCCGGGAAAACCAAAGTGATGTACAAGGGGGTGGCGGTGGGCCTCCTCAAGGAGCTGACCATCGGCACATCGCTGGACGGCATTGTCGGCCACTTCGTTTTCGATCCGAGCAGCGAGGAGGCCCTCAACGAAAGCACCCGGTTCTGGGCCGTCAAACCCCGCCTGTCGTTTACCGAGGTGTCCGGACTCGACACTCTGTTGTCGGGCGTTTACCTGGAGATGGATTTCGAACTCGGCGGACGGGCCAAAACCCATTTCACCCTCCTCAAAGATCCACCGGTCCGTAACGGACGGCGCACGGGCCTGGCCATCACCCTGAAAAGCCCGACCCTGTCGTCGATCAGCCGGGGAACGCCCCTGCTTTACCGTGGACTCAAGGTGGGCTCGGTTCTGACCCATCGGCTGACCGATCACAGCGACGCCGTCCTGATCGATGCCATTGTCGAGGAACCTTACACCGGTCTGATTCACGCCAATACGGCCTTCTGGAACAGCAGCGGCATTACGGTCAAGGGAGGTCTGAAGGGGCTGGAAATCCAGGCCGAATCCCTGGAGAGCCTGGTTTCCGGGGGCATCGCCTTTGAAACACCGGGAAATCAGGGGCCGCCGGCCGATCCCCGTCAGGTGTTCACCCTGCACGCCTCACGCGACCAGGCCCTTTCCGGCGGAATTCCCATCACCATCCGGTTCGATCGCGGCCGGGGATTGAAACCCGGCGCGCCCATCCGGTACCGGGATGTGGATCTGGGCCGTGTGACCGCCGTTGTTCCCTCCGAGGATCTGTCTGCGGTGACGGTTTATGCCGAACTCGACCCCCACGCCCGGGATCTTGCCCGGCAGGGCAGCCGGTTCTGGGTGGTGGGGCCAAGCCTGGGGCTGACGGAAACCGCCCATCTCGACACCCTGATCAGCGGCCCCTACCTGGCGGTTCTGCCGGGGAAAGGGGATCCGGGACGGCAATTCACGGGGCTGACCAGGCCGCCGGCTGACGCCCGGCGCGCCGACGGCCTGGCCATCGTCCTTCGTGCGCCCCGGCGCGGATCGATCAAGGCAGGCAATCCGATTCGTTACAAGGATGTGACGGTGGGCACGGTGGTGTCTGTCCGGCTGGCCGATGCGGCGGACCATGTCCTGATCGACGCGGTGGTCGACGACGCATACGCCCCTCTGGTCCGAACGACCAGCCGGTTCTGGAACGTCAGCGGCATGAAACTCGACGCCGGTCTGTTCCGGGGCGTAAGGTTCGATATGGACAGCGTGGCGTCCCTGATCGAAGGCGGCATCGCCTTCGCCACGCCGGACCCGCCGGACATGGGGGAGCCCGCCTCGGCACAGCGGATATTCGATCTGGCCGATGATCCCGACCCGGCCTGGCTGAACTGGTCACCGGCGATTCCTCTCTCGCGCTAAGCCGCCGGGGAGCCTTTATTTCAGGCGCAGCTTCGGTGAGGTCATCCTGAAAAAAGCGACCTTGACGAACTCGAACCCGAACAGCATCATCGCCACATCGCTGCGGCGGATTTTTTTCTTCAGCTCGTCTTTGACCTTGTACCGCTTGAAAAAGCTGCTCTCAAACACGAAAGACCGGAAATCATCCACATTGAAAAGAGCCATGAAGGCCATTTTGCCCTGGGGCCCCCCGGGACCTTCGGCGCCGAAAGGCGGGGTCATATCGAAAAGCCGTCTGATTTCCGCAAACAGGGCCGTCATCCGGTTGTGGGTATCCGCGTCCTGATCCGCGGCCCAGGTCGCAGGAGTATGAGCCTGGGATTCATGACGCCCCAGACAGAAATCCGGCGGCCTGAAAAAGGACACGGACCTGGGCGCGCTCCCCGGCTCGAACAACAGCCCCTGCTCCACGGGAAAGGTCCGGCAGGTGTCGGGACGATCCGGATAGACCGAACAGCCCCGATCGGTCAGAAAGGGGCAGGTCTTTTCCTCGTTGTCCGCCATGTTGAGCAAAACGTCGGGAAAGGCGTGCCCAGGCCGGAGAACGATATCGGTGTACCGGTCGATGAACGCACCGGCCGTGATGCCCAGATTGTTTTTCAGGCGGAGAAGGTCGTAGGGATACAGAAACAGGTTGAGATTCCGGCAGCAGAGGTTGAAACAGGACAACCCCTCATGGCAGCGGAAATGAAAGGTATCGCCGGGCGCAAGGCGTCGTCCGGGCAGGGCGTCTATCTCGTGAGGATCCACGGATTTCATAACAGCAGCATCTCCGCGATGGTGTGGTTCATCCGGCCTGAAAAGCCCGAGGCTCGCCTCAGGTCCCGTTCCAGACGGGCCATCTCCATATATAAAGGTGTCCGGTCAAAGGGGATGTAGGGCACGGCGCGGGTCTGTCGGACAAACAGATCACAGCCCGGACTTCGAACAGGCTCCCCGCCCGGCTTGCAGAGTTCATGGGACAGCCCGTGCAGGCGGCATACCATGGGGCGGTAGGCGTACAGCAGGCAGCGTTCGTTGTCGTTGAGGGGGCAGAGCCGTTTGCGCAGCACGCCGTCCCGGTCATCGCCGGCCATCCGGGCGGCCGTCGTTTTCGCCCGGGCCAGGATGTCCTCCCGCCGGGACGGGGCCAGGGTTCCCAGGCCGTGATGCAGAAAAAGGTATTCCAGCAGGGTATGGTGGTAAAACCGGCTGAAGCAGCAGTTGTCCTCACAGCCCCGGCATTGAAAGCCGTATGCCTCGGCCACCCGGTCATAGGCCGCGTCCATCCGGACGAAGAGGGCCTCGATCCGTTCAAGCCAGGGGCCGTGATTGTCCGGCATGATTTGGCTCAGAAGACGCATCGATCACACCATGGGCAGGGGAAAGAACAGCCTGGAATAAAGATCCAGGGCATGGCGGTCGGTCATGCTGGCGATCAGATCCGCCACGCGTCTGTCCAGGGGTTCGTCTGTCGCGCAGCCTTCCATTTCGATTCCGACGAGTTCGGCTTCGAAGCTGTCGGCATTGTCCCTGTTCATATAAAACAGGTACAGATCCTTGAGCACCTTCATGGATTTTTCGAATTCCCCGTGGACCTGGGGCGAGCGGTACACATTCTCGTAGAGAAATTCCCGGAGCGCGCCCATGGCGTGCTTGACCGCGTCGCTGACCTTCAGACAGAACTCCCCGTTTTCGGGCCGGGACGACTGAATCAGGTCCGTGACCATGGTGGTGGCCCGCTGGGAATGGGTGTGGCCCAGCACCGACAGACACACCTCGGGGATCTGGTCCGTGGTGATCACGCCGCTTCGAATGGCGTCGTCCAGGTCGTGGTTCAGGTAGGCCATCAGATCGGCGATCCGGACGATCCGACCTTCGACGGTGCAGGCCATATCATCGGGATTTTTGGAGATCACATCACCGAATCCCTTGGAGTGCTTGATGATGCCGTCACGAACCTCATAGGTCAGATTGAGCCCCGCCCCGTTTTTCTCCAGCACGTCCACCACCCTCAGACTCTGGCTGGTGTGGGAAAAATCGACGGAATAAATCTCCTTGAGCGCCGTCTCGCCGCTGTGTCCGAAAGGGGTATGCCCCAGATCATGGGCCAGGGCGATGGCCTCGGTCAGGTCTTCGTTCAGGCGCATGGCCCGGGACAGGGTCCGGGCAATCTGGGCCACCTCGAGGGTGTGGGTCAGGCGGGTTCGGTAATGCTCGCCCAGGGGTGACAAAAACACCTGGGTTTTGTGTTTCAGCCGTCGAAAGGCGTTGGAATAGACGATCCGATCCCGATCCCGCTGGAACGCGGTCCGGATCGGACAGGGGTCCTCCTCACGGGCCCGGCCGCGCGATTCCGAACTCAGGCAGCCGAATTCGGAGATGAATTTCCGTTCTCGTTTTTCAAATTCTTCCCGGATAGACATGATGAGATTCCGATCTTTACTGGTCTGCGGCCCATGACCGACCATCCACGGTTGTCGAATTTCAATTTTTTTCAAAGGAGTTATATAAATCAGAACGACGGTTTTAACAACCATTACCTAAAAATTATCTGATCACCGCTTTACATCCGGAAGGCCCTCGATTAAAATCACACTCATGAACGATCATCATCTCATTCTGGGCACCCTCGTCGATGTTCTGACGGGCGAGACCCTTGACGACACCCATGACGAACGCTACCGGCAGAACCTCGCCCGGCTGCTGGTCGAGGACAGACAGTTCGCCCCCGGGGAGCTGATACGGAACGTGTCCCTCACCGCCGAAACCGCCGGTAAAAAAGCCCGTCTGAAAATCGATATCATCGTGCGCATCGACGGGACGGACCTGATGCTGGTCAAATACGGCCCCGGATCGATCATCACCCGGCACCGGCCGGCCCTTGCGGCGTCCCGCCTGATATCCGGCCGCCAGATCCCCAGGGTGGTGGTAACCAACGGGGAAGATGCCGACATTCTGGACGGCAAAAGCGGCCGGCTGCTGGGCCGGGGCCTCGACGCCGTTCCCGACCGGGAGACCCTGGTCCGGCTGGGCCGTGAGCATCCGCCGGAACCGGTCAGCCCCGATCGGGCCCGCCTGGAATCCCGTATCCTCTACGCCTTTGACGTGGACGGCAGCTGCCCCTGCGACACCGACATCTGCCGGATCGAGCCGTGAACCATAACCTGTTCATGCACGAGGCGCTGATCCTCGCCGAGACGGCCCTTGATGCCGGAGACTTCCCCGTGGGCTGCGTGATCGTCCACCACGGGACCGTCATCGCCCGGGGCCTTCGGACGGGCACGACCGGGGACGGGACCAACGAGATCGATCATGCGGAAATCAACGCCCTTCGCCGCCTCGATCCCGGACTCAGCCGGGACGAACGCGGCCGGATGATCGTCTACGCCACCATGGAACCCTGCCTGATGTGCTTTGCCGCCATTCTCCTTTGCGGTATCCGTCACATCGTCTACGCCTTTGAGGACCCCATGGGAGGCGGTACGGCCTGCGACCGGTCCGTGCTGCCCACGCTTTACCGCGACGCGGATCTAACGCTGACGCCGGGCGTGATGCGAGCGGAGAGCCTTGCGCTGTTCCGTCGTTTTTTCCAAAAACCCGACAACCGGTACTGGAAAGACAGCCCCCTGGCCCGATACATCCTGGCGGCCCGCTGATCCGTTCCCCTGCGATTGCCCGGCCGGCCGTTTTTTCTCTTGCTTTTCATACAATTATTCTATAAGAAGAGCGGTTGTTAATATTTTATTGTGAAATGCACCCGTTACCATCGGCATTTCCGCATACGATAACAGGTTACCATGAGGAGGAAAGCATAGCTAACCCCAACCGCGACCAGACAAACATTAACAGGAAGATAAGGGCCAAGGAAGTCCGCGTGATCGATCCCGAGGGCAACCAGCTGGGGATTCTGCCGCTTCATCAGGCTCTGGCTTCCGCCAATGAGTTCAACCTTGATCTTGTTGAAGTCTCGCCCAATGCGTCTCCGCCCGTCTGCAAAATCATGGATTACGGCAGATACAAGTACGAAGAGACCAAGAAAAAGCAGGAGGCGAAAAAGAAGCAGGCGGTCATTCAGCTCAAGGAAATCAAGGTCAGACCCAAAACCGGGGAGAACGATCTTCAGACCAAACTTGGCCATATCAAAAAATTTATCGCCAAGAAAAACAAGGTCAAGGTCACCTGTGTGTTCAGGGGCCGTGAAATCACCCTTTCCGCCATGGGCAAAGAGTTGCTTTCTCAGATTGCGGCTGAAACGGAAGAGATCGCCGTCGTCGAGCAGATGCCGAAGTTCGAGGGCCGTGCGATGTTCATGATTCTGGGGCCGAAGTAGTTCGCGTGTTTTTTTCCTGAAAACCGGGGGCATCTGCCGTTTTCGGCAATGATCCCAAAGTGATAACGATGCAGGAACCAATGGCGTGGTCTGTCAACACAGGTTCGCGCCATATGTGTTTGTTCGGAGGCCCGGGTTTCCGATGACTGTACAACGCATATGGAGTCTTTTAAGGAGAATGTAAATGCCAAAAATCAAAACCAACAGAGCCGCCGCCAAACGATTCAGGGTCACCGGCACCGGAAAATTCAAATTCAAGAAGGCCTTCGCCGGTCATATCCTGACCAGCAAGTCACGCAAACGCAAACGGTCGCTCCGTCAGGGTGACATCATCGATTCAACCAACGTCAAGGCCATCCGACGGATGCTTCCCAACCTGTAGGGGCCTGATGTTCAGCCATAGTCATGACATCGCTTTCGATGTGTGAGGAGATAGTATACCATGCGAATCAAACGAGGTTACAAAGCAAGACAACGCCGTAAGAAAATTCTCAAGCTGGCGAAGGGTTTCCGCGGAGGCCGCAGCAAACTGTTCCGTACCGCCGCCGACTCGGTGGACAAGGCCCTGATGTATGCCTTCCGGGACCGCAAAGCCAAAAAGCGCGATTTCCGTGCCCTGTGGATCGCCCGTATCAACGCCGCAGCCCGCATGAACGACCTGAGCTACAGCAAGTTTATTCACGGGCTCAAATGTGCGAATATCGAGCTGGATCGAAAGGTTCTGGCCGAGCTGGCCATTTCCGATCCCGCGGCGTTCAGCCAGATCGCCGGCCAGGCGTCCCAGCAGCTTTCATAGTCATTCATTTGCCTGTAAAGGGAATCAAGCGGCTTGCGGCATTCCTGCCGATCGCTTCATTCCCTTTACCTGTTTATGATTTCATTGTGTCCGGCCCCGTTCTTCCGGATGCCCGGGAACCCTTCCGGGCCTGAACGGACCGGCATGTGGCATGTTCCCGGTTCCGGCTGCGGCCGGACCGACAACACAGAGCAGAAACACCGTGCAGAAACCTATCGAAGAGATCTATCAGGACGCCCTTAGAGACATCGAGCGCGCCGATTCACCGGAAGCCGTTGAGGCTCTTTCCGTCGCCTACCTGGGACGCAAGGGGCTGATCACCCAATTCCTGCGCAACCTGGCCGGACTGCCCGTCGATGAACGGCCCCAGGCCGGCAAACGGGCCAACGAAGTCAAACAGGCCCTGGAGGCCGCCCTCCGGGATGCGGCCAGCCGGTGCGAACTGGCCGCCGAAGGCGCCGATGAGGGCATCGATGTCACCCTTCCAGGCCGCACCGTCCGCCAGGGCACCCTGCATCCCCTGACCCGGGTCACCCGGGAAATCTGCGATATCTTCACCCGCCTGGGGTTCCAAATTGTCGAGGGGCCGGAAATCGAAAGCGACTATTACAACTTCGAAGCCCTGAACATCCCCAAGCACCATCCGGCCCGCGACATGCAGGACACCTTTTACATTTCGGACAGTACGGTGCTCCGCACCCACACCTCGCCGACCCAGCCCCGGGTGATGGAAAAGCAGGACCCGCCGGTACGCATCATCGCCCCGGGAAAAGTTTACCGCTGCGATTCGGATCTGACCCACACGCCGATGTTTCACCAGGTCGAAGGCCTTCTGGTCGATGAAACCAGCTCCTTCGGTGATCTGAAGGGCATTCTCACCACCTTCATCCATCAGATGTTCGATCCGGAAACCAGCCTGCGCTTTCGCCCCAGCTTCTTTCCGTTCACCGAGCCCAGCGCCGAGGTCGATATCCGCTGCGTGATCTGCCGGGGCAAGGGCTGCCGGGTCTGCTCCCAGACCGGCTGGCTTGAAGTGCTCGGGGCAGGCATGGTCCACCCGGCGGTGTTCGAAAACATCGGTTACGACACGGCCAAATACACGGGCTTTGCCTTCGGCATGGGCGTGGAGCGGCTGACCATGCTCAAATACGGCGTGGATGACATCCGCAAATACTTCGAAAACGATTCACGATTTTTAAGGCAGTTCTGATATGAAAGTCAGTTTAAGCTGGTTACGAGAATACCTTCCCATCACCATGAGCACACCGGATCTGGCCGAGGCCTTGACCATGACCGGCCTTGAGATCGAATCGGTGGAAGACCGTTTCGCCGCCCTGGACAAGGTGGTGGTCAGCCGGATCATCGACATCGCGCCCCACCCCAACGCCGACAAGCTTCGCCTGTGTCGGGTGGACGTGGGCGGCGAGGTGCTGTCCATTGTCTGCGGCGCGCCCAATGCGGCGAAGGACCTGATTGTTCCCTGCGCCCTCGAAGGCGCGGTGCTTCCGGGCGGCATCCAGATCAAAAAAGGCAAGCTCCGGGGCGAACGGTCCGAAGGCATGCTGTGCAGCGCCTCGGAACTGGGATTGAGCCTCGAACGGTCCGGCATCATGGAGCTGGCGGTGGACGCCCCTCCGGGCACCCCCCTGGTCCGGGCCCTGAACCTTTCCGACGCCGCGCTGGACGTGAGCGTGACCCCCAACCGCCCCGACTGCCTGAGCGTCATGGGCATCGCCCGGGAAATCGGCGCCTTCGAGGAGAACCGGGCCCTGATTCAGCGCCCCGATCCCCTGACGGTTACGCCGTCCGGCGACTACAAGGACATCAGCGCCTACACCTCGGTGACGATCAAGGATCCGGATCTGTGCCCCCGGTATGCGGCCCGCCTGGTCTTCGACGTGACCGTGGGACCCTCGCCCTTCTGGCTCCAGGACCGGCTGCTGTCCGTGGGCCTCAAGCCCATCAACAACATCGTGGACGTGACCAATTTCGTGATGATGGAAACGGGACAGCCCCTCCATGCCTTCGATTTCGACCGACTTGCGGGACAACGGATCGAGGTGCGCGCCGCCGCGGACGGTGAGGCCTTCACCACCCTCGACGAGCGGGCCCACCGTCTGGACAGCGGCATGCTGATGATCTGCGACGGTGAAAAGCCCGTGGCCCTGGCCGGCGTCATGGGCGGTCTGAATTCGGAAATCCATGACGGCACATCACGGGTTCTGATCGAAAGCGCTTATTTCGACCCGGCCTGCATCCGGAAAACGTCCAAAAAAACAGGCCTGAGCACCGATGCCTCCTACCGGTTCGAACGCGGCATCGATCCCGAAGGGGTGATCTACGCCCTCAACCGGGCCGCGTCGCTGATCACCACCCTGGGTCAGGGCAATCTGGTCGAGGGACTGATCGACGCCTACCCGTCTCCCATCCCCGGCCGCACCATCACGGTCGACATCCCGGCCCTCAACCGGCGCCTGGGCACCTCCCTTGGCCGGGACGAAATCAAGGGGTACCTGGAATCCATTGAAATTACCGTGTCCGCCGCGTCCGGCGACACCCTGACCGTTGTCCCGCCCACCTTCCGCGTGGACCTGGAACGGCCGGAGGACATCGCCGAGGAAGTGGCACGGCTCTGGGGCTACAATCGGATTCAGACCACCTTTCCGCCCATTCCGGCCGAAGCCTTTGATCTGAGCCCGGCCCTCAAGGTGAAAGACGCGGCGCGTTCCCTGATGACCGGGTACGGGTTTTCCGAAACCATCCATTACAGCTTCATTCACGCCAAATCCTGCGACCACCTTCGTCTGGCCCCGGATGACCCCCGCCGGGACGTCATCGCGGTGCTCAATCCCCTGTCGGAAGACCAGTCGGCGATGCGCACCTCCCTGATGCCGGGCCTTCTGTCGACGATTTATCACAACAACGCCCGGCAGGTCCGCAATCTGATGCTCTTCGAGATCGGCCGGATCTTTCTGAAAAAATCAGACAGCCCCCTGGCCGACGAGGTGGAAATGATCGCAGGCGTCATGACGGGAAGCAGCCTGGAGCCATCCTGGTATGCCCGTGAAACGGCTTGTGATTTCTTCGACCTCAAGGGTATTCTCGAAGGCTTTTTCAAGGCCCTGAGGCTTCCGGCCGTTACGTTTTCCGTGATGCCGCCCTCGGCATGCACCTACGGACGCAAAGGCTATCTGGCCCGGATGACCTCAGGCGGCCTCGATCTGGGCATCATCGGCAAAATTCACCCCGAGGTGCTCAATCACTACGATATCCGCCAGGATGTGTTTTTCTTTGAACTTCACCTGGCGCCCCTGACGGCCCTGGCCAGCGACGTCCGCCAGTCCGGACCCATTCCCCGGTTTCCGTCCATGTCCCGGGACACCACCATCATCTGCGCCGAGTCTGTCCAGGCGGGTGATATCCTGACCTGCCTCCGTCAGTCGGGGGAAGAACTGGTCGAAGCGGCGGACCTGATCGACCTGTATACGGGCGAACCCATCGCCAAAGGCAAGAAAAGCCTGTCGTTCAGGCTGACCTACCGATCCTCGGCCAAAACGTTGAAAGACAAGGACGTCAATACAATACACAGCAGACTGACACAGATGATTCTCGATCGATTCGGCGCCGATCTCCCGGGTTCGTGATCGTCCGGCCGCCGACCGGTGAAGAATCTGCTGGGAAGGACAGTGAGATGGACCCCGTCATTCCGGACAAAATGTATTTCAAAATCGGTGAGGTCAGTGAAATCACCGGCCTTGAAGCCCATGTGCTCCGGTTCTGGGAAAGCGAATTCAAAAACATCAAGCCCCGGCGGACCTCCACCGGTCAGCGCATGTACCGGAAAAACGACATCCAGCTGATTCTTTACATCAAGCACCTGCTGCACAACGAAAAATTCACCATCCAGGGCGCCCGGAAGTACCTGGAAAACGAAGCCGGTCAGTCCAGGACGCCGCCGACCGCGGCGGCCGCGATTGATGTGAATTACATCCGGTCCGAGCTGGAACAGATCAAAAAGATGCTCGAATCATGATCCGTTTCGGTGTATCGCGGGGCAATCTGCATTGTGTATTGACATGATTGATATTTTGTCGTAAAAGGTCTGTTTGGTACAAGGGTGACGTCATATTGCGGGCATAGCTCAGTTGGTAGAGTACAAGCTTCCCAAGCTTGGTGTCGCGAGTTCGAATCTCGTTGCCCGCTCCAACTCCCCCGCCGGTCGAGCATCGATCGACCGACGGGTTGACCGTTAATCCGCCTGGGACAAGCGTCGAGCCCGAGTCGGGTTAAGTGTCCCAGGGTCCACTTCAAAATTGAAGTATATTGCACATGGGAACGGGCAAATGCCCGTTTTTTTTATATGCGATGAACGGGATGTGCAGGTATGGAAAAAAAGAAGGGACTGAAGCCGGCTCGAAAAGGCCGGTTTAATCCGGCGAAGAAAAGACTGTCGCCCGAGAAGGAAAAAACCGTTGCCCGCCGGGTTGAACCCCTGGCCGCCGCCTTGTGCAACGACGAATCCATCGAGCTGGTCCATGTGGAATTTGTCAGTGAATTCCAGCAGTACTTCCTGAGGGTCTACATTGACAAAGCGGGCGGAGTGACCATGGATGACTGCACGCTGATCAGCCGGCAGCTGGGCGACATCCTCGATGTGAATCTCAATCTGGATACCGAGTACCGGCTTGAGGTTTCGTCACCGGGGATAGACCGGCCCCTGTTCAAAAAAGACGACTACCGACGGTTCAAGGGGCGCACCGTGGAAATCCGAACCGTGACCAAGGTGATGGATAAAAAGAAATTCACCGGCATTCTCGAAGGCATCACGGACGATGATCGTGTGATGCTTTCCATTGACGGGCAGACGGTGGCCATCGACTATTCATCCATTCAACGTGCACGGATTGCCGAAACCAATGGAGAAAACAGATGTTGATATCAGACATTAAACGCGTGGTTGAGCAGGTCAGCAAGGACAAAGGCATCAATTCGGATGTGCTGATCAAGACCCTTGAAGAGGCCCTCACGTCCGCCGCCCGGAAAATTCTGGGCCGGGACGCCGATATCGAGGTGCAGTACAACGAGGAAGCCGGCGAAATCGAAGTCTTTCAGTTCAAGGAAGTGGTCGAGGATGTTGAAAATCCCGAGCTTGAAATTACCATCGAAGAAGGCCGGAAGCTCGATCCCGACTGCGAGATCGGCGACAGCCTGGGCTCCAAGGTGGACACCTCCTCCTTCGGTCGCATCGCGGCCCAGTCCGCCAAGCAGGTCATCATCCAGAAGATGAAGGACGCCGAACGCGACGCCGTTTACAAAAGCTTCATCGACCGCAAGGGTGAAATCATCAACGGCATTGTCCAGCGTATCGATCGGGGCAACATTATCGTCAATCTGGGCCACACCGAGGGGATCCTCTCGGTCCGGGACCAGATTCCCAAGGAAAGCTACCGGCGGGGCGATCGCATCCGTGCGCTGATCAAGGACGTTCTCCTGGATTCACGGGGCCCCCAGATCATTCTGACCCGGGCCAGCTCCGACTTTTTGATCAGCCTGTTCAAAACCGAGGTGCCCGAAATCATGGAAGGGGTCGTGACCATCGAAGGCGCGGCCCGGGAACCCGGCGCACGGTCCAAGATCGCCGTCAGTTCCACGGATTCCGACATCGATCCGGTGGGCGCCTGCGTGGGTATGAAGGGCAGCCGGGTCCAGAACGTGGTCCAGGAGCTTCGGGGCGAAAAAATCGATATCATCCCCTGGCACATCGACGCGGCACGCTATATCTGCAACGCCCTGGCTCCGGCTGAAATATCCAAAGTGATCATCGATGAGGACAACCACTCCATGGAGGTGATCGTTCACGATGATTATCTGAGCGTGGCCATCGGAAAACGCGGGCAGAATGTCCGTCTGGCCTCGGCTCTGACCGGCTGGCAGCTTGATGTAATCAGCGAGGAATCCTACAGTTCGTCGATGAAGGCCGGTTACGACGCTCTTTTGAGCCTGCCGGGCATCAGCATCGCCGTGGCCGATGCGCTTCATGAAAAGGGGTTCTTCACGGTCAAGGACGTGACCGAGGCCACCGTCGACGAATTGATGCAGATCAAGGGCATCGGACCGGCCAAGGCCGAGGCCATCATCGATGCGGCGATGCATTATGTGCCGCCTTCGATCGAGGAAGGCCCCGGCGAGACGGACGACGTGCAAACGGCACCGGAAGGTGTTGAATCAGAACCATCGGAACCGGCGGCCATGGTCGACCCGGATCCGGAAAACGGCTCCGACGTATAGTCGCCGGCCATAACGAACACTCAATGTCTTACGGCTTTATGACGGCAAGGGTTCATGGAACCGCCTGAGACTCAACCTGCCTTCGGGGGCAGATCAATTTAGGGGGATTGAATGGCAAAAATCAGAGTATATGAACTTGCCAAAAATCTAAACATGACCAATAAGGCCCTTCTGACCAAGATCGAAAAAATGAACATTTCGGTCGGAAGCCACATGAGTTCTTTGGACGATGACATCGTTGAGCTGATCAAAACCAACCTGTTCGGGAAAAAAGAAACGGATGTGGATGTCAAGCGCGTGCGATCGACCGTCATCCGTCGTCGCAAACGCGCATCGGACGAGGAGGGCGAGGACCTTCTGTCGGAGGACACCGAATCCGAAGAAACCGAGGCGGCGGAGGCCCCCTCCGAGGCCCCGGCCCCACGAGCCGCGTCTCCGTCCCGGACGAAAGAGCCCGTGGAGGAAAAACACGCCGCTCCTGAGACGGATGAGGACACGGAACCGTCACCGCCCAAGGCCGAGGTCAAAACCGTCAAGCATCTGGCCAAGCCGGATTTCGAACCGGCCAGGATCGTAAAAAAACCCGTTCCCGCCCAGCCCGAACTGGACGAGAAAGCCGAAGAACCCGCGGCCGCCCCCCCCGCCGCAGAGATACCCTCAGCCGAGCCCCCGGCCCCGGAAACCGTCGTCGAATCGGCGCCCGAAGCCCTGGAAGAAACGTCACCGGCCGATAGTGACGCGGATCAGGAACCCGTCGCGGCGGCGGAAGACACCGAGGAAAACGAGCTGGACGAAGACGGAACCCCCACCGGGCGCAAGAAGAAAAAGAAAAAATTCACCGCGGCCCGCATCATCAAGCTGCCTGATCCGGTCCCCGTGACGCCCGACACCACCGAGGTTTCCGCACCGGATATCGTCGTGACGCCCGCCGCAGACGCCTCGCCCGCAGACCGCCTGGCGAAAAAAGGCAAAAAAGGACGGGCCTTTGCCGAAGAGGATGAGGGCGACGAATTTTCCAAGAAAAAATCCAAACGCAAGACCGTGGTCGAAGGCAACGCCCTTTATGCCGGCGGCAAAGGCCGCAAGGGCCGGAAAGGCGCCAAAGGCGGTAAAGTCAAAATACCCGACGGCCAGAAAACGCAGATCACCGTACCCAAGGCCATCAAGCGAAGGATCAAGATCGACGACACCATCGTGCTGGCCGATCTGGCCAAACGCATGGGCATCAAGGCCAGTGAAATGATCGCCAAACTCATGGGCCTGGGCGTCATGGCCACGGTCAACCAGACCATCGATTACGACACCGCGGTGCTGGTCGCCTCGGAATTCGGATTCGAGGTGGAACGGGCCTCGTTTGAAGAGGACGTCCTGCTCAAACCTGAAAGCGAAGACAATCCCGAGGAACTGCTTCCCCGCCCGCCGGTGGTCACCATCATGGGCCATGTCGACCACGGCAAGACCTCGCTGCTTGACGTGATTCGCAAAACCGCCATTGCCGACGGCGAAGCAGGCGGCATCACCCAGCATATCGGGGCCTACAACGTTGAAACGGCCCGGGGTCAGATCGTCTTTCTTGACACGCCGGGTCACGAGGCCTTCACGGCCATGCGCGCCCGGGGCGCCAAGGTCACGGACCTGGTGGTCCTGGTCGTGGCGGCCGACGACGGGGTCATGCCCCAGACCATCGAGGCCCTGAACCACGCCAAGGCGGCCAAAGTGCCGATCATCGTGGCCGTCAACAAGATCGACAAGGACGGCGCCGACATCGACCGCGTAAAACGCGAACTGTCCGACCACGGCGTCATTCCCGAAGACTGGGGCGGCGACACCATTTTCGTCAACGTCTCGGCCAAAAAGAAAATCGGCATCACCGATCTTCTGGAAATGATCCTGCTCCAGGCCGAAGTCCTGGAACTCAAGGCCAATCCGAACAAGTTCGCCACCGGTCACGTGGTCGAATCCAAGCTCGATTCGGGCCGGGGCCCCCTGGCCACCGTCCTGATTCAGGAAGGGACGCTTAAAACCGGCCAATCCATCGTCTGCGGCATGCATTACGGTAAAATCCGGGCCATGTTCAACGACCAGGGACGCCAGGTCACCGAAGCCGGACCGTCTATCCCCGTGGAGGTCATCGGTCTGACCGGTGTTCCCGAAGCCGGCGATGAGCTGATCGCCCTGGCCGCCGACAAGGATGCCAAACAGGTGAGCGTCCACCGGACCCAAAAGGCCCGATCCCGCGAACTGGCCAAAAACAGCCGCCTGTCTCTGGAAGGTCTGTTCGAGCAGATGGAAGAAGGCATCGTCAAGGACCTGAACCTGATCATCAAGGCCGACGTTCACGGCTCCATCGAAGCCCTCAAGGAAGCCCTGGGCAAGCTGACCACCCAGGAAGTGAAGATCAACGTGATCCATTCGGCCACGGGAACCGTCACCGAATCGGACATCTCCCTTGCCGCGGTATCCAACGCCATCATTCTCGGCTTCAACGTAAGACCGGCCACCAAGGTCCAGGACATGGCCAAGGAAGAGCATGTGGACATGCGGTTCTACGACATCATTTACGATGCCATCAAGGATCTGCGCGATGCCATGGTCGGCCTGATGGAATCCACCTTCAAGGAAGTGATCCTGGGTCGGGCCGAAGTCCGTGACACCTTCGTGATTCCCAAACGGGGCACCATCGCCGGAGCCTACGTCACCGAAGGCCATATCCAGCGCGGCCAGCGCATCCGTCTTCTGCGTGACGGCGTGATCATCTATGACGGCAACATCTCGTCCCTGAAACGGTTCAAAGACGACGCCAAGGAAGTCCAGCACGGGTACGAGTGCGGCATCGGCATCGAAAATTACAATGATATCAAGGTTGGCGACACCCTGGATTGTTACACACTCGAAGAGGTCAAGCCCAGTCTTGATTGATAGGTTACAGGACAGATGAAACCCTTTACGCGGGCTGACAGGATCGGCATGAAAATTCAGACGACCCTGTCCGAGCTCCTCACGAAAAAAATCAGCGACCCCCGTCTGGACATGGTCACCGTCACCGGTGTCAAACTCAGTCCGGATCTTCGGGACGCCTACATCTACTTCACCTGCGCCGGTGGAGAAAAAGCGCAGAAAGACGCGCTCCACGGCTTTGAAAGCGCATCAGGCTTCATCCGAAGCGCCCTGGCCAAAAACCTGGGCCTTCGGTTCATGCCCAAACTCCGTTTTATGCATGACTCCTCGTTCGATTACGGATCACGCATCGATGCCATCCTCAAATCCCTGAAAGACAAAGACGACGATCATACGCCATGATCCCTCATGCCATTCATAACAGCCGCACCATTCTGGTCGTGTCCCACGTCCAGCCCGACGGAGACGCCATCGGCTCCATGCTGGCCCTGGGTGTGGCGTTGAAATCGCTGGGCAAAACGGTGACCCTTTTCAACGAAAGTCCCATCCCGGCCATTTTTCGGTTTCTGCCGTCGGTGAACCTGATTGTGGATCGCATCGGCGATCTGTCCGTCTTCGACATGGCCATCGTCCTCGACTGCGGCGATCTGGGGCGCATCGGAAAACTGTCCGAGACCATCGGGACGATCCCGGTGATCGTCAACATCGACCACCACCCGACCAATACCGACTTCGGCACCCATCAGATGGTGGACAGCCGGGCCTGCGCCACGGCGGAAATCATCTACCGGCTGATCAAAACCCTGAATGCGCCCATCGACGCCACCATTGCAAACGCCCTGTACACGGCCATCCTCACCGACACCGGGTCCTTTCTGTTTCAGAACACCAACAGCGCCGCCTTTTCGATCTCTTCGGAGATGGTGGCCAAGGGCGCCGATCCCTACATCGTGGCCCAGTATGTCTACGCCACCTATTCCCTGGGACGGCTCCGGCTGCTCAACATGGTCCTCGACACCATTGAAATCTCAGACAACGGCAAACTGTCGACCATGTTCCTGTCCCAGAAAATGCTGATGGAAACGGGAACCCAGCTGGAAGACATCTACGGCCTGGTCAACTACGCCAAACACATCGAGGACGTCCAGGTGGCGGCCCTGATCCGGGAAACCCACCCCGGCGTCAACGGCAGGGGCACCTACCATGTGAGCCTGAGGTCAAACGGCTCGGTGGATGTATCACGGTTTGCCGCCCGGCTGGGCGGAGGCGGCCACTGCAACGCCGCCGGGTTCAAGGCCGAATCCCTGACCCTCTCTGATCTCAAGAAACAGATCTTCTCGCTGGCCGAAGCCCTCTGATCATGACCCGATCCCTGTTAACCCGCCCCAGCGGTATTCTGCTCATCGACAAACCGGAAAATCTCAGTTCCGCCGGTCTGGTCACCCGCGTCAAACGGATCACCGGCGCCGCCAAGGTGGGGCATGCCGGAACCCTGGATCCCTTCGCCCGGGGCCTGATGGTCTGCGGCATCAACCACGGCACCCGGCTGTCCCGGTTTTTTCTTCAGGGCGACAAGGCCTACACCGCCACCATCACCTACGGCATCGAAACCGACACCCTGGATCGTACCGGCGCCGTGACCCGCACCGCCCCCAAGGATTTTTTCGATCAGCATCCGGATTTTTTCAGCGAAACAGTTCAGACCGGGCTGATTTCACATTTTCTGGGGCCCTTGCAGCAGATGCCCCCCGTGTATTCGGCCCTCAAGCACAAGGGGGTTCCCCTTTACAAACTGGCACGCAAAGGCAAGCCCGTTCAAAAGGAGGCCCGGGCCGTGGTCATCCACCGTCTGGAGCTCATGGACATCACCCCGCCGTCCATCGTTGTGTCCGTGGCCTGTTCGGCGGGCACCTACATCCGGTCCCTGGCCGCCGACATCGGAAACCTGGCCGGATGCGGCGCACACCTGAGTGCCCTGGTCCGCACCGAAACCTGCGGGTTTTCCCTGTCCCAGGCCACGGATCCGGACACCCTGGCCGATCTGCCCGACTGGACCTGTCACCTGATTTCCATGGACCGGGCCCTGTCGGACATGCCCGAAGCATCGGTGGACGACGCCCTTTCCGTCAAAATCCGGAACGGGGAAGTGCTGGGCCCCTCCGATCTGGCCGTGACGCCGCCCGAGGGCTGCCTTAAGATTCTCGATAAAAACCGGCAGGTTCTGGCTCTGGCGGAGTTCGACAAAAGCAGGCGGCGATACAATTATTGTTGTGTTTTTAAGGATTAGATGTATAATGCCTTGATTTATATATTCATCGATTGACGGATCCGTCTCGACCCCATGCGTTCATTCTGAGTGGAATATTGGTTTGAGCGGCGACGGATCCCCGGGTTATTCCAAACTTTATGACGGAGGAAAAACGTGGTTTACGCCAAAGAAGACAAACTTGAGACCATCGCCAAATTCAAGCAGCACGATTCCGACACCGGTTCACCGGAAGTTCAGATCGCCCTGCTCACCGACCGCATCGTGTACCTGACCGAACACGTCAAGGTTCACAAAAAGGATCATCACTCACGCCGCGGTCTTTTGATCCTCGTCGGGCGTCGGCGCCGGCTGCTCAACTATCTCAAAGGAAAAGACATCAACCGTTACAGAACCCTGCTCGAACAACTGGGGCTGAAACGTTAAAACCCGAACGGGCGCCCGGCCCCCTAAGGCCGGGCGCCTCTCGAACACACAACCCGCAGCGTTCGGATTCCCGGTTTGCGTAATAGCCATTCATGATGAACTCATATAAAGTCATCAAAGGCGGGCAAAGAAAAACGTTCGAGTTCAAGGCGTCGCGAATCCCGAGGAATGAGGCGTACTTAAGGTACGCCGCAGTGACGAGGGATGAAGCGCAACGAAGAAATCGGACGTTTTACGAAGCCACCATTCATGTCAAATAAGCACGCCTGTAATATCAAAAGACCATGGCCCGGGCTCCTCGTCACGCCCATGGCTTCTTTTGATGTCACATGTGTGCGATTATTTCACATGAATCGATTGCTACGCAAACCTTCCGACGCCGCCCACGCAACAGACAAAGGAGTGACATAATGGAACAACGCTTTCACGCTGAAATCGGCGGCAAGACCTTCAGCATCTCATCCGGTAAAATCGCCAAACAGGCTTCCGGAGCCGTCATCGTCCAATTGGGAGAAACCATGGTTCTCGTAACGGTGGTGTCGGAAAAAAAAGGCCGGGAAGGCCTGGATTTTCTGCCCCTGACCGTCGAATACCAGGAAAAAATCTATTCCGCGGGCCGCATTCCCGGCAACTACTTCCGCCGGGAAATCGGACGCCCCAGCGAAAAGGAAGTCCTGACCTGCCGTCTGATCGACCGCCCCATCCGCCCGCTGTTTCCCAAGGGATACTACTGTGAGACCCAGGTGATCTGCACCGTGCTGTCCATGGACCGCGAAAACGAGCCGGACATCCTTGCCATGGTGGGCACCTCGGCGGCCCTGTCGATTTCGGATATTCCCTTCGAAGGCCCCATTGCCGCGGTCCGCGTGGCCCGGGTAAACGGTGAACTGATCGCAAACCCCACCATCGAGGAATCCAAACCGGCGGATATCAATATCGTGCTGGCCGGCAACCGGACCGGGGTTATCATGGTCGAAGCCGGGGCAAAAATCGTCAGCGAGGCCGACATGCTCGACGCCATCGAAT
The DNA here is from genome assembly GCF_054657895.1 of Desulfatiferula olefinivorans. Classification (NCBI taxonomy): domain Bacteria; kingdom Pseudomonadati; phylum Thermodesulfobacteriota; class Desulfobacteria; order Desulfobacterales; family Desulfobacteraceae; genus Desulfatiferula; species Desulfatiferula olefinivorans. Next base: position 214,813 of record NZ_BAAHXV010000001.1, on the reverse strand, counting down.
TCGGGCACAAGGCCATGCAGCCTCTGATCGACATCCAGGAAAAACTGGTCGAGGCCCTGGGCAAGCCCAAACGGCCCGTCGAACCGGTGGTCATCGACGAGGCCCTCTACGGCCTGATCAAGGAAAAGACCTACGACGCCGTGGTCGCCGGCCTTCAGGTTCCCGACAAAATGGACCGTCGTGACGCCCTGTCCAAAATCAAAAGCGATCTGATCGACAGCCTGGGCGAGGCGTACGCCGATCGGAAAGACGAGATCGGCGGTCTGTGGGAAAAACACATCAAGGCCGTCAGCCGGGAAATCATCCTTGAGAAAGGCCACCGCATCGACGGTCGCGCCTTCGATGAAATCCGTCCGATCACCTGCGAGGTCGGTGTCCTGCCCCGTACACACGGCAGCGCCCTGTTCACCCGCGGTGAAACCCAGGTGCTCGGCGTGGTGACCCTGGGCTCCGGCAACGACGAACAGCGGGTGGAAACCCTCAGCGGCGATTCCACCAAACCGTTCATGCTTCACTACAACTTCCCGCCCTTTTCCGTGGGTGAAGTCAAACGCATCGGCGGTCCCGGTCGCCGTGAAATCGGCCACGGCGCCCTGGCCCATCGGGCCATCGAGGCGGTCCTACCCGAGAGGGAGTCGTTCGATTACGTGATCCGGATCGTTTCCGAAGTCACCGAATCCAACGGCAGTTCCTCCATGGGCACGGTCTGTTCCGGCACCCTGGCCCTGATGGACGGCGGCGTGCCCATCAAGGCGCCGGTCTCCGGCATCGCCATGGGTCTGGTCAAGGACGGGGACAAGATCGCCATCCTGTCCGACATCCTCGGTGATGAAGACCACACCGGCGACATGGATTTCAAGGTGGCCGGAACCCGTGACGGCATCACGGCCCTCCAGATGGACATCAAGATCAAAGAACTGTCCAAGGACATCATGGTCAAGGCCCTGGAGCAGGCACGCATGGGCCGGATTCATATCCTCGACCGCATGCTCTCAAGCCTGGGTGAAACCCGCCCCGAGATCTCCAAGTATGCGCCCAAGGCCTACTCGGTCATGATCAACAAGGACAAGATCCGTGACATTATCGGCCCCGGCGGTAAAATCATCCGCCAGATCCAGGCCGACACCAACACCACCATCGAGGTCAACGACGACGGCCTGGTCAAGATCCACGCCACCAGCCAGGAAGACGGTGAAGCGGCCCTCCGCATCGTCACCGAGATCGGCACCGATCCCGAACCGGGCACCATTTACGACGGTGTGGTGTCCAAGACCACGGACTTCGGCGCCTTCGTCACCATCAAGCCCGGTACCGACGGTCTGGTTCATATTTCCGAGCTGGCCAACTACCGGGTCAAGAAGGTCACGGACATCGTCAAAGAAGGCGACACCATCCGGGTCAAGGTCCTTGAAGTGACCCGCGACGGCAAGATCCGCCTCAGCTACAAGGCGGCCATGGACGACCAGACTGCGGATATCCTGGAAGAAGACAACTAGATGACCGTCGTAACGACACGTAAAACGGTTTTGGGGAACGGTGTCCGGGTGCTTACCCGGCACCTTCCCCACGTCCGTTCGGTGTCCATGGGCATCTGGGTCACGGTGGGCTCCCGCGACGAGGCCGCCCATGAAAACGGCCTCTCCCATTTCATCGAACACATGCTGTTCAAGGGAACCGGGACCCGCTCCGCCTTCCAGATCGCCCGGGAATTCGACGCCATCGGGGGCCATTCCAACGCCTTCACCTCGTCCGAATACACCTGCTATCACGCCTGGGCCATCGACAGCCATCTTGACATCATGGTCGATCTGCTCGGCGACATCGTGCTCCATTCGACCTTCAACGACCAGGACATTGCAGGCGAACGACCGGTGATTCTGTCCGAAGTGAGCATGATCGAAGACAGTCCTGAAGAATACGTTCACACCCTCTTCGAAGAAAATTACTTTAAGGGCCATGCCCTGGGCCTCCCGATTCTGGGCAGCCCGGAAACCATCGAAACCTTCGATTCACAAAAAATCAAAGACTATTTTTCCCGGCATTACCAGCCGGGACGCATCATCATTTCAGCGGCGGGCAACCTGTCCCACGAACAGTTCGTGGACCGTGTGGCTCCGATCTTCGACTCACTGCCTGCCAAAACCGATCCCCTGGTGCGGCTCTGTCCCGACCCCGTGGTCCATACCCGGGTCTATCCCAAGGACCTGGAACAGGTCCATCTCTGTCTGGGCAATCGGGGCCTTTCCCTCACCGATCCGGACCGGTTCTGCAGTTCCCTGCTCAACACCCTTCTGGGCGGCAACATGAGTTCCCGCCTGTTTCAGGAAATCCGGGAAAACCGAGGCCTGGCCTACGCAATCTATTCGTTCACCGCCCTCAACACGGATACGGGCCTGTCGGGCGTCTACACCGCCGTGGCCCCCGAGGACGTGATAGCCTCGCTGTCCCTGATACTCAAGGAACTTGGCGCCCTCTGCGCCGGGCCCATTCCCGACGAGGAACTGCGCGCCGCCAAGGAATACATCAAGGGCAACATCCTTCTATCCGCCGAAAGCACGGAAAGTCAGATGATCCGCATGGCCCAGAATGAAATCCACTACGGTCGGGACATGACTGTCTCCGAGGTCATCGACCGGATCCAGGCGGTGACCGTCGACGACATCCTCGCCCTGGCCCGCCGCCAGTTCAGAGGTCAGCGCCCTTCCCTCACGGTGCTGGGCCCCTTTGACCGCGTCTCCGACCTGGACCGCCTGATCGACGATTACGACGCCAAACCTTGATGGCTTCGTAAAAAGTCCGATTTCTGCGTTGCGCTTCATCCCTCGTCACTGCGGCGTACCCTAAGTATGCCTCATTCCTCGGGATTCGCGACGCCTTGAACTCGAACTTTTTTCTTTGCCATCATTTGATGACTTTTTACGAGTTCATCAAACCTTAGAAGGTTTTTGTCCTGCCGAACCGTCCCCGTACGACACCGATGCGTTTGCCCCGGCCCTGCCCTCAGGGCAATCGCAAGTATGATCTTAAAACACATGGGTCTCTTCCTGCGGAACGGATCATGCCGTTCACGTTTACGGTCACGAGCACGATGCCGGAAGGCAACACGTGAACGCAACCGTCAGACGGTTCAACCGGCGAGGGATGATGCGGTCGAGAAGGTCTCGGTCTGCCGTGCTCGTGCGCGTGACCGTGAACATGCACGTGAACGAATAGTACATGCGATTGCCCTGATCATCGCATGTTTCAAACCCTTGAAGAAAACTAAAAACGGTCTTCGTGAGAATCTCAGTGGATTGATCACAGATCAATCCTGTGGACTTAAACACGTCATCCGTGCCGGCAGGAAATACACCGCGTGAGCACACGACACCCTCTTTGTGACTCTGTGGCTCCGTGAGAAATCTCATAGACCGTCCCCTTCTGAGACGCCGGTGTAATGCTCTCACAGAGGCACAAAGACACGCCTATGAGAAAAGCCGGACAGGCCTTCGCCTGTCACACGGTGCCGCTCATCGACATCCGGCGCATGACCGTGGAACATGCGATTGCCCCGGCCCTTCCCTGCTGGAGGCTTGCAGGGCTGTTGCGTCTGTGGTATCTGATCAGAGACCAATTCAACGATTCCCCCCCCCCTATGCGAGGATTGAACCATGACCATGAAAGCCTTTACCCGGGATAATCTGGAGACCCTTCGCGAAAGGTCTCCCCTTGTTCACAACATCACCAATTTTGTTGCCATGAACGTCACGGCCAATATTCTGCTTTCGATCGGCGCATCGCCGGTCATGGCCCACAGCCGTGACGAGGTCGCCGACATGGTGTCCCTTGCCGATGCCCTGGTGCTCAATATCGGTACCCTTGAGGAAAATTGGGTGTCGGCCATGATCACGGCCGGACGGGCGGCCAACGACAAAGGTATACCCGTGATCCTTGATCCCGTGGGGTCCGGAGCCACGGCCTACCGGACCCGGTCGGTGCGACGGATACTCGATGAATGCCGGGTCTCGGTGCTCCGGGGCAACGCCTCGGAGGTGCTGTCCCTGTCCGATGTGGCGGCCACCACCAAGGGCGTCGATTCGTCCCTGGGTCTGTCCGATGAGGCGGTGGATGTCTGCCGCGACATGGCCGGGCGTTTAAGTCTGGTGGTGGCCGTATCCGGTGAGGAGGACTGCATCACCGACGGCCGGGCGGTCTATCGGGTTCGAAACGGCCATCCCATGATGGCCCGGGTGACGGGGCTGGGCTGCGGGTTGTCCTCGGTGGTCGGGGCTTTCTGCGCGGTATGTCCCGATGATCTCTTGCGATCCGCGGCGGCGGCCTTCGGGTTTTACGGCCTCTGCGGAGAGATGGCCGCCCGCCTGAGCAAGGGCCCCGGCAGTTTTGAGACGGCCTTTCTGGACACGCTCTACCTGACCGGAACCGATGAAGTCCAGGCCCGACTGAAAATCATCGAGGCCTGATCGGCCGATCAAAACAAAAAACCAGGGGCGGTAACGCCCCTGGTTTTTTTGTGCCTGTGTGTGAAACGAAACGCTTAGAAATTGTAGGTCAGCGCCAGACCATAGCCGACCAGGAAACCGTCGGCGGAGGTTTCAACCCGGTAACCGGTGATGCCGGTGGGGTTGTATGAGTGATTCAGATTGTCGCTTTCGCCGCCGATCATGCGTTTGGTTTCGGCGTGAGCCAGTTGCAGCGAGGCGTCCAGAGTCCAGGGACCAAAGTTGAGGCCGGTTCCGATCGAATAGGTCTTGCGGTCGGCGTCGGGCCACATGATGTCGAAGGTGTTGTCGGGGATCGGTGTCGGATCGTAGAAGTATCCGCAGCGCAGGGCCACCATCTCGTTGACCTGCCATTCGGCGCCCAGACGGATCTGGTTGGTATCGTTCCAGTTTCGTTCGAGGGTTTCATCAGGAATGGCACCCATGAGAGGCGTTGAAAATTTGGTATATTGGGTACTATTAATGCTCCAGTTGGTCCAGACCACGTCCATTTCCAGGGTGACGCTGGGCACGGGTTTGACCATCACGCCCACCTGAACCTGTTCGGGGTGGTCGTAGGACATGTCGGCGGTGGTTACTTTGGCGCCGTCGATGGTCACATCGCCGTCAAAATCGGCTTCCGCCCGGCCCCGGTAGGAAAGACCCACAGCGACCTTGTCGTTGGGAGTATACTGAAGACCCACGTTCATCGAGTAGTTGAAGCTGTCTTCCAGTTCCAGTTCAAGCCGTTTTCCGTCATACAGGTAATAGGCGCCGGCCAGTTGGGCGGCGGCAGCACCCGTAGCGGCACTGCCAGTTGCCGCTGTTACGGTCGCGTTGATTTCACCAAGCTTTGTCATCATGTCAGCCTGATCCGTATACGTGTCGTATGAAGGGGCAATCACGCCACGAAACGCTTCAGACGGCGCGGCGAGATTCAGATTTTTTTCCGCACCGGATTTGGATTTGCCGATGGAAACGCCCACGCCCACGGAGAAAGCGTCGTTAATTTTGTAGGAGACGGACGGGGTTACGACTTCACGCAGGTAGTACGAGTGAAACCAGTTTAGGGAACCCGCGGAACTGTCGCTCCATTCCACATCGAGGCCGAAGGGCACATAGGCCGCCACACCCAGGGAGATTCTGTCGTTGATCGGCTGGGCGTATCCCAGGAAGGGCACGTAAAGAAGGTCTGCTTCGTCCTTAATATTGCTGCCGCCGATGTCGGCAAGCGGTGCGCCGGTGAATTCGGAACGACCGCCTGTTGCGGTGTATTCATGGAACTGAAGGTCCGGATCGCACACCTGCAGGGCCACGGACAGTTGGCCGCCCTTGAGCTGGGACAGGCCCGCCGGGTTGTAGTAAATGGAAAAGACGTCGTTGGACTGGGCCGTGACCGCACCGCCAAGGGCCGTGGCTTTGGGGCCGATGCCGAAGGTGTCGACGCTGGCCGCGTATGAGGCTGTTGCAGTGATCACCGACAGGATCATACCGAGAACGATTTTTTTCATGTTTTGAATCTCCCCCTCAACAATGAACCCGGTGCCGTGTCGGGCGCCGGATCCGGATAAAGTATAAAACACACCGTGCAACCGATTGGGTTTCTCACGACCTCATGCCCGATACCCCGGCGCGTTGCCGTACAGATCATCCCCCTCCACACGCCTGCTCCAGAAGGGATCACGTCTCTGCGATCAAGAATGAACCTCGTGACGCGTGTCATCGGTTCGCATAAAAAACAATGGTTCTAAATACCATCCCGGGTCGTAAAAAACAAATACTTTGTAGGATAAACAATGGTAATTAAAGGATTTTCATTTACGTTTGGGTTTATAATACGGACCCGCGAACGCTGTTTACGTTAACGTCAAGGAAGATCGAAACCGATGCATCGGGGGGGGATAAAAAAGCCCGGGCGGCAACGCCCGGGCAGACATGACGGGAAAAAAATCAGTGCTTCAGATCATGGATATCCGGATGGGTGGTGACGGCCCTGAGGAACTGCTCGGTGCGCCGCTGGATCCGGCCTGAAAAAACCACGGCGATGCTTTTCATCACATGAAAGCCCATGGAGTGGTTCCGTTGAAGCAGATCCATCAGGGCCTGGCCGTTGATGACGATCAGCTCGCACTGATCGGCGCAGACGGCGTTGGTGCTGTAGGTGCCTTCGGCAAACAGGGCGGAAAACCCGAAGGTCTCGCCCACGGTGATGGTGCCGGCGGTGAGGGTCATCTTGTCCGACAGACGCTGTTCGATCAAAACCGTGCCGCGCCGGATCAGATAGAGGTTTTCCACGGCATCGCCCTCCCGAAACACGTAGTCCCGGGATTCCACGTGAAGAACCTTGGCAAGGGGGATGATCGTTTCGATCATCTGATCGGTCAGATCACTGAAGATGATGTTGTTTTTGAAATCGTCGATTGAGGCCATGGGCGTGTCCTTTATCTGTTTTTCGTACCTTATGATTTATGTCAGAGCGATCAGCCCCACGATGAACAGGGCGGTGACGAGAGCCGTCAGGCCCACGGGCAGGGACCCGCTGTCGAACGCTTTGGTAATCCGCGCCGTAAAGGCGGCGTCATCCGTGGGCTCGTCCGTCAGAAGGCCCTTGAACGGCAGCAGGACAAGCCCGGCCAGGGTGGCCGGGGCCTTTTGCGCGAACCGGTTGATTGCCGAGGTCAGGGTACGGACGAGCACGGCATCGGCCACGGCGTTGGCCGTGTTCATCACCGCATCGGCCAGTCGGTAGAACGCCCTGCCCCCCTTGCGGTAGAACCAGTCCGTATCCAGGTTTTCCGCCCGGACCTCCGACGGATAGAGCCCGGAAAGAATCAGCAGGAAGTAGGCCAGAGCGCCGAACATCAGAAGCTGGAGCTGGCCCACCACATGGCTGCCCGAATAGGGATGGTAGTCCACGGCAAAGGGCAGCAGATTGTACAGGCTGTGGTAGTCCACGGCCGTGTAGATGCACAAAAAGGCGGCCATGCCCATGGCCACATGCATGTGAACCGGCGCTTCCTTGGGACGGAGACCCGAATCCTTTCCGAAAAAGATGAAGTACGGCACCTTGAGCCCGCAGTAGACGCCCACGGCGGCGAACTGGAGCACCATCCAGACCAGAAGGAGTTTTTCGTAGCCCACGGCGCTGATGATCATGGACTTGCTGACAAACCCGCTGAACAGGGGGACGGCCGAAATGGACGCCGCGCCGATGATGCAGAACAGGCAGGTCAGGGGCATGGTCCGGTACAGACCGCCCAGATCGGTGCAGCGGGATTTGCCGGTCATTTCCATGACGGCGCCGGCGGACATGAACAGAAGGGCCTTGTAGAGAATGTGACAGAAGGCATGGGCCACGGCCCCGTTTATGGCCAGCTGGCTGCCGATGCCGATGCCGCAGAGCATGAAACCGATCTGGTTGATCAGGCTGTAGGACAGGACCCGCCGGATGTCGTTTTCGATGATGGCGTAAAAAATGGGAATGGCCGCCATGAGGGTTCCCAGAACGATCAGAAGATCGGTGCCCGGAAACATGCGGGCCATGACATAGACGGCACTCTTGGTGGTGAAGGCGGACAAAAACACGGCCCCGGCCACGGTGGCTTCGGGATAGGCGTCCTTGAGCCAGCCGTGGATGGGAAAGACCGTGGCGTTGATGGCGACGCCGATAAAGATGAACCAGGCCGCGGGGCCGGTCAGGCCGATGTACGAGAACTGGGTGGTCTTGTAGGCCTGGATGTACAGCACGATGCCGGCCAGAAGGGAAAGGCCCCCCACGATATGCACCAGAATGTAGCGGAAGGCCGCCGCCTGGGAAGCCTTGGTCCTGCGGGCCAGGATCAGGAACGTCGAGGCGATGGCCATCACTTCCCAGAAGATGTACAGGGAAAAAAGGTCCCCGGCGAAGGTCACGCCCAACGCCCCGCCGGCGTAGCAGAGGCCGGCCGTGTACTGCAGGTCGTCGTTCACCTTGAGGGCGTAGATCAGGCCGATGAAGGTGATGAGCGTAAAGATGATGCCGAAGGCCCGGCTCAGGCCGTCAACCCGTCCGAAGATCAGGTTGAACTCCGGTCCGAAGGTCAGAAGCCCGACGGTCCAGCGGGCGCCGCCCTGAATGTCGACCCCGGCGATCACAAGAAGGCTCACAAGGGGAATGAGCAGCATGTACACGGATTTGACCCGGCCTTTCAAAAAGGGAATCAAAAGGGCGCCGAAAATATAGATCAGCGAGGGCGGGCAACCGGTTTCGAAAAGTGACTGAATCATATCACACCTGACAGCGTTAGGGGTTAATCGTTTTCGTAATACCGTTCATCGCGTTTGACCAGCAGCCGCAGCACCCGGGCCCCGACGATCAGGACCACGCAGGCGATGAAGCCGTAGACGGCGAAAAATTCAGGGGCGTTGCCCAGCGCCACGGGGTCGTGCTTGTGTACGACGAAATCCAGGCCCAGAAGCACGACAAGAAGCACGCCGAACACCGCAAGGGTTTGTTTGACCCGCCTGGGATCGTCGAAAAACGAAAGGGTCCGGCCCCGGCTGTACCGGAGAATCAGGGCGCAGACGGCAAAAAAAACGGCCCCGGAGATCAGCAAGGAATAAAAAAGTGTCATATCAGTACCTCGTCATGCCGGATGGGACAGATAGTTGAAAAGAAGAAATCCGAGAAAAAGCGCCGCTGCGGCCAGCAGACCGTAAAACACGGGACGGTATCCCGGAACGGGGTCGTGGCGGATTTCCATGGTTTCCTTGGGGGAATCAGGGCTCATGTCAACCTCCGAAAACAGTCTGGGCCGTCATCTGGGCCAGGCGCAGAAAGGGTTGGGGAAAGAAAAACAGAATCACCGATATGGAGGCGGTGATGCACAGGGGCACCAGACACCAGATCGGCACCTCGTCGACCTTGTTCTCGAACATGGATTCCTCATCGGTACAGAAAAAGGCCCTGTACACAATGGGCAGGAAGTAGGCCACGTTCAGGAGGGAGCTGGCCAGAAGCACGAACAGGAAAAAGATCTTTCCGGCTTCCAGGGTGCCCAGGACCAGATACCACTTGCTGATAAAACCGCCGCAGGGGGGAAGGCCGATGACGCTCAAGGCCCCGATCAGAAAACAGCCCATGGTGACGGGCATGCGCTTGCCGATACCCACCATGTCGCTGATGTTCTTGATGCCCGAGGCCGCGTAAATCGCTCCGGCGCAGAAGAACAGGGTGATTTTTCCGAAGGCGTGCATGGCGATGTGAAGGACGCCGCCGGTGACGGCAAGCGGAGACAAGAGGGCCACGCCAAGAACGATGTAGGACAGCTGGCCGATGGTGGAAAAGGCCAACCTGCGCTTGAGACCGTCCTGGGACAGGGCGATCAGCGAGGCGGCGATGATGGTGAACGAGGCGATGTAGCAGATCACCGTGTTGAGGTCGGTTCGAAGCAGAAGATCGGTGCCGAAAACCCCGGTGATCACCCGTGCCACGCAGAACACGCCGACCTTGACCACGGCCACGGCGTGCAGCAGGGCGGACACCGGCGTGGGGGCCACCATGGCGGCGGGCAGCCAGGAATGAAAGGGCATGATCCCCGCCTTGGCAAACCCGAACACGAACATCAGAAGCAGGATCAAAAGGGTCGTCTGCGAGAAATGATTGCCCAAAAAACCCTGGGATACGAAATCGAAGGTGCCGGTTTCGGCAAAGATAAACAGCATGGCCGGCAGCACGAAGGCGATGGATGACCCCAGGATATACAGGATGTATTTGCGTCCGGAGCTTCTCGCTTCCTGATCCTGGTGATGGGTGACCAGGGGGTAGGTGGCGAAGGACAGCATTTCATAGAACAGGTACAGGGTCAACAGGTTGGCCGAAAAGGCCACGCCGACGGTGGCGGACAGGGACAGGGCGAAGAAACAGTAATACCGGGTCTGGCTGTGCTCCTTCAAGGTCCGCATGTAGCCGATGGAGTAGGCCGAGGTGACGATCCAAAGGGGCGTGGACACCAGGGCGAACAAAAGACCGAAGCTGTCGACCCGGAAGGCCAGGGCAAGATTCGGCATCACCTCGAACAGGGTGAACTCGATCCTGACGCCCGACAGCACCAGGGGGGCCATGGAGGCCACGACCAGAAATTTCAGAATGGCGGCGCCAAAGGTCCAGGCTTCCCGGACATTGTCCGACTTGCTTGAAATCAGAACGGGAACCACGAAAAGCGAAACCAGGATCGCGATGAGCGGTTTGGCAGAGTAAATCGTTTCCATAATTAAGCTATCCCTGACGGTATGGCGGATTGAATGAGGTTTGTCACAATGTCTCCCGAATAGATGCCCAGAACGATCAGAGCCGCCGCCACAACCAGGAGCGGAACCACCATGGACAGGGGTGCCTCGTCGATCACCGCCTCATGGCCGTGATGGGCATCATCGTGATCGTCATGGCCGTGATGATCGGCGAAGGGTTCGAAAAAGGCGATTTCAAAGATCCGGAAAAACAGCACCGCGTTGACCAGACTGCTGAACAAGAGGGCCGCCACAAAGGCGTAGTGCCCGGCGTCAAGGCCTCCGATGATCAGATACCATTTGGAAAAGAACCCGCAGGTCGGGGGAATGCCGATGACGGCCAGGGCCCCCACCGTGAAACCGATCATGGTCACGGGCATTTTCCGGAACAGCCCCTTGAGGGAGTCGAAGGAATCGTCGTTCAGCTTGTAGACGATGGCCCCTGCCGCCATGAACAGACAGAGGGTCATGGCCGCGTCGTTGATGATGTGAAGGCCGGCGCCGGTAATGCCCATGCGGTTCCCGAGAAAAAAGCCCCCCACCATGTAGCCCACTTCGGCGACGATCACGTAGGTCATCATTTTCAGCAGGCGTTTCTGGGCAAGGGCCAGAAACGACCCCGCGACAATGGCGGCAATGGCCACCCAGACTAAGGCGTCGGACACGGCAAGGGTCTCGAAGGTGTACCCGGGGGTGAACACATAGAGCCCCACCCGGATCATGGCGTAGATCATCACCTTGGTGGTCAGCGGTGCGATGACGCCCGAGGCGGCGGTGGAGGAATAACTGTAGGCGTTGGGCAGCCAGCCGTGCATGGGAAACAGGGCCATCTTGATGAACAGGCCGGTCATGCAGATGACGAAGGCGAACAGGATGATGGGGCTGTCCGACAGGGTCGGGATGAACCGGGCCAGCTCGGCCATGTTCAGGGTCCCGGTGGCGATGTACAGATAGCCCACGCCCAGTAGATAGAACGACGCCCCGATGGTGCCGATGAACAGGTAGTTGAGGCTGGACAGGGGGGCCCGGTCGCTGCCCAGGCCGATCAGCGCGTAGCCGGTCAGGGCCGCAATTTCAAGGAGCACATAGAGGTTGAACGCGTCTCCGGTGGCCGTGATGCCCAGAAGCCCCGAGGTGAACAGGACGTACAGGGCATAAAAGGCGCCGGTTTTGCCGGGAAAGGTTTCGTTGACGGTGGCCCGGGCCGAGATCAGGTTGGTCAGGGCCACGGCGGCGATGACCACCAGAATGGGGGCCGACAGGTAATCGATCACGTATTCGATCCCCACCGGCGCGGGCCAGCCGCCCATGGAATAGATCACCGGGCCGTGGGCCATCACCCGGCCGAGCACCCCGACGGTCGAGGCCAGGGACAGGGCGAGGCCGGTGAGAGCCAGGGGGTAACAGGCCCTGGGATTGATCCAGGATGCCATGGCCGTCACCAGGGCCGTAAGCAGCGGAATGATAATGAGAAGTGCGGGAAGTTGCTGTATCATGGTTTGCCTGCCTGGGATCTTAACTGTGCATTGATGTCGTCTTCCTCAAGGGTGCCGTACTGGCGGTAGACCTTGATGGCCAGGGCCAGGGCCACGCCCAGGGTGGCCACGGACACGACGATGGCCGTCAGCATCAGAACATGGGGAAGGGGGTTGATGTAGTCGGCGGCATGGACGACGTGATGCTCCATGCCGTGGCCGTGGGCGATGATGGGAATCGATTTCCCCGTTTTGAACGCGGTGGACACGTAGAACAAAATGATCGCCGTCTGAAAAATGCTCATGCCGATGATCTTCTTGACCAGGTTGTTTTTGGCAATCATGGCGTAAAGACCGATCATCATCAGGATGATGAAGGCCACGTAGTTGAATTTGGTCGCAAGGATATCGTTGATGGTGTCCATATCACAGCCCCTCGTCGTGTTTGCCTGCCGAAGACAGGTTGTAGTAGATCCAGATCATCACCGCCATGACGGCCAGAGCCACACCGATTTCGATACACAGGATGCCGTGGGACCGTGCCATGGCGTCGGTGCTCCGGAAGATCGGGGCCAGCGCTTTATAATTGAGAAACTGAAATCCGAGCAGCAGGCAGAAAAAACCCGTTCCGGCGTAGATAAGCACCCCCAAAGCTCCGAGCAGGGCCGAGGTCTTTTCCCCGAACCGTTTGATGGTGCGCCTCAGGTCGTTGGAGATGGCGAACAGGATGATCGAGCTGCCCAGAAGGACCCCGCCCTGGAAGCCCCCGCCGGGGCTATGATGACCGTGGGCCACCACGTACAGGGCAAACAGCTGGATGAAGGCGATAATTAAGCGGCAGGTGTTCCGGACGATCAGCGAATCCGGGGCCCACAGGCTGTCGATGCGCATGAAGACCTTGGAGTTTTCATCGGGCAGGGTTCCCCCTTCCTCGATACGCAGGGTGATGCCGGTGGGGGTATGGCGATAGAACCGGGCCGGAGGGTTGACGCTTTCCTTGCGGCGAAGCAGGAAGAAGCAGGCCAGACCGGCGGTGAACACCACGGCGGTTTCATACATGGTATCATACCCCCGGTAGTCGCCCAGGGTGGTGGTGACGATATTCGGCACGTTGGCGTCATCCAGGGTGTTCTCGATGAAATGGGGCGACAGGTGGGTGCTCGCCGGTGAATTCACGTCCCCGAAGTCCGGAAAATGCATGGCGTTGGCGATCAGAAGGGCCCCGCAGACGATAACGGTGATAAGGGCGGTGAGTTTCAATCCTTGGTCCTCCTTGTGGTGTGGAATACGGCGGCCACACAGAACACGGTGCTGACCCCGGCCCCCACGGTGGCTTCGGTGAAGGCCACGTCCACGGCTCCCATGACGGCCCAGGACAGGCACATGAGAAAGCTGTAGGCGCTGAACACGATGGCCGCCCCGAGAAGGTCCTTGACGGAAATGGCGGCGATCCCGCTGACCACGACCAGGACAAGGATGATCATATCGATGGAAATGTTCATGCTAATGGTTCCTTTTCTTGGTCCAGGGTTTGAGGCCTGCCCGCATGCCGGCGTCGAAAATGGCATGGGTGGCCGTGGGGCTGGTGATATAGATGAACATGGCGATCAGAATGATTTTCATGGCGTTCAGGACGGCGGGCCAGGTGAAATGACCGTCATGCAGGGTATAAAGGGCCAGGGCGATCATGGAAAACAAAAGGCCCATGCAGTCGATCATGCCCGCCGGATGGAGGCGTGAATAAAAGTCGGGAAAGCGGATGATACCGACGGCTCCGGCCAGGAAGAAGAACAGGCTGACGGCCATGAGCACGCCGATGATTATGGTCAGGATGTCAAATTCCATGTCGGTTACCCCTTGTGGTCATTGGGCTCGTCGGACAGCCCTTTGCGTTTGTGGAAATACCGGGCCGAGGCCAGAACCGCGATGAAGTTCAACAGGGCATAGGCCAGGGCGATGTCGATGAACATGTCGACCTTCTTGTACAGAATGCCGATGATGATCAAAAGGACCGTGGTCTCGCTGCCGATGGCGTTAACGCCGATCAGGCGGTCAAGAAGCGTGGGGCCCACCAGGGTGCGGTACAGCGACAGCACCATGATCAGGGCCAGGGCAATGCCGGAGTAAAGGATAATCTGTTCCATAATCATTCCCCGAAAATGCGTCCCGCCCGGCTTTCCATGGTGCCGGACTGCGGCGAGGCGGAGACGTCGTCGATAGCGTGAACGGAAAAATCACCGAAGGGCGACAGGGACACGGTGATGGTCCCCGGCGTCAGGGTGATGGAATTGGCGAAGGTGACCAGCGCCATGTCGTGTTTGAGGCGGCTCTTGAAATGCACGATCCGGGGATCGATCAGGTTGATCATGTTCGGATGGAACACCAGCCTGGCCATGTGCAGGTTGCACAGGACGATCTGCCACAGAAGCCAGGGAAAGTACATGAGGAAACCTCCCCAGAGGGCGGGCATGGTCCTGAACGTGGTGGTGGTGATCAAAAGATCCGAGGACAGATAGGCCACGATCAGGCAGGAGATGACGCCCAGGGAAAGATGAAACAGATCGAATTTGCCTGAAAAAATCACCCACATGCCCATCATGATCAAAAAGGTGATAATAAAGGGGATGGGTCTCAAACGCTTCTGGTCCGGCTGCGGCTCCCGTGTCTGGGTGTCCGATGAATCATGGGCCCGGGTAGTCAATTTTCTTTTCCTTCCACGTGTCATCAGCCGCTTGTCCGAGGAAACAAACGGCACAAGAATTCCGGCTGATTGTTTAAGGGTTTCGGCCGTTTCCACCGAAGGGTCCGGGCCGCTTCGGCCAAACAATCCGTCTTAAAAATTAAAATATGGGATATATACTAGCAAGCGCCAAAATGTCAATCTTTTTCTGATGCGCCACGCCGGGTTTCTACCAGCCCTTATGGTTGATTATGTTCTGGATTTCGGCCTGCCGGATCCGTTCTTCATGGGCCTGTTTGATCCCAAGGGCCCCGTTGATCTTTGCGATGAGCGCGTCGGCTTCCGTGGGCTTCATCAAAAAGTCATAGGCTCCTTTTTTCATGCCCAAAATGGCATTTTCAATGGTGGCGTTGCCGGTGAGCATGATTACTTCCACCAGAGGCGCCCTGTCCTTGAGCCTCTCAAGGGTTTCGATGCCGTCCAGGCCGGGCATCAGGACATCCAGAATCACCACATCGGTGCCGTCCGGATCAAACATGTCCAGGGCCTCTTCGCCTGAATAGGCAACCTGAACGGAAAAGTCTCTGATTTCAAGGCGCTGTTTGAGTGTGTCGATAAATTCCTTTTCATCGTCCACGAGAAGCAGTCGGGTTTTCATGGTCTCTCCTTATCGAAAAAGTGGCGGGCCGAAGGGTCGTCTCTGCTTATAATCCATCGGGGCGGTCCGGTCAATTCTCCTTAGGGGGCTCCCCGTCGGCCCGCGGATGTCAACGGGCGGTTCCGATCAGCTCGCAGACTTCGCTGAAAATATCCATCATGCGCAAGACGCCCACGATCTCACCCCCGTCCATGACCAGAAGGGAGTGATGATGACCCAGGACGATCTGGTGAATGGCGTCGGCCAGGGTCTCATTCACCTGGACGTATTCGCCGGCCAGCGGCGTGTACATGAACTCTTTGACCGCCAGGGTCCGGGATTTGGCGATCAGCGCTTCCAGGGTGTCGTCCCACAGATTGTACTGGACGATCATGGATTTCAGAAAATCCGGGCTCAGCCCGAAACGGGACAGACCCAGGGTGGACAGAGGGTCCGAGTGACCGATCAGGCGGTATTTGGGCTCAAGACTCCGGACGATGTCCAGGGGGCTGACCTTGCCGCTGATTTTGCCGGCGGCATCGAAGACCAGAATCGAGAAATGCGGGTAACGGCCGGTCGGGGACTCTTTCTGGACCTCTTGAAGGCGCGAAATGGCCTCCTGCATGGTGGCGTCTTCTGACACGGTGGCGTAGTCGGCGATGGGAATCATGTATTCTTTGACAATGCGTGTTTTCATGGTTTCGTTCATTCTCCGGATGGGGTTCAGGGCTCGGAATCAAAAGAATCGGCCGGCGGGAGTCCCTTCCCCGCCGGCCGAACGAAATTTACATGGGTTTGACCAGAATCGGCATGCCCATCAGGGGCCAGACCACCAGGACAAACACGGCCACAATGACCATCAGGATGAGACTGGTGGGAACGCCGTATTTGAAGAACTCACCGGTGGTGAACTGCTTCGAGTCATAGGCGATGGCGTTGGGGGCCGCACCGACCAGCAGGATAAACGGCATGCCCGCCGTGACCAGGGAGGCGAACAGGATGACTTCGGCCGACACACCCAGGTAGGGCGCGATGACCAGGGCCACGGGCAGGGAGATGGCGATGGCCGCCACGTTCATGATGAAGTTGGTCATGATCATGACAAAAAAGGCGATGCTCAGGACAAACACGAACCAGTGGGCCTTCTGGAACATGGTCAGCCAGTTGATGGCCAGCCATTCGGCTGCGCCGGTTTCCCACAGACAGAAGCCGATGCTCATGGCGCCGCCGAACAGAAGGATGATGTTCCAGGGAATGGCCTCGAGATCCTTGATGTCCAGAATGCCGAGGATGAAGAACAGAATCGTGGACACAAGGATCACCGCCGTCTTGTCAAGGGGCTTTAAGAAAGGAATGAACGAGCGCATGGACATGATGAAGATGCAGGCGAAGATGATGGCGGCGGCGATCACTTCCTTGCGGGTGATGCCTCCCATTTCGGCATTTAAGCGTTTGGCTTTTTCTTTGAGGCCGGGGATGGTTTTCTTTTCCGGCTTCAGAAAAATCATGAAAAAGGCCCAGAGAATAAACACCATGGCCCAGCCTACGGGAAACATGTAGAAGCTCAGCTCGAAAAAGGATATTTCCTTACCGATGATATCGCGGAAAAAGCCGATGGCCACGGCGCCCCGGGCCGCACCCAGAAGGGTGATGATGCTGCCCGCGCCGGCCACGTAGGCCATGCCGATGAACATGGCCTTACCGAAACGGGTGGGGGTGTTGTCGTCGGCATACATGCTGTAGATGGTGATCAAAAGCGGGTACATGGTGGCGGCCACGGCGGTGTGAGCCATGATGTGGGTCAGAAGGGCCGTGACCACAAAGCATCCTAAAAGAATCATACCGGTGTTTTCACCGACCACGGCCAGCATCTTGTAGGCCAGACGCCGGGTCAGCCCGGTCTTGGTGAACACCATGCCGATGACCAGGGAAGCGAAGATGAACAGTACCGAGGGGTCCATGAAGTCCTTGAACGCCGCATTGGCGGGGCGGACCATGAACAGGACCTGAAGAACGCCGATGGCCAGACTGGTGACGCCGATGGGCACCACCTCGAAGACCCACCAGGTGCCGGCCAGCATGAACACGGCCAGGGCACCCTGGGCCTGTCGGCTCAGGGCGAAGTGCTTGCCCATGGGGTCCACGGCGTCGGGAAAGGACGGGGCAAAATTGATGAGGGCAAAAAGGAAAAGGCCGGAAAAAAGAAAGATCCAGCGCTTCCAGTCGATTTGGGTTTGGGTGATGGCGTCTGTTGTCATGATCTGTTAGTCCTCCTTTGGTTACCAGCCCCGTCGTTTCAGAATGGTATCGATTTCAGCCTGCCGGATACGTTCGTCGTGCATGGCTTTCAGTTCATAGGCCTCGTTGATTTTTTGTACCAGCAGATCGGTTTCCGCAGGCTTGAGCAGAAAATCGAAGGCCCCCTGCTTCATGCCTTCAATGGCGTTTTGTATGGTGCCTTCGCCGGTGAGCAGAAGGACCGGAATCAGGGGCTTGGTTTTCTTCATGGCCTTGAGGGCCTCGATGCCCGACAGGCCGGGCATGTTCACATCCATCACCACCACATCGATGTCCACCTTTTCCAGGACGCTCAGGGCGCTTTCACCCGAAAACACCGGCGTGACGGCAAAGTCTCTGATCGAGAGCCGCTGGGCCAGTGTCTCGGTGTACTCCTTTTCGTCGTCGACGACGAGTACCTTGACGTTCATCGTTTATCCTCCGATCCGTTGTTTTCAAGGGAACAGGGCCGGTGAAACAGGCCCTGTCCGGGTTTTGGTATTATCTGACGCCCCTTACATCGCCGGAGCGTTTTTTCTCAGATTGATTTTTTCATAGGCCTGCCGCATGGTATCGGTCAGAATATCGATGTCCGCAGGCTTCTGGAGGTAGGCGAAGGCCCCCAGATCCATGCAGGTCTGTTTGTCCGCCTCGGACCCGTGGCCGGTAAGGATGATCACCTCGATGTGGGGCTTGGTGGCCTTGATCTGCTTGAGCACCTCGAAGCCGTCGATGCCGGGCATCTTGAGGTCCAGGACCATCACTTCCGTTTCTTCCCGGTCCGCGTGTTCCAGGGCATCCTCACCGCTGAACACCACCTTGTTCTGAACCTGGCGCATCTTCAAGCGTTCGGACAGGGTCTGGACAAATTCCTTCTCATCGTCGACCAAAAGCACGTTGAGGGGCGTTTCGAAGTCGAAATTGTGGATGATATCGGTTTTATAGTAGTTTTTCCCGATTTTGGTATCGACGGACCGGACCCCCGGAACCGCCTGGGCGATGCGGGTGATTTTCTGTTTAAGCATGGACAGCATCAGCACGTTTTTTTCTATGGTGACAGTCACCTCGCCCTTGCGGCAGGAGACGACCAGACCGCTGCCTGCATCGGCCAGGGCGATGGCGACCTCGGCGGTGAGCCGGAAATCGTCGATTTCCTGGTTCCGCGTGTCCTCCGGAATGTCGTCGAGGCGCTTCAAGTGCTTGGCAATCAGGTCCGCCGACGCGTCCGTGTCGACCTTGTCCGACGGAATGACGATGTCGTAGAGGGATTCATCCCAGGCTTTTTTCTCGTAAAGGGCGTTGGTCCAGACAATGGCCAGCTTGTCCGCCTGGGCGACCTGGGCTGCGGCGTCCTTTTCATTGAGACCGAAGACGCTGACCCCCTGATCGATGCGGGTCTTTTTGTCGGCGATGATCAGAACCCGCATGGCATGGGTGACCCATTTGGGAACCAGGTGGCCCATGATCCCGTGGAGCAGGCGGTCGCCCTTCCCCACATGGTCGGCCACGGTCCGGGTCAGGCCGGCCAGGCATTTTTCCTTTTCATGGGTGAAATCGTTGAAGGCCAGAGTCTTGTTTTCCATGACCTTGGTCAGGGTGCTCATCTTGATATCGAAGCGCGCCGACGTCTCCGCAAGGATATCCTGATCCGTCACGATGGTCAGTCCGAGATCCTTCGCCAGTTTCGTTGCCGTTTTATCAGCGTGGGTGAACAAGCCGCTGGTCATTATCACTGTTGTCATGGTGGCCTCCTTTATGTGTCAATTCGTGTGAATGGGCTGTTGTTTGATCACTTGCCTTCTTAGTATAGCAAGGGGCGTGCCAAATATTTTTTTATTTAATTTTCAATGTGTTAACACTTTTCCGGTCTGCCACCGACAACATTTTGAAACAAATTAAAACAAAAACATTAGATCGTTTTAGCACAAAATGAAACAAACCCGACAGGTCGTTTCACGGCGGCACTGTCGGGTTTGTTGTGGTTCATACCGGGTCCTTTTATTCCGCATTGACGGGCTGGGTTTCGATCAGCTCATACCCGCTCATGGTCAGCTTGGCCGGTGTTTTCATGTTGTCAATGTTACCCGGCATGCCGACCAGCGGATACCAGATGGCCATACAGAAGGCCAGCACCAGAATGCCCAGAAAGGATCTGAACATCAGAACCTTGAAGGCTTCCCACTGGGTGAAGTACCCGAAGCCGTAGGCAATCAGGGTCGGCGGGCAGCCGATGACCAGGAGAACGAAGGTGGTGGCCAAGGGCACCGACATGGCGATGGGCGCCACGGGCGTTCCGGCCATGTCCGCCATGGGCACCACCACGGGAACCAGAAGGGCGGTGGCAGCGGCGTTGGCCATGAAACTCGTGATGACGGCGCTCAGCCAGGAGGCGCCGGCGGCGACCACGGGCCAGGGCGAATCGGTGAACAGGGGAAAAATCTGGGTGGCCAGCCATTTCCCCGCTCCGGTATCGAGCATGGCCACGCCCAGGGAGAAGCCCGCGCCGAACACCATGATGGGGTTCCAGGGGTACTCGTCCAGACAGCGTTTCCAGTCCACGACCTTGAAGGCCATGCAGACGACGATAAACAGGCCGCCGATGGCGGACACGTGAATCTTGGTCAGGTCGGTCAGGAACCAGAGACCGAAGGTCACGGCCAGAATCCATGCGAGGGTTTTCTCGTTTTTCGTCATGGCCGGCAATTTCTCGACGACCAGCTCCGCAGGCAATTCCTTGATTTTCGGCGGATAGATAATCCACACCGCCAGCCAGGTGGCGACGCCCAGAAACAGGGAGGGCACAAACTGGTAGAGCATGTATTCCATGAACCCGATGTGGTAGCCGGTGATCTGGCCGAGCAGTTCCGCCGATGCGGGTGAACGGCCGCTTCCGAGGAAGGTGGCGCCGCCGCCGCAGGCCGCCCCCAGGGGGATCATGAACATGAAATGCTTGGTGAAGCTGTTGCTCTTGTCCGGCGTGAGACCCATCTTGAGAAACATGGGCATCATGGCGTACAGGAGAATGATGGTGATGGTGGCATCATGGGTCCACGCGGCCATGAAGGTCGCCCCCATGCAGAGGGTAAAACTCAGGCGCTTGACGTTGGTGCCCCCCACCTTGAGGATGTACCCCATGATCCGGCTTGGGAGGGTGGTCTGCCCCAGCATGACCCCGAGCATGATGATGAAGAACACGAACACGACGGTCCGGTTGGCGTAGGGCGCCCAGGCCGCCTTGGACGACTGAATGTTGAACACGATCATGGCGCAGCCGGCCAGGATGGACGTGACACCGATGGGAATGGCCTCGGACGTCCACAAAATCACAATCACGGCCAAAAGGGCGAGAAAGGCGTGTCCGCGCACACCCAGGGCTTCCGGCGTGGGCAGGATCCAGATCAAGAGGCCCACGGCGATCGATATGGCGATCCATTTAAAAGCCTTGCTCTGGCTCTTATCGGCGCCGCCTTCTTCTTCCAGTTTCGCTACATTGATTTCCGTACTCATGGCAACCTCCTGTCAGCTCATCGCGTGACGATGTTTACGATCTCGAAGAAAAGATCCTGTTCTCTCAGAATGCCGGCGGCTTTTTTGCCGGACGTGACGATCAGACGGGTCTTCTGAGTCTTGAACAGCAGTTCGGCCACCTCCATGAGGTTCGCGTTTTCATCGATCATGGGCGGCTTGTCCAGAACGAGCTCCCCGACCTTCTTGTCGGCCAGGGCCTTGAGCTGAATGGTGAACAGGCCGTCCCATCCGCCGGTGAATGCGCTGGAAAACCGGACGCTCTGGGCCATGGACGACTGGGGGGGAGACAGATAGTAGGGCCGGATACCCTTGATCAGATCCTTGATGCTGAGGATGCCCGAAAGCTCTTCCCGGTCGTTGAAGACGAGGATGGACCGGTGGCCCGATTCGCGGACCCGGGAGCTCGAGGCCTTTTCGGTCATGGATGCCATGACGGTCATAATGGCGTCCCGCACCGTCTGGTTGACGCTCACGCGGGAGTAGTTGTCGATCCCGGTCATGATATCCTTGACCTTCTTTTCGCTCTGGGCCGCTCCGGTCTGCCGGAGGGCGAAGGCCTGGTTGATCTTGACCGCCAGAATGTCGATGTCGCAGGGTTTGGCCAGATAGTCGAAGGCCTCGAGTTTGCGCGAACTTTCGGCGGAGCCCTCGCTGCCGTGACCGGTCAGCATGATCACCTGGGTATTCGGAGCGATTTTCTTGATTTCGGCCAGGGCCTCGTGGCCGTCCATGCCGTCCATGCGGACGTCCAGAATCACCACGTCCTGGGGATTCTTCCGGATCAGGCTCAACGCTTCCTCGCCCGATGCGGCCATCGTGGTTTCAAACCCTTTTTTTCTAAGCAGCGTTGATGTTGTCTCACGAAATCGGGGTTCGTCATCCACCATCATCACCTTAATTTTTACAGTCATGTCCGTTCTCCTTTCTTCAAACAAATGGGTTGGCATACCATTGTCCATGCTCGTACTGCGTCAATGATGGTCCCTCCTTAAACGTTTCAGGTGTCATGTCAAAAAGCCGTCCTATTTCGTCTCGCCGATTTCGGCGTATGGTCCACGAAAAGACGGGCCGGCCCGATGCCCCGCAATCGTCGTAACACCAGGGGCCCGCTCAACACCCGTTTGAGGATAGCAGGGAGTGTGCCAGAGGACTGTGCCGCAAAAAAGGGTTAAGGATCAGGATGTTAGCGAGATTGGGCGAAAGGAAGGGTCTGACATGCCGGAGCCGGTGACAGCTCCGGCTTGACACCGTGTAAAGATAACGAACAGGGGGGGGGATCAGTCGAAGGTCAATGTCACGCCGGGACAGGACTCGGTCACGCCCAGGACGACGCCGCTCTGCCGGCAGGCCTCGGTCAGGTCGGGCCAGAGGACGGAGGCGGTAAGCTCGGAAACGGGCTGGGCGGCCGGGGAGGGACAGCAGCAGGTGATGACGGTCGACGGACCCGTGCGTTTGACCGAAACGGTCAGGGTCTGGCCCGAAGGCAAAACGCCCGTGAGGGTTTCCAGACAGAGGAAGGCCAATAGCTGGAAGGCCATGGGATCCTGTTCGAGGGCAACCGGGTCGCCGGGACTGAGGGTGACGCTGTACCCCTTGTTCCGGAAAATGCGTTCGGTCAGGGCCAGCAGCCGCTCAAGGGCGTCCCGGGTGTCGATGACGCTCGTAAGAAAATCCGGGCCATGGGCGAAGCGGTTGAGGTTGTGGGTCAGACCGACACCGCGGTTCACCTGGTCCTTGATGCGTTTCAGGCTGGTATCCAGCCGCTCTTCCAGATCGGTGCAGCGATCGCCCATCATCAGGAAATCCTGCATCAGGCCGGCCGTTTCGCGAATGATGGCCAGCACGTTCTGAAGTTCGTGGGACACCGATGCGGTGATGCGTCCCATGAAGAAAGATCGGTCCGTTGGGGTGTTTTTCATGGCTGCTGTCCTTGTGGGGGTTGGGTCGCCTGGGTGATTTTTTTGAGCAGGTCATTGATGTCCAGGGGCTTGATCAGGTAATCCAGGGCCCCCAGCCGCATGCCTTCCATGCCCTCTTTGGTGGAGCCGTGGCCGGTCAGAAGGATCACGGGCAGATCGGGCTGAATGCGTTTGATCTGCTTGAGGGTTTCAAGGCCGGAGAGGCCCGGCATCATCAGGTCCAGAACCACGATGTCGACCTCCCTGTCCATGACGGTCTGGATGCCGGCTTCGCCGTCGGGGGCGGTATGGGTGACGTAGCCCCGCAGGTCGAGCCGCTCGGCCAGGGTCGAGGTGAATTCCGATTCGTCGTCGATCAAAAGGACGGTAATGGGTTTAGGGTTCATGATACTCCTCAGGGGTGTGGATGGGTTCTTTGGGCAGGGTGATGGTGAAGGTCGTGCCTTCGTTTTCCTTACTGGTCACCGCAATGGTTCCGCTCAGTTTAGAGATGATACCGTAGGTGATCGACAGGCCCAGCCCGGTCCCTTTTTCTTTCTTGGTCGTGAAAAAGGGGTCGAAAATATGCTTGATGATATGCGGCGGCATGCCGCAGCCGTTGTCGGCGATGGAGATCAGGATGCCGCCGTCGGGTTGGTTCTCGGTGTGCAGACTGATCACGCCGCCGTCGTTCACGGCGGCGAAGGCGTTGGTCAGAAGATTTAAAAACACCTGCTGGAGCTGGCCCCGGTCCGAAGACACCATGTGGAGCTGGGGGTCCAGGCTCAGCCTCAGATCGATCTTCCGATACAGAGCGTCCCGCTCCAGAAAGCCCATGACCTCGGTGAGAACCGTGTTGACGTTGATCGGTTCGATCTGGATTTCGATACGCCGGGCGAAGCCCAGGAGCCGGTGGGTGATCTTGCGGCAGCGGTCCACGGACGAAATCACCGAATCGGTCAGGGTTCTGAATTTATCCCGCTGCTTGAATTCATCGGAAAAATCCAGAAGATCATTCATCAGCCCGGCCTTTTCGTTGATGATGGCCAGGGGGTTGTTGATCTCGTGGGCCACCCCGGCGGCCAGCCGCCCGATGGACGACAGTTTCTGGGTATGCTGGAGTTCGGTCAGGGCCTTTTCCCGTTTTTCGTCGGAAGACCGGATGCGGCGGATAAGGACATTGGTGATCTTGATGATGACGAGGGTCAGCACGACCAGACTGATAGAAAAAATCACCAGAAGTTCGGTCTTGAGGGCCTGCCAGGATTTGAGCACCACCGACCGGGGCTTGACGATGACCAGCACGTAGTTGGCGCTGGTGAAAGCCGTGCTGGCGATCAGGATGTCCCGTCCGTCCGGGTCCTTGGTTTCGAAGATGTCGCTGCCGTACATGGCCTTGGGCAGGGACAGGGGACAGGGCTCCAAAAGCTGCCCGTAATGCTTGGAATGGGTCTGAAGGATGCCGTCCTTGTTCACCAGAAAGGCGTCGGACAGGGGGTCGAGGCCCATGCTGCTGATCAGGTTGTCAAACTGGTCCGTGTCGATGGTGGCCCGGAGAATCCAGGGCTCACCGGTTTCGGTCAGATGCTGGACCGCGATGATCAGATGGGGATATTTCCGATGCCCCATAAAGACGTTGCTGATGAACTGGCCTTTGAGCTGGGCCTCCTGGAACGAACTCTGGTCCGAATAATCCTTGCCCAGAAGGGCGTAGGGACCGGCGTAACTGATCAGCGTGCCGCGGGCGTCGATGACGCCCAGGTCGACGAACCCCCCCAGCTCGATCTTCAGATGGGCCAGGATCCGGTTCAGGGTCTGGTCGTTCTTCAGTTCCTCATACGTGTAGGCGGCGGAGATGAAGCGCACCGTGGACAGGCGCTCGTTCAAAAACAGCTCGAAGGAGTGCCGGGTCTTGTTGGCCAGGGTGATCAAAGGGGTGGTGATCTCCGCCCTCAGATGGCTCCGGTACTGGAAATGATTGATGACGATCATGGCCGCAAGGGGCAGGATGGTGATCGTCAGCATGGTGGCGATGATGTTCCGCCTGAGCCGTCTGTAGTGCTCGGGCGAGGTGTTGACGGAATCGAACAGCTTGTCGACGGTGCGACGGGTTTTCGACGTTTCAGACATGGCGGCCCTCGATTTGACGTGCCCAGAGGATATCCCCGGATTTCAGCCGGCGGTCCAGGAATCGGGTGAACAGGTCGGTGAAGAGACCGGCCACCGAGTCGCAGACCTCGATTTTCTTCCAACGGAGAAACTGATAATACTCATCTTCGATCGCACCGCAGATCACGGTGTGAATGTTTTCGGTCAGAACCAGATGGCAGAGCTTTTCACTGGAGGCCTGGGGCAGGACCACGGTCCGCTCCTCCTCGATCCTGTTGTCCTGGGACAGGGTGACGATCAGGGCCTCGGTGGCCAGGTCGAAGCGCGGGGCCACCTCGTTGAGATACAGGGGAATCAGGACTTTTTTGATCACAGCTGCGCTCCTGTCCGGCCCGAACGCGGGCCGACGGTCATTGGTCGAGTCCGTAAAGTTTCATCTTGCGCCACAGGGTGCTCCGTCCCCAGCCCAGAATGTCGGCGGCCTGGTGTTTTTTGCCCTTGGCCCGGATCAGGGCCGCCATAATCATGTCCCGCTCGGCCAGAGCCCAGGTGCGGGGCGTCGTCTCCGAAACAGGGGCCGGCTGGGCGTCCGGAAGCCCTGTGTCCTCCGGAGACGGCTCGTCAGCCGGAACAGGCAAAGGAGCGGCATCGAGCAGATAGGCCGGAAGATGCTCCAGATCGATGCGGACGTCGCTGGTGATGTTGGCCGCGTATTCCACGATATTGCGAAGCTCCCGGATGTTGCCCGGATAACGGTAGGCCGTCAGGCATTCCAGAGCCCGGGGCGTGAACCCCTGGACCGCCTTGTCGATCTGGGCGGCGAAACCGTTGAGGAAATGATCCAGAAGCAGCCGGATGTCCCCCTCACGCTTTCGAAGGGGCGGCAGGTGGATCCGGGCCACGTTCAGGCGGAACAAGAGATCCTGGCGAAACCGTTTGTCACGCACCATCTGTTCCAGGTCCCGGTGGGTGGCGGCGATGATGCGGACGTTGGCCTTGAACCCCGTGGTACTGCCCAGGGGATAGATGACCTTGTCGTCGAGAAAGGTCAGGAGTTTCACCTGGAGGGAAAGGGGCAGATCCCCGATTTCCGTCAGAAAGATCGTACCGTTGTGGGCCAGGCGAAACCGGCCGGGTTTGTTTTCCACGGCCCCGGTGAAGGCGCCCTTGTTGTGACCGAAAATTTCCGATTCCAGAAGGGTTTCGGGCAATGCCCCGCAGTTGATTTTGATGAAGGGGCCAGCGGCCCGGCCCGAGGTCTGGTGGATGGCCTCGGCCACCAGATCCTTGCCCGTGCCCGTCTCGCCGGTAATCAGGATCGACGCGTCGCTCTGGGCCAGAACCGGCAGGGTCTGGAACACCCGCTCCATCTGGGGGCTCCGACCCACGATGTCCGAAAAACTGTAGGCCTGGCTTTTGCGCACATGGAGCTGCTTGATCATCCGCAAATCTTCAAGGGTCTCCACATAGCCCAGATGGTTGCCGTCAGGATCATGGATGGGAGCGATGGTCAGGCGGACCGGAAGGTTCTGCCGGTCCCGGTTCACGATGTCGCTCTCGACGGTGTGAGACCTGTGCTGTTTTTTGCTGCTGCGTGCCGGGCAGTTCTGGACACAGAGCCTGCTCCGCATGATGCAGCGGCAGGGATAGCCGTAGGCCTGGGCCAGGGAGAACCCCGTGAGGGCCTCGAAGGCCTGGTTGACGAACACGATGCGGTGATCCCGGTCCAGCACGGCCAGACCCACGGGGATGTCGCTGAACATCCGCGTGAAATCGACGGCGGAGGTCAAAAGCCTGCTGACCTGGGGCGTGGGAAGGCTGATCATCGTCTGTTGTCCTTGGGTTCGATCTGAAAATCCCGATGGCCGGGTTCATGATGTTTTAAATTGTTTCATATTGCATCTTGAAGAATATTTCAATATGTTTTATTCACGTTCATACGGGCCGAACGGATGGGCCGGAAAGGGGGCGGAAACAACATGAAGATCGTCATCAATCTAAGAGCGCGGGTGGTGGCCACCCTGAGCCTTCTGGTTCTGGTGTCCCTCGTCGGCGGCGGCACCATGATCTGGTACACCTATCGGGTGGAAACCATGGTGCGCGAGGTCCTGGACCACAACATCGCCGCCTACCAGGCGGCCGAGGCCCTGGAAATCGCCCTGGTCAACCAGAAGGGCTTCGTGTCCTATTATGTGATGGACAAGGACCCGGCCTGGCTCCGGCAGCTGGGGGAATGGCGACAGACCTTCAAGGCCCGCCTGGCCCAGATCCGGGACAGGGAAACGACCCCCGAGGCCGCCGACATTCTCACCCGCATCGACCGGCGCTACAACGCCTATGTCACCGACAAGGACGTGGTCCTCGACCACTATTCCCGGGGTGATCAGGATGCCGGCATCGATCTTCACCAGAAGCTCAGGGAGGAATTTTTCGCCATTCTCGCTCTGTGTGAGGACTACAAGGCCCATCAGGACCGGGAAATCAGCCGGGCCCGATCGAACAGCAGCAGGGAGACCGCACGCCTCCGCAAAATGACGGTGACGGCCCTGCTCATCCAGGTGGGCGCCGGATTGTTTCTCGGGGCCATGCTCATCGGACAGGTGCTGGAGCCCTTGCGGATCCTGACCATGAAAACAGAACGCCGCCGCGGCGATCATCCGCCCATGGACCTGGTCAAGGCCCTGACCGACAACGTGGAGCATCTGCTCCGGGATGCCGGTCAGGCCCACGAGGAACTTGAGAAGAGCCGGGAAAACCTGGTGATGGCCGAAAAAATGGCCATGGTCGGCAAGCTGGCCGCCGGCATGGCCCACAGCGTGAGGAACCCCCTGACCTCGGTGAAAATGCGCCTGTTTTCCTTAAACCGGTCCCTGTCTCTGGACGAAGACCAGGCCGAGGACCTGATGGTCATCTCCGAGGAAATCCAGCATATTGACACCATTGTCCAGAATTTTCTTGAATTTTCCAGGCCCCCGCGCCTCCAGATGCAGCGGATCAGCCCCTCCACGGTGGTGGACATGACCCTCCAGCTTCTGACCCACCGTCTGAAGTCCTATGATGTCACGGTGCGGCTGGAACGGGACGCCGTGCTCCCCGACATCAAAGCCGACCCCGAACAGCTCAAGGAAGTGTTCGTGAATCTGATCGAAAACGCCTGCCAGGCCATGGGCCGGGGGGGCATGATCACCATCCGGGAGAAGCGGGCGGACACCGGCCCCGAACCCCGGGCCTGCGTCTTGACGTTCAGGGACAACGGACCGGGCATGACGGCCCATGCCCTTGAAAAGGCCTTTCTTCCCTTTTTCACCACCAAGGAGGACGGCACGGGGCTCGGACTGTCCATCGCCGAGCGGATCATTGACAATCACGGGGGGGCCATCCGCGTGGACAGCCTGCCGGGTGAAGGCGCCACATTCACCATCATTCTGCCTCCGTTTACGGAAACGACAAAGGAAAACCGATCATGAGCAAGGTGCTGATCATCGACGATGACGACAATCTGAGGGCAAGTTTCGAGAGGCTGCTGGCCCATGAAGGGTATCAGGTGACCACCGCGCCGTCGGCCGAAACAGGCATCCGCATGCTGGCCGAGGATGTGCCGGACCTGGTGGTTCTGGACATGCAGATGCCCGGAATGAACGGCCTTGAGGCCTTCGGCGTGATTCACAAGATGCAGCCCAAGCTGCCGGTGATCATCATGACGGCCTACGGCACCACGGAAACCGCCATCGAAACCATCAAGCAGGGGGCCTTCGACTACATCCTCAAACCCTTTGACATCCCGTCCCTGCTCACGGTCATCGCCCAGGCCGTGGACGCCGGACGGTTCATGCGCCGGCCGGTGACCCTCGATGACGGGCAGGACTCCGGGTATTCCTCCGAAGGGGAATCCATCGTGGGCCGGAGCAGGACCATGCAGGATGTGTATAAAACCATCGGTCGGGTGGCGGCCAGCGACGCCACCGTGCTGATCCGGGGTGAATCGGGCACCGGCAAGGAACTGGCCGCCCGTGCCATCTATCAGCACAGCACGCGGTCGGACAAGCCCTTTACGGTGATCAACTGTGTGGCCATTCCCGAAACCCTCCTCGAAAGCGAACTGTTCGGGTATGAGAAAGGGGCCTTTACCGGCGCAACCACCCGAAAAATAGGCAAGATCGAGCAGGCCAACGGGGGCACGGTCTTCCTCGACGAAATCGGCGACATGCCCGCCGGACTCCAGTCCAAGATTTTGCGGCTGCTCCAGGAGAAAAGCATCGAGCGCATCGGGGGCAGGGAAACCATCCCCGTGGATGTGCGCATCATCGCCGCCACCAACCGGGATCTGGAAAAGGCCATGGAAGAAGGGCTTTTCCGTGAAGACATCTATTTCCGCCTCAAGGTGGTGACCGTACAGCTTCCCCCCTTGCGCGAACGGGAGGGAGACATTCCCCTGCTGGCCCGGTATTTTCTCACACGCTATGCCCGGGAAAGCGGGGTGGTAAGCCCCGGCTTCACCGACGAGGCTTTGGTGAGCCTGTCTGCCTACCCCTGGCCGGGCAATGTGCGTGAACTGTCCAACGTGATCCGCAAGATCCTGATCTTCAACCGGGGCAACCCCGTCTCCCGGGAGGATGTGCTGAAAAACACCCGTCTCCCGGACCGGAAGGACGAGGGCGCCGGCCATGAGGAAAGCATGGCCGCCTGGATCAGGCGCCGGATCTCCCAGGGGACCGAGGACAATCTGTTTGACCGCTGCGTCGATGAATTCTCGGCCCTTCTGGTGACCGAAGCCCTCAAGGCCGCCGACGGCAACCGGTCCAGGGCCGCCAGGATTCTGGGGCTGTCCCGGCCGACCCTGCATGCAAAAATCGCCAAATACGATATCGAAATCGGATCATCCGTCGTGAAAAACACCTGAGCCTCACCCCGGCAAGGCTCCAAAAAACACGGGGTGTGCCCATCCGGCAGGCTGTGTCGAACAAAGGCCTTGACATGTAGTACATATGTGTACAATATGTGGTTCGCACATGAACGCAATGACGACGCATTGCATCTGAACGAGACGAAAAAGCCCGCCGTCCGGGCGGAAAATTTTTACGGTGGCTTTTATAAGGATGATGTGCTTTTAATAACCCGTGAGACACATGCCGGCTTACCGCAAGGGGAAATACTATGGAAACCTTTGAGACCCTCCTGGCCGGGTCGGCCAGGACCCACGGCCATCTGTGCGCCGGCCAGGTCATCGGGGTCAGGATGGCCCTTCTGGGTCTGTCCCTGATCGGCCTTGACGACACGAAAACCGGGCCGGACATCAAAAAACTGATCGTCTACGTGGAAATCGACCGCTGCGCCACCGACGCCATTTCCTACGTGACCGGGGTAAAACTGGGGCGACGGTCCCTGAAATTCAAGGACTACGGCATCATGGCCGCCACCTTCGTGAACCTTGAAACCGCCCGGGCCTTCCGGATCGTCTCCACCGAACGGTCCCGGGAGCTGGTATCCGTCTACGCCCCGGACATCGAGGACCCCCGGCGGGCTCAGCTCGACGCTTACAAGCGCATGCCGCTGTCCGAACTGTTCGAGGTGTTTGAGGTCCGGGTCGATATTCCGGACACCGATTACCCCGGCCCCACCCGGTACAAAGCCGTGTGCGACGCCTGCGGCGCCGTGGTCCGGGACGGCCGGGAAATCCGCGACAACGGCCGCGTACTCTGCCGTTTCTGTTCCGGCGACACGTATTACAGGTATCCGCTCAAAATCGACATGACGACACGGGGTGCATCATGAAAACCATCAAGGTCGAAGACGCCGTGGGCCTGGCCCTGGCCCACGATATCACGGAAATCAGGCCCGGCGAGTTCAAAGGCCCGGCCTTTCGCAAAGGCCATCGTGTGGGTGCCGGAGATGTCTGCCGGCTCATGCGTCTGGGCAAGCGACACCTTTATGTCCATGAGGACGAGGCCGGAAAGATTCATGAGGACGAGGCCGTGGTCGAACTGGCCCGGGCCCTTTCAGGACCGGGCATCCGCATCGAGGAGCGGCCCTCGGAGGGCAAGCTCCAGCTGTACGCCGCCCACGACGGCCTTGCGGTCATCAATGTGGAAGCCCTCATCGCCTTCAACATGATTCCCGACGTGATGTGCGCGAGCATCCACACCTTCACCCCGGTGAAAAAAGACGGGAAAATCGCCGGGACCCGGGCCGTCCCGCTTTCCATCCGCCGGGACGTGCTGGACCGGGCCGTGGCCCTGGCCGTCGACGCCGCCCCGGTGATTGCCGTCCTCCCCTTCAAACCCTTGCGTGTGCGCCTGGCCGTCACCGGCAGCGAAGTGTACGACGGCCTGATCGAAGACCGGTTCGAGGCCGTGGTGCGCCGTAAGCTGACCGCTTACGGGGCGACGCTCTTAGAAACGGTGATTCTGCCCGACGACCGGGCGGTGATCGCCCAGACCCTCAACGGTTTCGAAGAAAAAGGCACGGACCTGATCATCACCACCGGCGGCATGAGCGTGGACCCCGACGACGTGACCCGCCTGGGCATCCGGGACATGGGGGTTCACCGGGAGTATTACGGGGCCGGCGTGCTGCCCGGCACCATGTTTCTTCTGGCCTACCGGGGCGAGCTGCCCGTCATGGGCATTCCGGCCTGTGCCCTGTACCATGAGCGGACGGTCTTCGACCTGATGTTGCCCCGCCTCCTGGCCGGCGTCCATCCCGACAACCGGGATCTGGCCGCCCTTTCCCACGGCGGCCTCTGCCTGGACTGCCCGGTCTGTCATTTTCCGGCCTGCCCGTTTGGGAAGGCGGGACGGTAGGGGCGTGACCTTTGGTGTAACACGGACACACGGACGACCACGGACAGGCACGGACACACGGACCGCAGCGCGCCGTCCGTGTGTGTCCGTGAACGTCCGTGTCTGTCCGTGTGTCCGTGTTCGTCCGTGCACCCTTCCTTTAAGGAGAAGCCATGACCTTACACATTCTCGGCATCGACATCGGTTCGGTGTCCGTGTCGCTTGTTGAAATCACCCGTGAGGGCGCCATCGTCAACACCGCCTATGCCTTTCACAGGGGCGACATCGAAGGCGGCCTCGACCGTCTTCTCGCCGACATTGATTTTACTCGTATTTCCCATGTGGTAAAAACCGCCTCCACCCCCCGGAGGGTCAAGGCCCACGGGGTCTACGACAATCAGGTGTCGGTGATCGCCGCCGCCAGGTCCCGTCACGGCAACGTCCGATCCATCCTGGTGGTGGGCGGCGAACAGTTCGGCCTGATCCGGTTTGACGAGGCCGGCAACTACAAAAGCTTCAAAACCAACACCTCCTGCGCCGCCGGAACGGGCAGCTTTCTCGATCAGCAGGCCGGCCGGCTGAATCTGGCCGACATCGAAACCCTGAGCCGGGTGGCCTTCGAAAACGAGAATCCCTTTCCGCTGATCGCCTCCCGCTGCGCCGTGTTCGCCAAGACCGATCTGATCCACGCCCAGCAGGAAGGCTACAGCCTGTCGGAAATCAGCGACGGTCTCTGCTACGGGCTGGCCAAGAACATCGTGGATACGCTGTTCAGCGGCGGAACCCGGGCCGAGGGCCCCATGTTGTTCTGCGGCGGGGTTTCCAAAAACCGGGCCGTGAAGCGCCATCTCGAACAGCTGACCGGCGTCGGCCTGGCGGTCGATGACCTGTCCCATCTCTACGGTGCCCTGGGCGCTGCCCTGTCGGGTCTGGCCGACCTGGACAAGGGCCTTCCGGCCGAGGGGGTTCCCGGACTTTCACGCGAGACGATCTTTGTAAGGGACAAGGGGAACAAGGGTCCGGCTCTGCCCCCGCTTTTGCTCAGCCGATCAGACTATCCCGTGTTCGACAGCGCCCAGCGTTTTTTATATACGCCCGAAAGCGGAAAAAGCCCCGGCAATCCCGTGGAAACCGATTTCTACCGGGAGTTTGAAAAAGGGCAGGCGCTTAAGGTCTGTCTGGGCATCGACATCGGGTCCACCAGCACCAAGGCGGTGATCGTCGACCAGACGGGAGAGCCGGCGGCCGGCTTCTACACCCGGACCGCCGGCAATCCCCTTTCGGCGGTGTGCGCCATTTTCGAGACCCTGGACCGTCGTCTGGCGGCAGACAAAGGGGTGGCCCTTGACATCATCGCCTGCGGCACCACCGGATCGGGCCGGAAGTATATCGGCAGGATGATCGGAGCGGATCTCGTTCTCGACGAAATCACGGCCCACGCCCGGGCAGCCGTCTCGCTCAACCCCGACGTGGATACCATCATCGAGATCGGAGGGCAGGACGCCAAGTTCACCACCCTCAAACAGGGTCGGGTGACCTCGGCCGTAATGAACAATGTCTGCGCCGCGGGCACGGGCAGTTTCATCGAGGAACAGGCCCGGAAGCTGGGCTGTCCCCTGTCGGATTACGCCGCACGGGCCCTGGGTGTCGGGGCGCCCCAGTCCAGCGACCGCTGCACGGTATTCATGGAGCGGGATCTCAATCATTACCTGTCCGAAGGTTACAGCGTCGACGAGGTGCTGGCCTCGGTGCTTCATTCGGTCCGCGACAACTACCTGATCAAGGTGGCCAACGAAGGAGCCATCGGCGATGTGGTGCTCTTCCAGGGCGCCACGGCGAAAAACCAGGCCCTGGTGGCGGCCTTCGAACAGCGGCTGAACAAGCCCGTTCTCGTGTCGAAATTCTGCCACCTGACCGGGGCTTTGGGTACGGCCCTGACCCTTCTGGACGAGACGGTGCCGGCCTCGGCCTTCCGGGGGCTCGATCTTTACACCAAGACCATCCCCGTGCGGTCTGAAATCTGTCCGCTGTGCACCAACCACTGCAAACTGTCCGTGGCGGACATCGACGGGGAAACGGTGGCCTACGGATTCCTCTGCGGACGGGATTACGACACGAAAAAATTCGTGGCCAATAAAACGGCAGGATTCAATCTCCTCGCCGAACGAAAGAAAATCCAGCGGCTGTCCGATCAGGAGATGCCCCTGTCGTTCCGGGGCCCCCTGGTCGGAATTCCCTCGGCCCTTCACATGGCCGAGGATCTTCCCTACTGGCAGCGGTTTTTTCACAGCCTGTCCATCCGCACCGTCACCGGCGAGGGCGTGAAAGACGCGGTCAAACGGGGTAAACATTTGTCCGAAACGGAATTCTGCGCCCCGGCCACGGCCATGTACGGCCAGGTGGAAGACCTCCTGGGCCGGGCCGATGTGGTGTTTCTGCCCTATTATCTCGAAAATAAAAACAAAAACGCCCGGCGGCAGTTCTGCTACTACACACAGTACATCCCGTCCATCATGGCCGGAAACGATCGGAGGCGGGTACTCACCCCCCTTCTGAAATACCTGTACAGCCCCTTTCACACCAAGATGGAACTCTACCGGATGCTCAGGGGAATGGGCCTTTCGCTGTCGGTCTTCGAGGTATCCCAGGCTTATGACCGGGCCTTTACGGCCAAAGAGGAACACCTCCGGGCCTTTGAGGCCCTCTACGCGCGGGAACGGGCCCAGACGGACGATGTGAGCGTGGTGTTCCTGGGGCGGCCCTACACCGTGTTGTCAGCCTCGGCCAACAACGGCATTCCGGACATCTTTCGGAACCTGGGCGTCAAAACGTTCTTTCAGGACATGGTGCCTGTTTCGGATGACGAGAATCATCCGCTGCGGCCCCTTCTGTCCGATCTTCACTGGAACTATCCCGCGACCATCCTCAAGGCGGCCCAGGCCGTGGCCGAAACCCCCGGGGTCTATCCGGTGTTTGTCACGTCCTTCAAATGCACGCCGGATTCCTTCGGGCTGCGCTATTTCAAACAGATCATGGCTGAAACGGCTAAGCCCTACCTGATTCTGGAACTGGACGAACACGATTCCAGCGTGGGATACGAAACACGCATCGAGGCGGCGGTGCGGGCCTTCCGCAACCACGCCCGGGCAGACGAGGCACCGAAGACGCCGGATTACGCCCCGATGTTTTTCACCGCGGCGAAAAAGCTCGCCGGGAAAAATCTGGTGCTGCCCAACTGGGATCCCATCACCTGCCGGCTTTTGGCGGCGGTGCTGAAGCGGGAGGGTATCGAAACCTATCTGATCGAGGAAACACCGGCCACGATTTCCCGAAGCCTCACCTTCAACACCGGCCAGTGCACCCCGGCCAACGCCATCGCCCAGGGCTTTGCCGAAACCGTGAAAAAACACGATCTCGATCCCGCCCGAACCCTTTTGTGGATCAGCAAGTCAAACACCTGCAACCTGAAACTTTATCCCAACTTCATCGCCTCCCTGTTCCCGGCTTACGGTCTTGAAAAGGCGGGCGTCTACCACGGGGAGCTGACCTTCATCGACATCTCGGTGCGGGCCTCGATCAACGCCTATTTTTCCCACATGTTCGGCGGTATGATCCGGAAAATGGGCTGCATGATCCGGCCCTACGAACGGGAGAAAGGTGCCACGGACCGGGTTATCGAGAAAAGCGCGGCGATTCTCGAAGACGCCTTTCTCGGCAACCGGCCCAAGGAAGAGGCCGTCTCCCAGATCGTCTCCCGGTTCGAATGGATCGAAACAGAAAAACACGAACGGCCCAAGGTGGCGATTTTCGGGGATCTCTACGTCCGGGACAACCCTGTGATCAACCAGGACCTGATCCGGTTCATCGAAGAAAACGGCGGGGAAGTGATCACCACGCCCTACACGGACATGGGCAAGATGATCGCCCCCATGTATTTCAGGAAATGGTTCAACGAAGGGCTCTACATGAACCTGGTGTCGGTCAAGGCTCTGGTCACGGGTATGAAACTCATCGAGAAAAAGTATCACCGCTACTTCGAACGGGTGACACGGGAACCGCTCCATGCCTACGACGACGATCCGGAAGCCATCCTTTCGGCCTTTCACGTGAAGCCGGAAAACACGGGGGAATCCATGGAAAACATCCTGAAGGTTCATTATCTGGCCAAACAGCACCCGGATCTGTCGTTGTTTGTTCAGGCTTCCCCGGCCTTCTGCTGCCCCTCCATCGTCACCGAGGCCATGAAGCAGGAGATCGAACGGGTCACCGGCATTCCCGTGGTGTCCATCACGTATGACGGCACCGGTGGATTCAGGAACCGGAGTGTGATACCTTATTTGACATTTCCGAGGGGAAGGCAAATTCACGGACACAGGGACGAGCACGGACAGCCACGGACGAACACGGACATCAGTGCGCCGTCCGTGTGTCCGTGATCGTCCGTGTCCGTCCGTGAATGTCCGTGTGTCCGTGCACCGCACGTGTTCGTCCCTGTGTCCGTGCACCGCATTTTTTCCAAAACCTCCAAACCCCAAAAGGAGCACCCATGAAACTTATCACCCTGATCGGAAGTCCCCACGGGCAAAAAGGCAGCACGGCGCGGCTGGCCGCCGAGGTCATTGCCGGAGCCCGGTCGGTGGGGGCCGACAACGAAACCGTCATCCTCAAGGGGGACACCGTCAAGCCCTGCCGGGGTTGCGATGTCTGTCACGTCAGGGGGCGCTGTGTCCAGAAAGACGAGTTCCCGGACCTTCTCGACAAAATCCATGACGCCGACGGCCTGATTCTCGGCAGCCCCAACTACATCTTCAGTGTCAGCGCCCAGCTCAAGGCCTTCATGGACCGCTGCTGCGGCCCGGTGCACTGCCGGTCGTTCACGGGCAAATTCGGGGTATCCGTGGTCACCTCCGGCGGCGGCGACGAAGCGCCCATCGCCGAGTTCATGAACCATTTCATGATCATGACCGGCATGGTCCCCGTGGGCTCGGCCGTTGCCACCATGGGACTGATCGAGGGGGACGCCTTTCCCGAATCCATCCGTCAGGCCGCCTTCGACCTGGGCCGGAACCTGGTTGCCGCCTGGAAGACCCGGACGATCCCGGCCGACGTATCCGAGCGGCTTTCAAACTTCCATCAGCGCATGAAAGACCTGGTCATGTACTGCAAGGAAGACTGGCCCTATGAATACGATTACTGGCAACGCCATTATCCCGAATCCCTTTAAAAAACAACCTCTTCCAGGAACGCGCACATGACCCGCAAACGTAAGAGTGTAATTGCTGCAGCCGGCCTTGCGGCCGCCTATGTCGTCCTCGTTTTTTTCGGCGTGTCCGCCCTGCTGACCCGCATGGTTCCGGACCGGCTGGCCGGGATTCTCGGACGGCCCGTCGCCATCGACCACATCCGGGTCAATCCCCTGTCCCTGTCCGTGACCGTCCGGGGCTTTTCGGTCATGGAGGCGGACGGGTCGGCGCCCTTCGTCCGGTTCGACCGCCTGTACGTGAACGCCGAAATCCTGTCCCTTCTCAAGCGGGGACTGGTGGTCAAACGCCTGAGCCTGGACGGCCCCGAAATCAACCTGGTCCGGCTGGACGAGACGACCTTCAATGTTTCCGATCTTTTGAAAGGCGGTAACACGGCCCCCGAAGAACCGACGGACGTCCCTGCAAAAGACGGTGCCCGGCCCTTTTATTTCGCCGTGGCCGACATCGCGGTCAACAACGGCAGGGTCACCTATCGGGATCTGCCCGCGGGGGCCGACCACGCCGTCGAGCCCCTGACCTTCCGTCTGCCGCTGATCAGCAATTTTCCCAAGCAGCACGACCGGTTTTCCCATCCGGCCCTGTCCTGCTCGGTCAACGGGGCCGCCCTGACCGCCGACGTCAAGACCAAGCCCTTCAAGGACAGCCTGGAAACCGTCCTGGACCTGGGGCTCACCGGCCTCGCCCTTCCCCGTTACGCGGCCCATCTGCCCAGGGAGCGGGTCCATCTTTCCGTCGACCGGGGCCTGCTGGACCTGACGGCCCGCATCGCCTTTCGGAAAGAAGGGGGAAAATCCGTGGTCGAGGCCGAGGGCGCCCTCCACCTGTCCGATCTTGCCCTGACCGATCATCACGGCGGAAACCTGTTTTCCCTTACGGGCCTCCATATTTCCCTGCTGCCGTCGCCGGTAACGGACAAGCGGATGCATCTCGGCGAGGTCCGGATCGATTCGCCGACCCTTGACGTGGTGCGTGACGCGGACGGCGCATTCAACCTGACCGGGCTGGTCACCCCGGACGATGGCCCGGCGGACGAAACGACGACACAGGAGGCGGATGACGCCCCGTCCCCGGCCCTGGTCATCGACCGACTGGTGCTCGAAAAGGGCCTGATCCGGTTCACGGATCATGACGCACCCGGACAAAAGAACCCGGCGGTCACCGTTCTTTCCGGCCTGTCCGTCACCGCGGCCCCCCTTTCCACCGTCGACGGCCAGGTCTCCCGTGTCGACCTGAGCGCCCGGATCAACGACGCCGCCCCCCTTCGTCTGGGAACAGACCTGACGCTCAGCCCCCTGTCCGTGGACAGCGAGGCGGCCCTGTCCGATTTTTCTCTGGCCTGGCTCCAGCCCTACATTCCCGAACCGATCCGCCTGGGCCTCACCGGGGGACGGTTTGAAACCGAAGGGCATCTGCGTTTGACGATGCCTGCCGATCAGCCCATGGCGCTCACCGTCACCGCGGACGCCGCCGTGCGGGACTTTGCCTCGGTGGACCGGGACACGAACGAACCGTTTCTGACCTGGGACGATGTTAGCCTCGACAACCTTTCCCTGGCCATGGAACCCTTGCGGGTGGCTATTGACGCCGTCACGCTGAACCGGCTGAAACAGCGGATCCTGATCGATGAAAAAGGCGCCCTGAACCTCAGCACCATCGCAGGCACAAAGGAGGCGTCGCCCAAAACGCCCGAGGAGAAAGGTGACGAAAACGCTTCCTCGGCTGTCGTCCCCGTCCGCATCGGCACCCTGGCCCTTAACGGCACCGAGGTCCGTTTCAGGGACCGCAGTCTCACGCCGCCCTTCGCCACCCGCCTTGCCCTGAAAACCCTGACCGTGACCGGCCTGACCTCCGAGGATTTCAAGGCCGCCGATGTGAAAGCCAAGGGAACCCTGGACGGCACCGCACCCCTTGAAATCTCGGGCCGGATCAACCCCCTTTCCAAGGATCTGTTCGTGGATCTGGATTTGGGCCTTGGTAATGTGGACATGACCGCCTTTTCGACCTACACCGGCAAATACGTCGGCCGGGCCATCGAAAAAGGCAAGCTTTCCCTTGACGTGGATTACCACATCAAGGAAAAGGCCATCACGGCGGGCAACCGTCTGGTTCTCGATCAGTTCACCCTGGGAAAAACCGTGGACAGTCCCGACGCCCTGCCTCTGCCCCTGGGCCTCGCCGTCTCCCTGCTCAAGGACAGAAAAGGGGTGATCGACATCGATCTGCCGGTCTCGGGCCGCACCGATGACCCCGAGTTCCGCTGGGGCAAGGCGCTGCTCAAATCCCTGGTCAATCTGATCACCAAGGCCGCCACATCGCCCTTTGCGCTGGTGGGCTCCCTGGTGGGCGGGGGTGAGGAGCTTCGGTTTGTCGAATTCGATGCCGGTCGGGCGGTGGTGGACGAACCCGGAGAGCAGAAGCTTTCGGCCCTCCGGACACTTCTGGTCGAACGGCCGGGCCTGTCCATGGAGGTCATGGGCTATGCGGACCCCAAGACCGACGGACCGGCCCTGGCCGCCCGGCGCCTGGACCGCAGCATCCGGACGGCGGTGCTGCAGCGATCCGCCCGGTCCGCTAAGGCCGTGGACGACAAGGCGCTTTCCGCCATGGCGCTGACGGCCGAAGACCGGCTCTGGGCCCTGCGCCTTCTTTACAAAAAAGAGGTGATCGATCCGGGAGACGACCCGTCGGCC
Organism: Desulfatiferula olefinivorans; assembly: GCF_054657895.1. Taxonomy (NCBI): domain Bacteria; kingdom Pseudomonadati; phylum Thermodesulfobacteriota; class Desulfobacteria; order Desulfobacterales; family Desulfobacteraceae; genus Desulfatiferula; species Desulfatiferula olefinivorans. The sequence goes on along the minus strand of NZ_BAAHXV010000001.1, from coordinate 174,731 downwards.
AAGCCCCTTTCCGATCCCGCCCTGACCGAAGGAGAGATGGAAGCGGCCCTTTTGAGCCGGATGATTGTCACCGACGGCGACCTCCGGATGCTGGCCGTCAGGCGGGCCCGGCAGACCATGACCCGGCTTCTCGCGGATCCGGCCGTTTCGGCGGAGCGGGTCTTTCTGGTCGAACCGGAAGCGCCCCTTGCCGTTCCCGACGACGGGTTCCGGCCCGGGCGGGTGGAATTGGGCCTGAAGTAAATGACGGCGGACGGACTTACCAGGTGATGGGCGGATAACCGTGACCGGTCAGCCAGGCGTTGGCGGCGGAAAAATGGCGACAGCCGAAAAAGCCCCGGTAAGCGGACAGGGGCGAGGGATGGGGGGCGGTCAGGATCAGGTGCCGGGACGGATCGATCAGACGGGCCCGGGCCTGGGCCGGGGCGCCCCAGAGCATGAACACCAGGCCCCGGCGCTGTTCGGACAGGGTGGTGATGATCTGGTCGGTCAGGGCGGTCCAGCCCAGGGTTTTGTGGGCGCCGGGTTTGCCCTGCTCGACGGTGAGGCTGGTGTTGAGCAGCAGGACCCCCTGATCGGCCCAGTCGCCCAGATCCGTGCTGCGGGTCAGGCGGTCGGGCAGGCCCGTGTCCTCGGCCAGTTCCCGGAAGATGTTTTTCAACGACGGCGGGGCGGCGACGCCCTCGGGCACGGAAAAGGCAAGGCCCATGGCCTGCCCCTCGCCGTGGTAGGGGTCCTGGCCCAGAATCACCACCCGCACCGCGTCGAAGGGAACCCGTTTCAGGGCGGCGAACACCCGGTCATCTTCAGGATAGAGGGTCCGGGTCCGGCGCAGCCGCCGGGTTTTTTCAAGAAGCCTAAGGGCCGCGCCCCCTTCGATCATCGGGACGCGGTCGGCCCAGGACGGATCAATCAGCGTTCCGAGCCCGACGTCCGGGCCGGGCTTACCCGTGTTTTTCTTCAAAATACCGCATAAAGTCGGCCAGGGCCGACACCGAGTCAAGGGTCGTGGCATTGTAGATCGAGGCCCGGCAGCCGCCGACGGATTTGTGGCCCTTGAGACCGCCCATGCCCTGCTTGAGGGCTTCGTCCACAAAGCGTTTTTCCAGCCCCTCGTCGGGCAGGCGGAAGGTCACGTTCATCAGGGAGCGGCTGTCGGTATCGGCCGTGCCTGTGTAAAAATCCCGGCTCCGGTCGATCACGTCGTACAGGGTTTTGGCTTTTTCCGCGTTGCGCCGTCCCATGGCCTCGACCCCGCCGTTTTCCTCCAGCCAGGCCATGACCAGTCGGACCACGTAGATGGTGAAACAGGGCGGCGTGTTGAACATCGAATTGTTTTTGGCGAAGGTCTTGTAGGACAGCATGGTCGGCAGCGTGTCGGGCACGCGGTCGAGCAGATCCTTGCGGATGATGACCAGGGCCGCTCCGGCCGGACCCATGTTTTTCTGCACCCCGGCGTAGATCATGCCGACGTTCGTCATGTCCATGGGGCGGCTCAGGATGTCCGAGGACATGTCCGCGATGATCGGCACGGAGAAGGTCTCCGGGAAGGCATGCCACTGGGTGCCCTTGACCGTGTTGTTCGAGGTCAGATGGACGAAGGCGGCCTTCGGGTCGACAGCAATGTCTTTCGGGATGTAGGCGTAGTTCCGGTCTTTGGACGAGGCCGCCACCCGGAGGGTCTTGTTCTGGATCCGGGCCTCGGCGATGGCCTTGGACGACCAGAGTCCCGTGTCCACGTAATCGGCGGTATCGCCCTCGCCCAGGAAATTCATGGGAATCATGGCGAACTGGAGGCTTGCCCCGCCCTGGATGAACAGAATCTCATACTCGTCCGACAGGCTCATCAGGCGGCGGATCCGGACGAGGGTGTCACCGAGGATCTCGTCGAACCAGGCCGACCGGTGGCTGAGTTCCATGACCGACATGCCGCTGCCCCTGTAATCGATCAGGGAGGCCTTGATGTCTTCGAGAACGGAAAGGGGCAGGGCCGAGGGGCCCGCATTGAAATTGTGAATGCGATGCTGTGTCATCGTGATGCTCCAAAAGGGGGTTGATCGTAAAAAAACGTGGCCCTGCTGTATCATATTTTTAAAAAATGAACTATAGTTTCGCGAAATAAATCACGAGGCAGGCCATGACGACGGAAAAAACGGAGCGGTTCTCCATCGACCGGTTTATCGCGGTTCTTTCGGAGCATTACACACACTGGGACGCGCCGGTGATCACCCTGATGTCCCACGCGGGGGCCGGCCCCTATCAGGTGCTGATCTCCACGGTCCTTTCCCTCAGAACCCGGGACGAGGTCACGGCCGAGGCGGCCAGACGCCTGTTTGCCCTGGCCAATACCCCGGAAGCCATGCTCACGCTGTCCGAGGAGGTTATCGCAGGCGCCATCTACCCCGTGGGCTTTTACCCGACCAAGGCCAAACGGATCCTCGAGATCAGCCGCATGATTCTGGACACCTTCGGCGGTGTGGTTCCCGACGAGATCGAGCCCCTTCTGACCCTTCCCGGCGTGGGCCGCAAGACCGCCAACCTGGTTCTGGTCGAAGGCTACCGCAAGGACGCTATCTGCGTGGACACCCACGTCCACCGGATCAGCAACCGCATCGGCTACGTGACGACCAAAACCCCGGACCAGACCGAAACGGCCCTGCGCCAAAAACTCCCCCGCCGCCACTGGATCACCTACAACGAGATCCTGGTGGCCTTCGGCCAGGTCCTCTGCCGGCCCCAGAGCCCCCACTGCTCCCGCTGTCCGGTCTCGTCCATGTGCCGGAGAATCGGCGTCGCCCGAAGCCGCTGACGCCCCCTGCCCTTATCGGTTTCGTCCGTATTTGTCATGGCTGGAGACCCAGTCGCCGGCCAGCACGGCGCTGGCCAGGGACAGCTCGCCGGCCAGGACGGTGCCGGCCACCAGTTCGGTAAATTTGGGCGCCTTGCCCGGGCCGTGACAGCCCAGAAGTTCCAGGTATTCCCTCTGGGTGGACAGGCCGGTGCCGCCCCCGTGGGTGGCCACGATCAGCGAGGGCAGGGTGATCGAAAAATAGTAATCGCCCGACGGGGTTTTCTCCACATAGACCAGACCCGCGCAGGATTCGGCCACATTGGCCGCGTCCTGGCCGCAGGCGATGAACATGGCCGTGATGCCGTTGGCCGCGTGGGAGCCGTTGTTGTTGGACCCGGCCAGAAAGGCCCCGAGACTGCTGACCTGCCGCTGCTGGACCAGCAGGTCCACCGAGGCGCCGGAAATCTTTTTCATCAACTCCGCCGGGATCGTGATTTCCGCCGTGACCCGTTTTCCCCGGGAGTGGAGCATGTTCAGGCGGGACGGCTTCTTGTCCGTGTCCATGTTGCCGGACAGCACATAGCGCACGATGTCCGGGCACCGGGATGTGATCCACCGGCAGGCTTCGAAGGTGGCCTTGCCCACCATGTTCTGACCGGCGGCGTCGCCGGTGGAATAGTTGAACCGCAGGTACATCAGCTTGCCCACCGGGTACTGTTCGATGGTTTTCAGCTTGCCCGACCGGGTGGTCGATTCGGCCCGGTCCTTGATCTCCTTGAAATGCTCCGTGATCCAGAGTCCGAAATCCCTTGTCTTTCGGGCGTTTTCAAAGTGAAACACCGGGGCCCGCTGCATGGCGTCGTCGAGAATCGTGGTGGTGACGCCCCCGCTTTCGTGAATTAGTTTCATGCCCCGGTTGTAACTGGCCACCAGGGTGCCCTCGGTGGTGGCCAGGGGAATGAAGAATTCCCCCCTGGCGTGTTCACCGTTGATCAGAAGGGGGCCGGCAAACCCCACGGGGATCTGGGCCACACCGCTGAACAGCTCGATGTTGCCGGGCAGTTCGGCCGGATCGAATGAATACTGACCGATGTGGCGGGTGGTGATCCCGGCCTGCGCTTCGACGAAGGCCCGTCGTTTGTCCGCCATGTCTCGGCTGTAGTCCCCTGCACCGGATTCCCGGGGAAGGCGTGTTCTCATCATGGTACTCCTTTTGGGTTAAGGGTAAAGAGCCTTATCATGCGTCGGTCCGGACCAGGGCCCGGGTGAGCAGGGTCACCATGGCGTTGATCTCCCCGGCCCCGTCGATCGCGACCTTTTTTTCGGTGACCAGCCGGCGCAGGGTCATGTGGCTGAACGCGCCCACAATCAGACGGCCGGCAAGGACCGGGTCGGTATCGGGACGAAGGGTCCCGTCTTTTTTTCCCTCGTCGATGATTCGCCCCAGGCGGTCCATGTACCGATCAAAGGCCCCAAAGGCCCCGGACCGGTAAAAGGCCTTGTTGAAAATCCCGTGGAGAATGAAGACCCGGGCGAACGACGGCTGGGTCAGACCGATCATAAACAGAAGGCGGATGAACCGTGAAAGCGCGCCAAGGGTGTCGCTGCGCCCGGGCGCGGCATCGTCGCCGTTCAGGTGATCCTGAAACCCCGTCTTCAGGACCGAGGGGCGGAACCCGTCTTCCAGGGTCCGGAACAAAAGGTCCTCCTTGTTCGCGAAATAATCGTAGATCGTTCCGTCAGCGACCCCGGCCCGGGAGGCAATGTCAAAGATGGTGGCGCTGTCGTACCCTTTCTCCGCAAAGACCGCCTCGGCGGCCGACAGAATATTCCGGCGCTTGTCCGCGGCCGCCGGCGCGCTCATGGGCGACGCCGTGATCATCGGTAAAATCAGGTCAAGAACCGGCTCGAAATCCGTTCGGGGGGCCGCCTCGTCGTTGAGAAGCTGATCGAGATTGACCAGGTCCATCATCCCGAAGACGGCGTCCCTCACCAGCCGTGGGTTCAAATCCTGACGGAACACCCCTGCCCGCTTGCCGTCCTCGATGATCCGGCCCAGGGCGATCAGGAACCAGCGGGCCTGGTCAAAGGCCGGATGATGATAAAACGCCAGGTTCGAACGACATTCGAAAAGCAAAAGCCGGCCGTAGTCCCGGTGCCGGTCCAGATAATACAAGCGGAACACGATAAGCTTCCGCAGGCGACTGACCGGATCGGGAAGGCCGAGAAGCTGTTCGTCCATCTTTTCCCGGATGTCCCTGAGACGCTCTTCGGCGATGGAAAACAGCAGATCCTCCTTGTTCTTGAAATAATGGTAGACCACGGAATCCCGAATACCCGCCCGTGAGGCGATCTCGGCGATGGTGGCCGAACGTCCCCGATCGGCCATGATCACTTCGGCTTCCCGCAGTATCCGCTGCCGGGTGGTCATTTCAGTCATATGCACCCAAATAGAATTTATTTTGAAATATCATTAACATTGAGAAAAATGAATCATATTCTACTTCGCCTGTCAAGGACAATCCCATGTCTGCGCCCGGGTGATCGGGTTTTTCCTGAAACGGGGCAATCGCCTGGACCTGCACGGGGCGAGACACAGCCTGAGGCCGTGTGCCATGTCCTTGTTTAAACCGGGGGTTCCGGGGGAAAACTCTCACGCTGCGGCAAAGTAATAAAGAGGGCGGTCAAGGCGCCCCGGAGGGGTCAATCGGGGTGGGGAAGACAGGCGTCGGGGCCGCCGACGGCGGCCCCGAATCCCATTCAAAAAATAATCTTGAACACGTCCTTGTATTTTTCGGCAAAGTGGAAGGTGATGCCTTCTTTGATGTAATCAGGCAGTTCGTCCACGTCCCTCTGGTTGTCGAAGGGCAGGATCAGCTCCATGATCTTCGACCGCCGGGCCGCGATGACCTTTTCCCGGATGCCGCCCACGGGCAGCACATGGCCGGTCAGGGTCAGCTCCCCGGTCATGGCCAGGGGGCCGCGGATCTGCCGGCCTAAGGCCAGGGACAGCAGGGCCGTGGCCATGGTGATGCCCGCGCTCGGGCCGTCCTTGGGGGTGGCGCCTTCGGGCACGTGCAGGTGGATGAAGGCGTTCTGGAAAAAATCACTGTTGCCCTTGAACTCCTTCATGTGGGATGAAATGAAGCTGTAGGCGATTTCCGCCGATTCCTTCATCACGTCGCCCAGTTTCCCGGTCAGCTTGAATCCCTTGCCCTTGTCGTGGACCGTCGTGGCCTCCACCGGCAGGGTGGCGCCGCCCATGGCGGTCCAGGCCAGGCCGGTGACCACACCCACGCCCTTGAGGCTGCGGTCTTTGCGGAAATAAGGGGCCCCCAGGTAGTCTTCGAGATTCCTGGTCCCGATGTTCACCAGGGTTTCCTCGCCTTCGAGGATCTTGACCACGGCCTTGCGCAGAATCTTGTTGAGCATCTTTTCCAGGTTCCGAACCCCGGCTTCCCGGGCGTATCCCTCGATGATCTGGCGGATGGCCGGTTCACTGATCTTCAGCTGTTTGGCGGTCAGGCCGTTCTTTTTCAGCTGCCGGGGCCACAGGTGCCGTTTGGCGATGTCCACCTTTTCCTGGGTGATGTAGCCCGACAGGGTGGTCACGTCCATCCGGTCCAAAAGGGGCCGGGGGATGGTGTCCAGCTGGTTGGCCGTGCAGATGAACAGCACCTTCGACAAATCGGCCCGCAGGTCGAAATAATGGTCGAGGAAATCTTTATTCTGTTCCGGATCCAGCGCTTCGAGCAGGGCCGAGGCCGGATCGCCCTGGTAGGAGGCCCCGATCTTGTCCACTTCGTCGAGCATGATCACCGGGTTGGACACGCCGGTCTCCCGCAGGGCCTGCATGAACTTGCCGGGCATGGCGCCCACGTAGGTCCGCCTATGGCCCTTGATTTCCGCCTCGTCCCGCATACCGCCCAGGCTGAACCGGTAGAACTTTCGGCCCAGGGCGTCGGCGACGGACTTGCCGATGGAGGTCTTGCCCACACCGGGGGGGCCCACCAGCAGCATGATGGAGCCGGAGACCTCGCCCTTGTAAACACCGACGGCCAGAAATTCGATGATGCGATCCTTGACGTCGGAAAGCCCGGCATGATGCCTGTCCAGGGTTTTCCGGGCCGCCTTGATGTCCAGCTTGTCCTTGGAGTAAACACCCCAGGGAATGGAGGTGATCCAGTCCAGGTAGTTGCGGGACACCCCGTATTCGGACGACCCCTTTTCCAGCACGGACAGCTTCTGGATCTCGCTGTCCACCCGTTCACGCACATGGTCGGGCACCGTCAGTTTGGTCAGGCGCTCTTCGAACTGCTCGATGTCGGCGGTACGGTCGTCCTTGGCGATGCCCAGTTCCTTCTGGATGATCTTGAGCTGCTCACGCAGGAAGAACTTGCGCTGGTTGTCGCTGACGTTGCGGTTCATTTCCTGGGTGATCTCGCTCTGGAGCTTGACCACGTCCAGCTCTTTTTTCAAAATAACCAGCACCTTCTCCATGCGGGCGATGATCGGCACGGTTTCCAGGATGGCCTGAAGCTCCTCGCCGGTGGCCGTGGTCAGGGTGGCCGCGAAATCCGACAACGGTGAGGGTTCGTTGGGCGTAAAGCGCGTCAGGTAGTCCTTGAGCCCCTCGCCGTACAGGGGATTCAGCGGCAGCAGTTCCTTGATGGTGTTGATGATGGCCATGGCGTAGGCCCTGATCCGGTCCCGGTCCGAATCTTCACTGACCGGATAGTCGACCCGGGTGAGGAAGGGGATCTCTGCGGTGAGAAACTCACGAATCTCAAACCGTCGAAGTCCTTCGGCCACAAACAGGATCTTGCCGCTTTCCCGTTTGATGTTGTGCAGCCGCACCACGCAGCCCATTTTTGAAAAATGATCGATGCCAAGCGGTTCGTCCTGATGCCGTCGGGGGACAAAGGCCAGCCCCAGCATGCGGTGGTCGGTGTTTTCGACCCGGGTGATGGTGCTGTCCCAAAGCTCTTCACTGACCACCAGCGGCTGAACCTGGGCCGGGAAAAAGGGCCTGCCGGACATGGGCAGCAGGTAAATGCGGTCCGGAGCGAAGCTCTGGGCGGAAATCAATCCGGAGGTCTGGGCGTTGTCTTCATCTTCGACGATTTCTGGGGTGATGGGTTCGTTGCTTTCGCTCATGGCCTTGCTCCTTGTCGGTGTGAATCATCCGTGAGTGTGACGCAGCGTCAAAACGTTTCTATAATATGATGTCGAAATCACGTATTTCAACCGCAACGGATCATTTTTTGAGGAAAGGCCCTCTTCACTCCGACAGGGTGGATAAATCGCCCAGTGCCTGAACCAGCCGCCGGCAGGCGTCGTTTAAATCCCGAAGGGCCGTTTCTCCGTGGACCGGGCGCCCTTCCCTCAGGGCGACTTCCATGGCCCGGGCCAGGGTTTCGACCTCGTCGCCGCCGACGATGGAGGCGGCACCGGCCAGGGTGTGGGCCTGGCGTTCTGCGCCTGCGGCATCACCGTCGTCGAGCAGGGCTTTAAGGCGGTCCAGCTGATCGAAAACATCCGACAGAAAACTGTCCACAACGGTTTTCGCCAGCGTTTCATCTCCGTCCAGGCGGTCCAGCATGGCCCTTCGGTTCCAGACCGAAAGGCTCTGCTCCGCTGCCCCGGCTGCGCCCGCCTCCACCTGCTCCGGCCCATCGCCGGCCGCCGGCCTGTCCGGCAGCCAGGTATTGAGAACCGTCACCAGGGCCCGGGTGGACAGGGGTTTGGACAGATAATCATTCATCCCCGCCGCCAGACAGTCCTCCCGGTCGCCCTGCATGGCATGGGCCGTGAGCGCGATGATCGGAAGGCGGGCATGCCCCCTCCGGCGGATCTCCCGGGTGGCCGCAAACCCGTCCATCACGGGCATCTGACAGTCCATCAGCACCAGGTCGTAGGCCTGGCGGTCCAGGGCCTCAACGGCCGCCCGGCCGTTTTCGGCCACATCGGCGCTAAGATTCAGTCGCTCGAGCATCCCCTGGACCACCTGCTGATTGGTCAGATTGTCTTCGGCCAGGAGAATCCGGGCCGCGCCCCCGTCGAACCGGGGCGGCTGTTCCAGCACCTGGTGCCGGGTGGCAAGGGGCGGCTCCATGGCATAGGCCGCTCCGCTCAACGAAAGGCTCAACACGCCCTGGAGCTCCCGGGGGCGAACCGGCTTGGTCAGGTATCCCGAAAAGCCCAGCTCGGCCAGACGCCGGACGTCTCCCCGGACGCCCATGGATGTGAGCATCACCATTCGGAGGTCCGAAAAGCCCGGTTCGGCCGAGATCAGCCGGCCCAGGGCCTCCCCGTCCAGAGACGGCATGGTTTTATCGATCACCGCCAGTCGGTAGGGATCCCCCTCGTCCATCGCCGCATACAGGGCCTGGATGGCCGTGGCCCCGTCCCGGGCCTCCCGGGGCCGCATGCCCCAGGACATCATCCGCGCCGTCAGGATCCTTCGGCTGGTCTGGTTGTCGTCGACGATCAGCACGCGCACCCCGGCAAGGCCCTCCAGCTCAGGGACGTCCTCGGCGCTGGGACCGGAGCCCCGTTCAAACTCCGCGGTGAACCAGAAGGTCGATCCCCGGCAGGGCTTGCTGTCCACACCGATCCGGCCGCCCATCAGCTCGACCAGCTGCCGGGAAATGGCCAGCCCCAGGCCGGTGCCGCCGTACTGACGGCTGGTCGAGGCATCGACCTGGGTAAACTTGTCGAACAAGACGGCCTGTTTGTCTTCGGGAATGCCGATGCCGGTGTCCCGCACGGTAAAACGCAGAGACACGCGCCCCCCCTCGGCCCGCTCGCCGTCCACCGAGACCCGGATCTCCACCTCGCCCTCATGGGTGAATTTCAAGGCGTTGCCCGAAAGGTTGATCAGCACCTGACGCAGGCGGCCCGGGTCTCCCCGAAGCCGGGAAGGCACCTCCGGATCCGCCGAGCAGATCAGCTCCACGCCCTTTTCATGGAAGCGGATCGACAGGGCGGACGCCACGTCCTCCAGAAGCACGGTCAGGTCGAAATCCACCGTATCGAGGGTGAGCTTCCCGGCCTCGATCTTGGAAAAATCGAGAATGTCGTTGATCAGGGCCAGCAGGGACTCCCCGCTGGCCGCGATGGTCTGGGCGTAACGGCGCTGTTCCACGGAAAGGGGCGTGTCCAGAAGAAGGCCGGTCATGCCGATGACCCCGTTCATGGGGGTCCGGATCTCATGGCTCATGTTGGCCAGAAAATCGCTTTTGGCCATGCTGGCCGTCTCCGCCGCCACGGCCATATCATTGGCCCGGGCAATGGCCTCTTCGAGTTTGGTGTTGATCTCGCGCAGTTCTTCTTCCACCTCCTTGCTCCGGGTGATGTCGGTGTGGGACCCGGCCATGCGGACCGGAATACCCTCGTCATCCCGCACCGCCTCGCCCCGGGCCAGAATCCAGCGGTAGGTGCCGTCCTTGTGACGCATCCGGAATTCCAGTTCGTAACGGCGCTCCGTTCCGGCCAGATAGGTGTCGACCGTGTCCATCACCCGGTTTTTGTCGTCGGGGTGGATATTGTCCGTAAAGGATTCGAACCGGTTGGGCAGCTCCCCGTCCTCATAGCCCAGCTGCCGTTTCCACTGGGGCGACAAAAACAGACTGCCCTCCCGCAGGTCCCAGTCCCAGATCCCGTCGTTGGATCCGCGCACGGCCAGTTCGAACTGTTCACGGCTGGCGGAAAGGGCCCGCTCCACCTGCTTGCGCTCGGTGATGTCGAGGGCGATGTGCATTTTCACCAGGCGGCCGTCAACCCATTCGACCGCGTATTCCCGGACATCGTACCAGCGGTCGTTGCTCCGGTTCAGGTATTCCCGGGCTTGGGGCCCCGTGGGACGTCCCATCTCATCTCTCAGACGGTCATTCTGACAGAAGGGACAGGGCTCATCGTAATGATGCAGCGTTTCATAGCAGGTCTGTCCCAGAATATCTCCCCAGACCTTCTGTCCGTAATCGTTGACGAACAAGATCTCGTAGGTGTCGAAATCCATCACGTACACAAAGGCGTCGATGCTGTTCAGGACCGCCATCAGGCGCTCTTTGGACTCACGCAATTCTATTTCGGTCTTTTTCCTGTCGGTGATATCGGAAAACACGGTGGCGAACCTGCGCCCGCCAAGGGGGTAGGCGTGGATAAAAAAGTAGCGGTCCAGGGCCTCGGAATACTGATCGACACTCACGGGCTCTCCGGTCAACACCACCGTGCCGTACAAGTCGATGAACGGGGTCTTCTCGATGCCGGGCAGCACCTCCCGGACCCTGCGGCCGATCACCTGATCCGCCGTCAGACCGGTGTGGGTTTCAAAGGCCGGATTGACGGAAAGAAAGATGTAATCCACCGGCCGTCCCCCGTCATCGAGCACGATTTCGTGGGTGGCGATGGCGGCGATGGCGTGTTCGATCAGCTGATGGTATTCCTGCTCCCGCTCGTTGAGCAGGGCGGTGCGTTCGGCCACCAGCAGTTCGAGCTTTTCACGACGCCGGGTCAGAAGCAGGGCCACCGCGGCCAGGGCGGCGGTCATCAAAAAACCGGTCACGCCCATGCGCACGGCTTCCCGAACCGGCCGCAGCCGGAGGAAGTCTTCGCCGGCATGGGCCTCGACGGTCATGACCCGGCCAAAGGCGGGCAGGGGCCGGCTTAGGGCAGGGGCTCCGGATTCCCTGGAAAAACAACCGCCCGACGGGGCCCCAAGGGTGCGTACGGACCCATCGGGTTCGACCAGCCGGACAGCCAGATCGATCAGCCGCTCATCCCCGGCGGGGCCGATCAGAGCCTCCGGATCCATCACCGCCAGGACAAAGCCGCGAAGAACGCGGCCCCCATCGTCCCGGGCCGGGACATCATACACGGCACGAAAAACCCAGAGGGTGGGACGGACCGTGCCCCGGTCATTGTCGGTCGGAGCGAGGGTCAGGGTGGGAAGGCCCGATCGGGCCGCCTCGTCCAAAACGGACCGGCTCGCCGCATCGGTCCCGAGGTCGAGCCCCTGTTTCAGGCCCGGGTCCGCAACCGGTTCGACAAAAGAAACCGGAAACGAGGGGTGTTTCCCGTCACCGTTTGTCGCTGAAATCCAGGCCCAGGATCTCACCGCCGAATGCCCGCTCACATGGGCCGTGTACCGCCTGAAGGCACCGGGAGAAAGAGCCCCGGTTTCATGGACCAGGGCGGCCAGCCCTTCCAGTTCGATGCGACCCACATCATGGATCCGTTCGACCAGCGATGAAATCCGGCCGTCGGCCACCTGGACAAAGTCCTGGTGCCGGGTTTCGAGTTCCCGGCGGTGGGCCGTTAAGGCGGCATATGCCGTCATAACCGTCCCGACGGCGATGACCATCAGCATGTCGCCGTACCGGAGCCGGCGGCCGGCGAAACCGGGTCTGTGCGATCTCAGGTTCAGAAGAACGCCGCCGGCCGCCAGAATAATCAGCATCGACAGGGCGGCCGCCATGGCGGGAGCCCCGGCGACCCACCGGCACCGCTCCCAGTCCAGGACGGAGGTTTCCATGCCCAGCACGGCCACGCAGGCACCGCCCGCCGGTTCCCTGATCGGAGCGAAGGCGCAGAGCCAGCGTCCCCACCGGTCTTCCGAGGGTTCTGCGATCATGGGCCTGCCGGTTTCATACACCCGACGGAGCACCGCCTGATACCGTGAGAAATCGGCCTCAAAGCGGCCCTCCGCCAGAAACTCTTCCGGAGTCCCGTTTACATAGACGGCCATTTCCCCCGAATCACGGCGGCCCATCAGACAAAGGGCCCGACAGCCCGGCGTCAGGTTGCCGACAAGGGCCAGCTGACGCCTGATCCGTTGATATCCTTCCGATTTATAATCGTCAGGCGTGCCGGTAAAGGTGCGGATCCGTTGGGCGTTCATCGTCTCGACAAGTTGACGAACCTGCTCGATGCGCCGGGCTTTCAGACGGCCGAGGGTCCGATCCATCTCCTTCAGGGTCAGGGCCGCGCCGACAAGCACCACGACGAACGCAAGCCCGAGCATCCACAGCAAAGCCGATGGTTGTTTTTTCATTTCCCGGTATCCCGATGTCACGACGGATCGTCACGTTTCTTTACGTGTATGATTGCCCCGCCCGTCATCGCGGCCATGGACCCTGGCCGGAATCCGGGCATGCGGCGGCCGCCGGGAAAAAGGCTCTCCTGACGGCGGCGCAGCCGGGGGGCGCTTGAACCGAAAAAGGTAGGAAAACAGCCCGGGGCACGTCAGGCCTCTTTTTTCTCCCGGGCGATCATGACCGAGCAGTGGGCCTTGTGAGCCACGCGCTTGGCCACGCTCCCGAAAATCACCAGACCCATACCGCTGAATCCGTAAGACCCCAAAACCACCATATCGATGTTGTTTTCCTCGAGGTAGGTGATGATTTCCGTGGACACGTGCCCGTCCAGAATCACGAGTTTGCGCTCCGACAGATGGGCCATCCGTTTGCCGAAGGTCTCTTCCATCTTCTCTTCCATCTTGAGGATCAGCGTTTTCTGGGCATCCAGGGAGGCCTGGGGCATGGCGTCGCCGATCAGGGGCACTTCGAAATCCGAAATCATCGGATTGACCGGCTGGGGAAGCACATGCAGCACATGAAGGGCGGCATCGAATTTCTCCGCCATTTCCAGGGCGGCCTGAAAGGCGATTTCCGCGTTGTCGGAGAAGTCGGTACAGCAGGCGATGGTTTTGATGGTCATGGTGTTGCTCCTTTGGCTATGAGGTTGAACTCCCGTTCAGGAACAAAGGCGTGAAAGTGCATTGATTATAGCCAATCCCCACGTCAAAGGCAAGGAGTCGATGACGATAGTCGTGGGAGCGCTGCCCAATGGCCGGAAAGCCGGTGAACCCTTAGCTTCGGGAATGGCACCCGAAAACGGCATGGATAAAAAAGGATCTTTGTCGTTGATCAATGCCATGAAACGCTAAACCGGTGTTCACGGCATTGGCCGGCCTGCGGGGCGGGTTTTCAGCTCAGACGGCGGCGTCGGTGGGGGCCAGGTGGACATCCTTGAACCTTTCGGTGATTTCCGGCAGGCAGGCCATGAACGCCTCGACCACCTGGCTGTCGAAGCGGGTTCCCGCGTCACCCTGGATGATACTGATCACCGTGGTGAGGGGAAGGGGTTCGTAGCTGATCGTCCGGTCATCGATGTATTTGGGATAATCCCGCCGGGCGGTCAGGGCGTCGAACATGTCGGCCACGGCCATGATCCGCGAGGCCAGGGGAATCTCGTCGCCCCTGAGACCCAGGGGATACCCGCTGCCGTCCATTTTCTCGTGATGGGATCCGGCGATGAGGGGCACCGTTTCCATGTTCTGGGGAAAATAGAAATTTTCCAGGATTTCCCGGGTCTTTCGCGGATGAATATCCATGACGGCCTTTTCCTCGGGGGTAAACCGTCCGTTTTTCAGCAGCACCTCGTCGGGCACGGCGATTTTTCCGATATCGTGCATCAGGGTGGCCAGCCTCAGGACCCTCAGCTCCTGCTCGGGAAGCATCATTTTCCGGGCGATCATCAGGGAAATTTCCGTGACCCGCTCGGAGTGGCCGGCGGTGAGGGGATGCCGGGCGTCCACCGTGGCCGACAGGGTCCGGATGGAGCTGTCGAAGGACAGGCGCAGTTCCTCGTGGAGCAGGGCGTTCTTGATGATCCTGGCGGCCTGGCCCGCGATGGCCGTGATCAGGCCCAGATCCTTGCTGGTGAAGGCGTCGGTCATTTCCAGCGAATAAAGGATCATGATGCCCAGGATCTCCTCGTCGATCATCATGGGTACGGCGATGGTGGATTTCACTCCCTCGAGCATGATGGATTCGGCGATGTTGAACCGCTGGTCCGAGGGCACGTCCGTGGAGATCACGCCGGTTTTCTCGTCCCGGACATAGCGGATCAGGGTCGACGAGATCCTCAGCCGTTCATCCCCCCGTCGGCTCTTGTAGCTGTGGGGTTTCATCTCCCCGTCCTTGTCGACCAGGAGGATCACGCCCTGGTCGTATTCGAGAAATTCGAAGGTCCGGTGAAGGATCCGGTCCAGGGTCTTGGCGATGTCCCGCTCCAGGTTCATCTCGTTCTGAAGCTCATAGGTGACCCGCAGTTTTTCGTAATCCGCCCTCAGGTCGCGCTCGTTGGTGATGCGGTCCTCGGACAGGAAACGGGTTTCGGCCTGGGGCGGCATGGTGGTGCTGAACAGGCCCTCGTCCTCATCGCCGATTTCCACCATCCGCGACGGGTCCTGGCTTTCGGTCTCGAAAAGAATAAAGATGTTGCCCAGACGGATTTCATCGCCGTCGAACAGGGTGGTCGCCTCCCTGACCCGCCGGTTGTTGACATAGGTCCCGTTGGTGCTGTGTCGGTCCTCGATGGTACAGGTCCGGTTCCGGTCGATGGTAATCATGCAGTGGATCTTGGACACCGAGGGGTCGAGAATCTGTATGGTGTTTTCCGAATGCCGTCCGACGGCATTGTGGTGTCCGAGTTCGAATATCTGTCTGCCCGTGGGCGAAATGACGGTGATGCGGGCCATACCTTTTTCCCTCTCAAACGCGCGCGTGTGATCTGTCGTGATCGACAAAGGGTATTTTTATCACAAGCCGTCGCGTATGAAAAGGACGGAAAAACACTGTTTTTCTTTTTCTTTCAAACGCTTCTAAAACCGGGCATTGACAGGTTTTTCTCCGGCCCTGTATACTGGTTTGCATCCATCGCACCATCTAAAAAACCGTTGCAACCCACACCTCGGAAGGCACGCCATGGCACGCATCCACGACATCCCCCTGCCCTTTATCGTGGGCGGGAAAGCCGTCGAGCGGGAATACGACGGCATTACCGACGACCTGCTCAGCGGCGGAGCAGGCCGCGAGGGGCTGAGACGGCCCGAACCGCCGTTTCTCCCCAATCCCGACCGCCCCCGGTCCGAGGACATCCGCAAACGGACCCTTCGGCAGAATTATCGCGCCCTGGCGGACCTCTCGGCGCCCTGGTACGGAAGGGATTACGGCCCGGGCGCGGCCTACGGATCGCCCGAACGGATCGCCGGGCTGGAATTTCTGGCGCTGATGGAGGGCCGGGTGACGGTGATGCTTCAGGTCCCCCGTCATTTCGACAGCAGGAGACCCTTTCTGATCGCGGCCCCCTCGTCGGGGTCCCGGGGGGTTTACGGCGCCGTCGGCGTGGTGGGGGAATGGGCTCTCCAGCGGGGATTCGCCGTGGTGTATACGGACAAGGGCACCGGCGTGGGCTACCATCATCTGGACCCGAACCGGGTCTGCCTGATCGACGGCCTGTGGGACGACGCGGACCGGGCCGGGGCAGGATCGACCTTCACCGCCGCAACACGCGAACAGATCAGCAGGCACAGCCGAAACCGGCCCTTTCGCCTGGCCGTCAAGCACGCCCACGCGGGGCTCAATGCCCAGAAAGACTGGGGCCGCATGGTGCTGCAGGCCATCGACGTCGCCCGGTTTCTCCTTGACCGGATGTATCCGGGCATCCGCCCCCGGCTTCGGGTCATCGCCGCCGGGATCTCCAACGGGGGACTGGCCTCGATCATGGCCCGGGAGCAGGACAGGGAAAACCGCATCGACGCCCTGGCGGTGTCCGAACCCAATGTGACCCCGATGTACCGGAACGACCTGGCCATTATGTGCGGGTCGGCACCGCCCCTCACCGATCACTCACGGCACCTGATCGATTACGTCACGCTGTTCAACCTGTTCCAGCCCTGCGCCTCCCTGGCTCCCGAGGCGGCCTTAGCCCCCCTGGGCCCGGGGCATTTCGGGCTGACCCGGAATCGCTGCGAAAACCGGTGCCTGTCCCTCGCAGACAAGGGCCTTCTTGCCCCAGGCAGCATGGAATCCATGGCCCGCCAGGCCTCTCGCATCCTTTCGTCCTCGGGCATCCTGCCCGACCAGGCCCTTTTCATGCCCTCCCACGACGCCCTGAACGTGTACCGGAGCATCGCCGTGACCTATGTATCCCAGTACGCCTGCGCCTCGGTTCTGGACCACCTTTCCGGCTACAGTTTTTCAGCGGTTGACGGCCGGGGACGGCCCCGGCCCCTCTCAGAGAAGGAAGAGGCCCTGTTGTTTTCCGACCAGAGCGGCATTCCGCCCCTCGGGCCCGTCGCCCTGATCAATGATCGTGATCCGGACGGCCCCCGGGAAGACCGCCAATCTTTGTCGCCGTCCACGGGCCGGGAGGACCTGAACCTCGACGGTGCCCTGTCCCTCCGCCGCCTGGTCATCGGCATCGACGAACAGGGACGAGCGCTTTTTGGCGAGGAAGAACGCCTCCACCGGCGGGTGAGGCGGGGCATGGAGGCGGTTCGGGTCTCGGGCAATCTCAGGGGCTGCCCGGCCGTCATCGTCACCGGGCGTTCCGACGCGGTGATTCCCGTCAACCACGCCTCACGCCCCTATGTGGGCGCAAACCGCCTGGCGGAAAAAAGTCGGAGCCTACTGCGGTATTACGAGGTCACCCAGGCCCAGCATGTGGACGCCCTGAACATGATGTACGCCGACACGGAGCGCTGCGATCACCCGATGCGGCTGACGCCCCTTCTCGTCTACTACCGCCGGGCCCTTGACCGCATGGTCGACCACCTCGAGACCGGCCGCCCCCTGCCCCCGGATCAGGTGATCCGTCCGGACGCGAACCGGGACGACCTGCCGGACATCGCCGATTCGCCGGCCCCGGAAAACCGGATCCGTTTCGAATCAAACGCCCTGTTCATTCCCGACTGACGCCCCCTGATCCGGATCGGGTCCGAACAGGGCCACCCGGTTCCGGCCCATGGCCTTGGCCTGATACAGGGCCGAATCGGCCTTGTTTAGAAGGCTCTCGGCGTTTTTCTTGTGATCGGGCGTTTCCGACGCCACCCCCAGGCTGATGGCCAGGGGAACGGCTTGCCCGCCCACGGTGAATTGAAGCCTCTCCACGCAGAGCCGGATCTTTTCCGCCACCTGCATGGCCCCGGCCGCACCGGTACCGGTCAGCAGCACACAAAACTCTTCCCCGCCGTACCGGGCCAGAAAATCATTGTCCCGGTGGAGCTGTTTCCGGATGGCCCGGGCCACGGCTTTCAGACATTCGTCCCCGATCAGGTGACCGAAGGTGTCGTTGATCCGTTTGAAATGGTCGATGTCCATGATCAGGCAGGACAAGGGGCTTTTGTCCCGGATCGACCGGGTGTATTCCTTGTAGTAGATCTCGTTGAAATACCGCCGGTTCTTGAGGCCGGTCAGGCTGTCGGTGGTGCTCAGTTCGCGCAGGCGGGCGTTGGCGATTTCAAGCTCCCGGGTGCGCAGCCGCACGTTGTTTTCCAGATTCTCGTTGGCCTGTTTCTGGATCAGAAGGGCCTCTTCCCGGGCCTGACGGGTCAGGGTCTCCATTTCCAGGGCCTTGGCCTGGGCCATCCGGGCCCGCTTCTCGCTGGCAAGGGCCGCCTTCTGGGCCTTGTACCTGTTGGACTTTTCCATGCTCAGGCGATCGGCCAGGGCAAAGGACAGAAGAATCACCTCGATGGCCGAACCGAACTGCAGGGTGTTTTCGGTCAGAAAGTTTCGCGGGACAATCCCCAGCTTGTTCAGGGCCATGATCAGCCCTCCCACCAGCATCACCAGCCAGGAGACCGTGTAGTACCGGGCCGCCGAGTATCCGTCGATCCAGCGGAGAATCCCGGCGAACAGCGAAAAAAAGATCATCACCAGGGCATTGAGAATCACCAGATGGATCACGCTCCGGTAGGGCAGCACGCAGCAGAGCAGCAGCTGCACGCCCAGAAAGATCACCAGATAGATGCTCCACTGGTTCATCCGGGGCTTGTTGCCGGGAAGATCGAGGAAGATCCGGGTGAACAGGAGCCCGAAAAGGACCAGACTGGAAATGCTGACGGCCACGGCCTTGTCGTTCCAGATAAGGCAGTCCGGCCACAGGTACTGGAAGCTGAATCCGTTCAGGCAGGACAGGAAAAGCGCCATGGAAACGACATAGCACACGTAGTAAAGGTAGGATGCCTCGCGAACGGAAATGAACACGAACAGATTGTAGAGAATCATGGCCAGCATGATCCCGTAATAAATGCCGTATCCCAGGGTCCTGAGCTGCCGGGTTTCGATGAAGGCCCGGATGGAGAAAAGGTCAAGGGGGATCTGCATGGAAGAGGTGCTTCGGATACGAAACACCAGGTCCACGGTTTCCAGGGGAGCCAGGTCCAGGGGGACCAGATAGGACCGGTAGCGAATCAGGCGGGCCGAAAACGAAAAGCTGTCGCCCATCAGGCAGGATTCCACCTGACCGTCCGGCCGCACCACAAAGACCTGGATGGAGTCCAAAATGGGGTAGGCGATCTCGACCAGGCGGGACAGGCGCTCGGCTTCCACGTTTCTGAGGGTGGCTTTCAGCCAGAGCACCGAATCGGAAAACCCGAAATTGATGGTGTCGGTTTCGGCCATGAACCAGCCCGGGTTCCGGTCGTCGGCCAGAACATCCGAAAGGCTGAGGGTGCCGGTCCGGTCTTCGAGCATCTCGACCCGGCTTCCCAGGAGCAGGTGGTCGGTGTTCCGATCAAGGGAGATCACGTTTCCCCAGGCCGTCTGTCCGGCGCCGGTCCAAAGGGCACCGAAAAAACAGAAAAGGAATAAGCCAAGCATCCGGCCTGATGGTTTTTTGCACCGCGTCATCATGTCCCCCCGTGATCGTGTCTGCCTGTGTATAAAATCTCTGTTTTTTTTTCGCAAGAAAAAGCTCAATAAAACAGTCCCTTCAGCCGATAAAATTGGCAAGGTTCCGTGGACGCAACCCCGTCTTCTCCGCCCGCACCCCTCCGGTATGCCGCCCGGTTTTCGTGTCCGCCCGCCCCAGGCAAGGATGCCGATCGATCAACCCAACAAAGGATGGTCCCATGAAAATTGCAAGCCACGATATCGCCCTCGCCGCCAGACGGGTGTACGGGCGGCACGATCAGGAACACGAAGAACTGAAGGAATGGGGAACCCCGGCCCGTCCGGGACGGGCCGCAGGCAGCGCGGCCGACCGACGGACGGCGCAGGTCGCCGACCGCGTGAGCCTCTCCCGGGCAAGCGCCCGGAACCAGGCGCCCTCCGGCCCGGCTGTTTCGACGGCGGAAGCCCCGGCTGCAACGGATGAGGAGCAGGGACTCGACGCCCGGCTGATGACCCTCAAACGGATGATCGAATCGATCACCGGCCGGAAAATCTCCCTGACCCATGTGTGGAAGGACCCGGAAACGGCCGCTGAGGCGGGCCCCCAGTCTGAAAGCGCTCCGCAGGCCGAGGCCCCGGCCGAACAGGAATGGGGCATGAGCTACACACGCTATACCTCCCATTACGAATACGAACAGACGGATTTTGCCGCCACAGGCACGGTGCGGACCGCCGACGGCCAGGAAATCTCCTTTGCGGTGAATCTGTCCATGAGCCGGGAATATTTCAGCGAGGAACGCCTGACCGTCACGGCCGGAGCCCCCCTGATCGATCCTTTGGTGATCAATTACGACGGCCGCGCCGCCGAGCTCGAGGACCTGACCTTCGAATTCGATCTTGACAGCGACGGTAAAAACGATACCCTCCACACCCTGGCCCCGGGCAGCGGTTTTCTGGTCTTCGACCGGAACGCCGACGGACGGATCACCAACGGAACGGAACTGTTCGGACCCCAGAGCGGCGACGGTTTCGCCGAACTGGCCGTCCATGACCAGGATGCCAACGGCTGGATCGACGAAAACGACGCGATCTACCGAAAGCTGGCCCTCTGGCGGCGCGAGAACGGCACGGATCTCCTCACCGGCCTCGCGGAGGCCAAGGTGGGCGCCATCTACCTGGGCCGGGCCGACACGGACTTCGACCTGACCGATGCCGACAACGCCCTTCAGGGCCGTATCCGGAAAACCGGCATCTATTTGAAGGAAGGCGGCGGCGCGGGCACGGTACAGCAGATTGATTTTTCAGCCTGATCCTTTCACCTGAGGTGACCCGTGACGGAATTTCTCCCTTCGATGTCCGGCCCGATGTTCCTGGGCCTTTACCTGCTGCTGGGCCTTGCGGCGGGAATCCTCGGCACGCTGCTGATCCGCCTGGACGGCTCCCTCAGGCGTCCCCTGCCCGAACCCTCCCGGCTGTCTCCGCTGGAGACGGCCGTGCTTGCCGGAGGCCGTAAAGACGCCCTCCGGCTTTCGGTGTTCCGGCTGATCGAGGCCGGCGCCGCGACGATCCGGGACACCTCCCCCCGGCCCACCCTCAAACGAAAAAAGAACAAGGGGCCAACCCTGACCGACCCCCTGGATCGCATGGTCTATGAGCATCTGAAGACCCCTGCGGTGCCGGGGGATCTTTTCAGGGACCAGGCCCTGCTTGACGAGGTGGACCGGCATCTGTCGGACGCGGACCGGGCCCTTACGTCCCTCGGCCTTTTACGGGGCATGGACGACCGTTTCCGCATCCGCCTGATCATGGGTCTGACCGTGGGCGGCATGGGAGTAATCGGAATCCGCCGGGTGATCCACGGCATCGTCCATGACCGGCCCGTGGGGTTTCTCCTGATGCTCATGGTCGTCGTCCTCTATGTCCTTTACACGGTTCTGCGCCCCCTGCCCCGGTCGCGAACCCGTCTGGGCGACCGGTTTCTTGCCAAGGCCCGGTCTCATTTCGCCTGGATGGAAGACGCCATGACCCGGGGCGACCTGCCCGAAGGCGTCGATCCGGCCCTGCCCCTGTCCCTGTTCGGCCCCAAAGTTCTGGCCGGTCTTACGGCCTTTGCCCTCTTTCATGGGGCCTTTGACCCCGCGGCCCTGGCCGAATCGGCAGGCGCGGCGTCCGGATCATCCGACGATACGGGGTACGGCTGCGGCAGCGGATGCGGGGGTGGGGGCTGCGGCGGCGGGTGCGGAGGCTGTGATTGAGCCCCCGGACGCCCCGCGCCGACGGATCGGGATTCAAGGTCCAGTGGCACCTGACCGAACGCTGCAACCTTTCCTGCCGCCATTGCTACCAGGACGCCCTGCCCCCGGCCGAGCCCGATACGGCGGACCTTTTCCGGACGTTTGACGCAATTCGGCGATTTTTCGATTTTCTCAGCCGGCAAAGCCCGCCGCCCCGTCGCCTTCACCTGAGCATCACCGGCGGCGAGCCCCTGATCCGCGACGACCTGTTCGCCCTCCTCGACCATCTTAAGCCCCACCGTCATCGGTTCGGCCTGTCCATCCTGACCAACGGCACCCTCATCGACGGGACCGTGGCCCGTGCCCTCAAGCGGCATGCCCCGGACAGCGTCCAGATCAGCATGGACGGTCCCGAAGCGATTCACGACCACATCCGGGGACCGGGCAGCTTCCGGGCGGCCCGGCAGGGAGCCGCCCATCTGATCCGGCAGGGGATCCCGGTGGTCTTTGCCTTCACCGTCCACCGGGAAAACAAAAACAGCCTGGGCCGGGTGCTTCGCCTGGCACGGAGTTTAGGGGTGCGCACGGTCTGGGCCGACCGGCTGCTGCCCCGGGGCCGGGCCGAAGGACCGGATCTCCGCCCCCTGTCCGCCGAAGAGCTTCAGGATTTTCACCGCACCATGGCCCGCCACCGGCGCTCACTCTGGAACCGGATCTATCCCCGCACCACCCTCGCCATGCACCGGGCCCTCCAGTTTCTGGAAGGAGGCGGCCGCCCCTATCGCTGCCGGGCCGGAAGCGGCCTTCTGGCCATCGGCCCCGACGGCACCGTCTGGCCCTGCCGGCGGATGCCCCTGTCCCTGGGAAACATCCATGCCTCGCCCCTTGAAGACATCTATCGCCGTCACGATGTCCTAATCGGCCTTCGAAACAGACGCGCGGTTCCGAAGGGCTGCGAAAACTGCGTCTATCTGACCCTCTGCCAAGGCGGGCTGCGCTGCCTGTCCTTTGCCCGCTTCAATGACCCCCTGATCCGGGACCCGGACTGTCCGGGGCCCTTCCTCCAGGGCGTCACCCATGCAGAAAAGCCTTGATCCCCCGGCCGGGAACCTGTAGCCTGAAACCGTCAACCCGAGCCCTGTGCCAAAAACGCGTTTTCCCCTGGAAGGATCCGACATGTTTCTCATTTTCTTCACCGGCGTCCTGATTCTGGGACTGGTGTACATTCATGCACGGTTTACCCTGCATCTGTGCGAAAAACCCGCCCACCGGTATCTGGTGCTCGGCCTGCTCGTATCGGTGGTGGCCTCCGTGGTGGGCACCCTGACCCTGAAGGTCCGTGGGCTGGCCGGCCCCCTGGTCGACGGCCTGGCCTGGTTCGGGTACCTGGGCATCGGACTGTGCTCCTTTCTTTTGACCCTTCTGGTGATCACCGACCTGATGATGTTGAGCCTCGTTCTGATCCGTCGCATCGGCGGCAGGGAGGCCCGTCCCCGACGGCCCGATCCGGATCGCCGTGTCTTTCTCAAAAAAAGTGCCGCCTGGACGCTGGCCGGCGGCACCCTGGTTCTGGGCGGGGCGGGTCTGTTCGGAGCGAAACGGCAGCCGGCCGTCCGGGAGGTGCGCCTGCCCATTGCCGGCCTGCATCCGGACCTTGACGGATTTTCCATCGTCCAGATCAGCGACATCCATCTGAGTTCCACCATCGGACGGCCCTTTCTCGAAGACGTCGTCCGGCGGGTCAACGCCCTTTCGCCCTCCCTGACGGCCGTCACGGGCGATCTGGCCGACGGCCGCGTGATTCATCTGGGCGAGGCCGCCGCCCCCCTTCAGGATCTGGTCTCCACCCACGGCACCTTCTTTGTCACGGGCAACCACGAGTATTATTTCAACGCCCGGGAATGGATCGACCACCTGGAAACCATGGGGATCACCGTGCTGACCAACGAGCACCGGCTGATCCAATCCGGTGAGGGACGGCTTCTGGTGGCCGGGGTTCCCGATCTTTTCGCGGATCGCTTCATTCCGGACCATGTCTGCGATCCGGCCCGGGCCATGAAAGGAGCCCCGGACGCCCACGTGAAGATCCTTCTGGCCCATCAGCCCATGGGGGTGTTTGAGGCGGCCCGGGCCGGATTCGACATTCAGATCTCCGGCCATACCCACGGCGGCCAGTTCTTCCCCTGGACCGTCGTGGTGGGGCTCAACCAGACCTTCATGGCCGGTCTGTACCGCCACGGTCCCACCCTGCTTTACGTGAGCCGGGGCACCGGCTACTGGGGCCCGCCCATGCGGCTCGGCGCCCCCTCGGAAATCACCCGCCTTATTCTGACGGCCGCCTGAGGCCTCGGGTCCGTCGCATGGGCTGTGGGCATGCTTTTCTTTGACTTGATCCGGGGTTTGGGTGTAATATGATCCGCATCACACCCTGATACGATTCGAAGCCTTCACGCTCCTGAACCATGACCCGCACCGGGGGAAAGCCGCCGTGACCGACACAAGCCTCAGCCTTGACCGCATCGTCATGACCATCAAGGACGCCTTCATCATGATGGACCCAAAAGGACGGGTCGCGTTCTGGAACCGGAACGCCGAGGCCATGTTCGGCTGGTCGTCGGAGGACGTCCTGGGCCGGGACCTGCATGGGCTGATCGCGCCGGAACGTTACCACGAGGCGTTCCGCAAGGGGTTCGACGCCTTCGTCCGTCACGGCACGGGGCCCGCCGTCAACAAGGTTCTCGATCTTTTCGCCATCCACCGGAACGGCCACGAATTTTCCATCGAACTGACCCTGGGGGCGGTCCGGATCGCAGACCAATGGTACGCCGTGGGCATGATCCGGGACCTGGCACTGAAAAAACAGCTGGAATTCCAGCTGCTTCACGCCGAACGCCTGGAAGCCCTGGGCACCCTGGCGGGAGGATTCGCCCATGAATTCAACAACATTCTTGCTTCGATCATGGGCTACGCCGAACTAGCCCTGGACGATGCGCCAAAAAACACCCTGCTTTACAGCAACCTCACCGAGGTACTGACCGCCGGAAACCGGGCCAAAGATCTGATCCGGCAGGTGCTGAAATTCAGTCGTCAGTCCGGGGCTCTCTCCGAGGCGTTGCACATGAAAACCCAGGTCCTGGCCACGATGAAAATGGTCCGGGCCTCACTGCCCGACGCCATCGACATCCGGCTTGATCTGCAAAGCGAAGAGCTGATCTATGCCGACCCGGCCCGGATCCATCAGATGATTCTCCATCTGTGCACCAACGCCGGTCAGGCCATGCCCGACGGCGGGACCCTGACCGTCGCCCTCGAGGATGTCACCGACCCCAACGCCTTGCCGCCCTCCCGTCGGGCCGCCCCCTTTTCTCCCCACATCCGGCTGACCGTCCGGGACACGGGGCGCGGCATGAGTACCGATGTGCTTTCACGGGCCTTTACGCCCTTTTTCACCACCCGGGACCAGGGCGACGGGGTGGGCATGGGGCTCCCCATGGTCCACGGCATCGTCAGCGGACTTTCCGGCTGGATCCATCCCGAAAGCGAACCGGGCAAGGGATCGAGCTTCGAGATTTTCCTGCCCTGCATGGAAAAAACCGAGGGTAAACCGGTGATCGTGACCACCACCCTGGCCCACGGGGAGGGGCACATCCTGTTTGTCGACGACGAAACGCCCATCCTCAAGCTGGGCTCCCATCTGCTTGAACGCATGGGCTACCGGGTCGAAGCCGTGAGCAGCCCCCTTGCGGCCCTTGAACGGTTCCGGGCCGATCCGGACGCCTTTCACCTGGTGCTGACAGACATGAACATGCCCGATCTAAACGGCCTGGACCTGGCCGCCCAGATGCTGCGCATCCGGCCGGATATCCCCATCGTGCTGTGTACCGGCTACGGCATCGACCTTTCCGACCGGAACGTGGCCCAGTCCGGCATCCGGGCCATTGTGAACAAACCCATCCTGGCCGATGAAATCGCCGAAACCATCGGACGCCTGTTAACCACATGATAGAGGGAGGACGCCATCATGGCCGATATTCTGATCATTGACGACGACACCCAGCTCTGCGCCATGCTCAAACAGCTTCTGGAACGCCGGGGCTATCAGGTGATCACGGCCGCCGACGGCGACGAGGGGCTCGCGCTCTACGCCCGCGAGGGCGCCAGGCTGGTGATCACCGACCTGATCATGCCGGTCAGGGAGGGCATCGAAACCATCGCCGAACTGATCAAAAGCTCGCCCGATGTCACCATCTTCGCCATGTCCGGCGGCGGCCGCCTCAAACCCGACAGCTACCTGAACCTCGCCGAAACCTTCGGCGCGATCCGCACCTTCACCAAGCCCATCGACCGCACGGCCCTGCTCGCCGCCGTGGCGGAGGTTCTGGCCTGACGTCCTTTCGGATTATAATGGATAATCACACAGGTCGCCGAGGTAATTCTCCACCCGGATCATGTTATCCGGGAGCTTCGACACCGCATAGGGGGAGAGGGGGACCTTGCCCTTGCCGCCGGGAAGGTCGATGACGTAGTGGGGCACGGCCATGCCCGAGGTGTGGCCCCGGAGGCCCCGGATCACGGCCAGTCCCGTTTCGACGGAGGGGCGGAAATGAGCGGTTCCGGCCACCGGGTCCGGGTGGTGGAGGTAGTAAGGCCGGACGCGGATGGTCAGGAGCTTGCGCATCAGGGCCTGCATGACCGCCGGATCGTCGTTGACGCCCTTGAGCAGCACGGTCTGGCAGCCCAGGGGGATGCCCGCATCGGCCAGACGGGCGCAGGCCCGGGCCGCCTGGGGGGTGATCTCGTCCGGATGATTGAAATGGGTGTTCACGAAAACCGGATGGTGCCGGGCGATCATCCGGACCAGACGGTCGGTGATCCGCATGGGCAGGGTGCAGGGCATGCGGCTGTGAATCCGGATGATCTCCACATGGCGCGCCTTGCGGATACCGGTCAGAATCTTGTCCAGGGTTTCCGTGGGCAGCATCAGGGGATCGCCGCCCGACAGGATCACGTCTCGGACGGCCGGGGTTCGCCGGATGTAATCGATGCCCGCCGCAAGGGTGTCCGAGGGGGGGATCGGCGCGACCCGGCCGATGCTGCGCTTACGCATGCAGTGCCGGCAGAACATGGCGCAGGTGTCGGACACGAGAAAGACCACCCGGTCCGGGTAGCGGTGAATGAGGTTCGGAACCGGAGACTGGCCCGTCTCATCCAGGGGATCCGCCGTGAGGGGACCCTCCAGTTCCCGCAGATCGGGAACGGCCTGCCTGCCCAGGGCATCGTCGGGATCGCGGATCAGCGACAGATAGTAGGGATTGATCCGCATGGGGTACCTGACAATCACCGCGCTCCGGTCCGACAGATCCCGGCCGAACACCGCGTTTAACGGCGCCGGACTCACCACGCTTTCTGCGAGAAGGTCCTGCCAGTGACGGGTCGTCACATCCTTTTTCCTCTCAGATGATGCCATGAAGACAGCCCCCTTTTTTGCCCAGTTCGTCGACGCGACGGGTCACGGCCGGATCGTCGATAAGGGGCGGGGCATGGTGGGGCTTGAGCCGGGCGTCGATGACAAGGGGCCCTTTGCAGCCCCAGTGTTTGCGCTCGATAAAGGCCCCCACCCCGTGGATGTCCCGGGCCGGATCGGACCGGGTGAAGGTGACCCAGAGCAGGTTTGCAAGGGTCCGCCCGGCGAACTCGCTGTCTTCGGTCAGGATAATCAGGGGCTGACCGGTCAGCTCCTGTTGGGAAAGCACCTCTTCAAGACGGGCGATGTCGGCATTCGCGACGCTTTCGTCCGTATAGGGCGGCGCGCCGAGGGCCAGCACGCCGGGCAGGGCCTGGACCGGCCGGCCGAAACCGTGGGGCAGGGAAAGGGTTTCGGGAACACGGACGGCCAAGTCCCGGATTTTGTCTCCGGCGGCCGCCATCACCACCTTCGAACCCTGATTGAGGCCCGTCCCCGAATAGTCCAGGGTATCGATGACGGTCCGGGTCTGGAAGTGCAGATCCCGGGCAAAATCGATCCGTTCGAGCACATGTCTGAAAAAAGCCGGGATATCGTGAATGTCCGGATTCGGCCAGTCCTCCCGGGCCGTGATGATCAGGTACTTGGCCAGGGCGCAGTGGCCGAAGCCCAGGATGGCGTTTGCCTGGGTCAGCAGTTCCATGGGCCGACGCCTGTCATAGGGCGTGTAGCGTTCACTGCCGACGGCCAGAAGCAGCGGGTGGACCCCGGCGGCGTCCACGGCGTGAACGGCGGACACCCCGGGCAGGGTCACGGGAACCATGGGATCGGTGATCTCATGAATCAGCGCGCCGAAACAGGTATCTTCCTGGGGAGGCCGCCCCACGGCGGTAAAGGGCCAGACGGCGTCTTTCCGATGGTAAACCGCATCCACCGTCAGATAGGGGAAGGGATGCCTCAGGCTGTAATACCCCAGATGGTCGCCGAAGGGGCCCTCGTCTTTGGTGTCGGTCATGCTGAGGGTGCCGGTGATGCAGAAATCGGCATCGGCGGACAGCACACGGCCGTTTTTCCGGATGTAACGGAACGACCGTCCGGCCAGGGCCCCGGCGAAGGCCGCCTCGGGCAGACCTTCGGGCAGGGGCATGACGGCGGCGAAGGTATGGGCCGGGGGACCGCCCACAAAGATGCTGACCGGAAGGGCCCGTCCTGCGGCCAAAGCCTCCGCATGGTGAATGCCGATGTCCCGCCGGATCTGGTAGTGAAGCCCGGCCTCCCGGTCGGGAACGTAGTCGTTGCCGCTGATCTGCACCCGGTACATGCCGAGGTTGGAATGCATGATGCCCGGCCGGACCGGGCTTTCCGAATACACCTGGGGCAAAAGGATGAAGGCGCCCCCGTCGTCGGGCCAGGAGACGATCTGCGGCAGGCTGGACAGGGTGGTTGTGCCCTCCTGCACCGGCCCCCGTGAGCAGCGCCGGGGCAGGGCGCAAAGAGCGGTGAGGGGAAGAGACGCATGCTTCCACGGCGCCTTGAGGACGGCGGCCGCATCGGCCTTGGCGGCGATCAGACGTTTGACCCGGGACAGGGTGGACCGGAAAATAAACCGGCACCGGTCAAGGGTGCCGAACAGGTTGGACACCGCGGGAAACGGGCTGCCCATGACACTGGGATAGAACACGGCCGGGCCCTGGTTTTCATAGACCCGCCGCTGGATTTCGGCCATTTCGAGATAAGGGTCCACCGGCCGGTCGATCCGGACCAGCCGGCCGTGGCGTTCCAGATCGGTGACGCATTCCTTCAGACTTCGGTATATCATGACGCTCGCTCCGTGGGGTTAGAGATCAACCTCCTCTCTATACCCGAAGCGAATGCTGTTATCCAGATAATAGACCCGGCTGGGCAGATATTTGTACCATTTGACCTTGAACGAGGCCTCGATGGCGGCAAAGGTGCTGATGGGCGAGATGGCCCGCCCCATGTCCCGGATGAAGCTGAACCGGCTGATGTAGATGGCGTAGGCGGCGGTGGAGGCCATGTCGAACCCCGCTTCGCTGAGGGTGCCGATCATCTGGACCCCCCGGATGTCCGACCAGCCGGAGGAATTTTCGTGGACCGAGGCGGCCACCCGGTCGTCGCCCAGCCCGTGAACAATATGACGGGAGTCGGGATTGGAAAAAAAATAAAAGGCCCCGGAATTGAGGACGTAATACAGCGGCGACACCCAGGGCTGGGATCCGTCGCAGGTTCCCAGGGTGATGATGTGCTGGGAATGCAGAAGCTCCAGCGCTTTTTTGCTGATTTCGTATGTGGCGTTCTCCACGAGCGTATTCTCCCTGTCGCTTGGGATGGGATTGGAATGGGATCGATAGAATGTTTGACGATTATAACGGCCCATGGCCCTGATTGCAAGGGATTCCTTAAGAACGAACAGGACCGGGGGCAGGCATCCGCCAATCATAGATGCGATTGCCAAGGGTGATGAACTCGTAAAAAGTAGAATTTCAGACGGCTTTGTAAAATGTTCGAGATCAAGGCTTGCGAATCCGTAAGGAATGATGCGTACTTAGGGTACGCCGCAGTGACGAGGGATGACGCGTAACGCTTAAAATCGGACTTCTAAGGAAGTATCATGGCAATACATGAATTATCATACTGAATTTATGATATAATTATTGCTCAGCTTCGGGTTTGATACCCCGCCCCTTGGGGCGCAAAAAATCGTCTAAGTTTTTTCAAAGACGGCCCAATACCTATCCAATCGCATGAATGATCTATAAAACACATGGGCCTCTCCTGCCTGACGGATTCATGCCGTTCACGTTTACGGTCACGAGCACGCGCACGTTCACGATGGCGGTCGAACAGGTCTCGGCCTACCGTGCACGTGCTCGTGCACGTGAACATGCACGTGAACGAATGCGACATGCAGTTGCCTTGGTCCCAATGCCCCGGTAGCTTGGCAACAAAGCGATTTAACACTCTTCCTTTCGAATATGTGGCCGTTCGTGGCCTGTGAAGCTTTTTACGAAGCCGTCATGGGTGACGGGCTTGACTCTGCGGGGAGCCTGGTGTAAGCAAAAACATATGTAACAATTCGTTGCCTCGCGTCATGGCGAAACGACACCCTCACCCGTTCGGAGACAACACGTGAAATCCATTTCGTTCGATCCCGAAATCTGTGCGACCTGCCCCACCGTCGACTGCCTGATGGAATGCCAATATCTTTCGTTCACCGATATTGACGACGCCCGGGCAGAAAAACGCAACATCAACGAAGGCCGGGCAAGCCGGGTCCTGGACCAGTGCCTGACCTGCTATGCCTGCCAGGAATACTGCCCCAACGGCAACAACCCCTTCTATGTCCTGGTGGAACGCCAGGAAGAACACAACATCCTGCCCGCCCCGCGACCCATTGTCGAGGAGCAGCTCCGGATGATGGCGCCCAAGGGCCGAATCACACGGCAGACGGTCCGGGAACCGGTCATCGACATGTGCGCCTTTCCCATGTTGACCGGATGTGTGCGGGGTTCCCTGTTTGACGGGGCCTCGACCATTGTGGGCACGGATATCTTCTGCAACATCATGTGGCTTCATTTCGCGAAAAATTCCACCATCCGGGAACGGGTGCCCGCCATGATCGAGAACATCATGACCTGTTACCTGAAGGATTCCGGCATCGACCGTCTGATCTGCTTTCACGACGAATGCTACGGCACCTTCACCAGCCTGTGCCGGGCCTACGGAATCGAGGTGCCGTTCACCCCCATCCACCTGTTTGACTACATCAACGGCCGTCTGGATGCCCTCCGGGACCGCATTCGGCCCCTCGATGTGACCATCGCCTACCAGCGGCCCTGCTCCAACCGGCTGATCCCGGAAACCGACGCCGTCCTCGATCAGGTGTTCGAAAAAATCGGCGCCCGACGGGTCCCCCGGACCTACGACCGGGGAAACGCCCTGTGCTGCGGCGGGGTGCCCCGGGCCCATCAGCGGGACGAACTGGCCGATGACCTGGTCAAAAAAAATATCGACGACATGGTCGCCTGCGGGGCGACCTACTGCGTGTTCAACTGCCCGTTCTGCATGGCCACCCTGGGCCAGGAGACGGCGGAACGGGGACTGATGCCGATTCTGGTCAGCGATCTGGTCCTCACGGCCCTGGGGGAATGATGATGATTCGTGAACTGATCGCCCGGCTTGAAGCCGTCGTCGGGCCCCGCTATGTGAGCGACGCCGCCGAAGAGCGTTATCTGTATTCCATGGACCAGGGCACCATGCCCCCGGCCCCGCCCGATGCCGTGGTGCTGCCCGGGTCCACGGAGGAGGTGCGGGACATCGTCCGTCTGGCCAACGAGCACCGCATTCCGGTGGTTCCCATGGGCGCCGGCCTGGTGCTGTCCGGCCTGACCCGGGCCCTCCGGGGCGGCATCATCGTCGACATGAAACGGATGAACCGCATCGTCACCGTCAACCCCGTCAGCCGCTATGCCGTGGTCGAAGGCGGCACCTCCCAGGGCATGCTGAAGGCCTACCTGGAAAAACATCACCCGGATCTCAAACACTCCATGCCCGATGCGCCGCCCATCGCCACCGTGGCGGGCAATGTCTGTATTCACGGATCGGGCCATCTGTCGGTGCTGGGCGGGTCCCATTCGGACATGCTCACCGGCATGGAAGTGGTGCTGGGGTCCGGCGAGGTCATCCGGACCGGCTCATGCTCGGTTTCGCCGGACTGGTTTTCACGCTCGCCCCTGCCCGACCTGTCGGGACTGTTCCTGGGATGGTCCGGCACCACGGGCATTGTCACCCGGCTGGGCATCAAGCTTTTTCCCAACTACCGGTTCAACGACGTGCTGATTTTCGTGGCCGAAAGCGCCGATGCCATGCCCGACATCATTTCCAGACTCACCGCGGTCCAGGCGGCCGAGGACATGACCCCCTGGATGACCCCCAAACCGGCCTGGGCCAACGGATTTTTGCATATCAACATCGCCTTCGGCGCCCATTCCAAAAAGGAACTGCTCTTCAAGCGCAACCTGATTCAACACTCGGTTCGGCCCTACATCGACCGGAAGGAGGCCGGTTTTCTACCCCTGCCGCCCGCCGAGAAAGGGCGGTTTCTGAGAATCCCCTCACCGGACCTGGCCCGGTTCGCCGACCTGCGCAAAGGCGGAGGCTTTGAGTACGTGGGCGCCATCATGGCCATCGAGCATTTTCCCGACGCCTACCGGGCGGGCCTGGCCATCGCCGAACGATTCAATGTGGCCTATTCCCTGGGGGCCCGCATCATCGGGGCGGGTCACGCCATGATGTTCTTCTTTGCCTATGCCTTCAACCGGGCGGATGCAAACGACGTCAAACGGGCGTCCGACGCCCTCGAAGCCACCAACGAGGCGGCCCTGTCCCTGGGCGGCATTCCCTGGAAAGCCGAGGAACCGGCCCAGAAACGCATCATCGACCACATGGATCCGGAAACCTTTGCCCTGATGAACCGCATCCGGAAAACCCTTGACCCCAACGGCATCATGAACCCCGGAAACTGGGAGGCCTAAGATGGACCACGAGGACATTCTGCATCGATGTTTTCGCTGCGGTTACTGCAAATTACCCGGCAATTATGTGGATATCAACTGCCCGTCCTACCTGGCCTTCCGCTTTGAAACCTATTCCCCGGGGGGCCGGATGTGGCTTTTAAGGGCCTGGCTGGACGGAAAAATCGAGGCGGGAAACCGGTTCGCGGACATCATGTTCTCCTGCGCCGCCTGCGGAAACTGTGTGGCCCATTGCGCCTTTCCCGAATTCAGAGACCGCCTGCTTTCGGCCTTCACCGCCGGCAGGGAGGCCCTGCTGGACGCCGGAGTTGCCCCTTCCGCCGTGCGAAACTACCTGACCACGGTGCAGCGCCACGGCAACCCCTACGGCAGGTCCGTCAAAAAAGCCGAGCGCCTCGGTCTCCCGGCCTATGACCATCAGGACTACCTTTTGTTTATCGACGATGCGGGCACCTACGATCCCCGGGGCCGGGAGATGGCCCGCTCCGTGGGACGGATCCTCGAACGCGCCGGCATTTCCTTCGGCGTCATTGACGGCGAATGCCTTTCGGACGGCAACGATGTCCGGGCCACCGGAGAAACGCTGCTGTTCGAGAATCTGGCCAGGCACAACATCGGCGTTCTGAACACGCACGGCGTCAGAAAAATCATCACCCTGTCGCCCCACAGCTTTCACGCCCTGAAAAACGATTATCCGGCCCTGGGCGGCACCTTCGCGGTCTTTCACTACACCCAGGTGCTGGCCTTTGCCATGGCAAAACTGACCGTCACGCCGCCTTCGTCCCCCCTGCGGGTGACCTTCCACGACCCCTGCTACCTGGGCCGGCACAACGGGGACTATGTCTCCGCCCGCACGATTCTGAAATCGTTGCCCGGCCTCACCCTGACCGACATGGACCGGAGCGGTAAAAACGCCCTGTGCTGCGGGGGCGGCGGGGGAAATTTTTTCACCGACCTTCTGACCGGCGGCGCCGAAACCTCCGCCCGGGTCCGGGTCCGTGAGGCCGCGTCCACCGGCGCCGACATCCTTGCCGTGGCCTGCCCCCTCTGCGCCGTCATGCTCGAAGACGCCGTGAAATCGGAAAATCTGGACCATACCATCCGGGTGATGGAGGTATCCGAACTGGTCGATCAATGCCTGTGACGGGATAATCGTGATCATCCGTTTCCCCTCCTCATCGCGTTTCGCGGGCGCGAAACCCTTGAAGCCCAGGTGAAAGGTTGATATAAGGCCGCCATGGGACGACCGCCTTACCGTTTCATTTTTTTTTCGTTTCGCGTAACCGTCAAAAACCGCTCCACCAACCGGGAAAGACAGCCTATTGAAATCCCCGTCGATCACCTGGCTGAACCGCTTCATGAAAACCGCCGGACCCTGCCTGGGCCTGTCCGTCGGGCTGGGGTTTTGCGCAGGCACGGTGCTCATTGTTCAGGCATCCGTGCTGTCGCGGACCCTCCATGAGGTCGTGGTTGAAGGGCATGGCCTTTCGGCGGTGATGCCGGGGCTGTGGCTGATTCTATGCCTTGTCTGCGTCCGGTCGGTCCTGATGGGGCTGGCCAGACAGGCTTCAGGCCTGGCCGCGATCAGGGTCAAGGAAAGCATCCGGCGCCTGTTGTTTGATACGATTGAACGAATCGGCCCCGTCAACCCGGCCGCCCGTTCCGCCGGCGATCTGGTCACCCTCACCGTTGACGGCGTGGAGTCCCTTGACAACTATTTCTCCGGCTACCTGCCCCAGCTGGCCCTGGCCGTATTGATTCCCCCGGCCATTCTGGCCTTTATCGTTCCCATCGACTGGGTGTTTGCCCTCATTCTGATGGTGACGGCACCCCTTATTCCCTGTTTCATGATCATGATCGGCAGCCGGGCTGAATCGCTGAACAGAACGCAGTGGCAGACGATCAACCGCCTCAGCCGCCGGTTTCTCGACGCCGTCCAGGGCCTTGTCACCCTCAAAATGTTCAATGCCGAAAAACGAGAGATCGACATGGTCAGAACCATTTCCGATGAATACGGCAGAAACACCCTGTCCGTGTTGCGGGTGGCCTTTCTGAGCGCCCTGGCCCTTGAATTCATGGCGACGGTCAGTGTGGCGCTGGTCGCGGTGCTCGTGGGGTTCAGTCTCCTCCGGGGAGAGCTTGATTTCGGCTCAGGCTTTTTCATTCTGGTCCTGGCCCCGGAATTTTACCTGCCCCTGCGAAGCCTGGGGACCCATTTCCATTCCCGGATGTCTGCGGTTGCGGCGGCCGAGCACATGCAGGCACTGATGAGCCTTAGCGAAATCAAACACGAATCGGGCCGGATCGAACCCTTATGGGAAACGGTTGCCGTGCGGTTCGACCGGGTTTCCTGTGACTATGAAACCGGCCGCGAGGGATTGAATAACCTCAGCTTTGAGGCGCCGTCCAGAGGGCTGACCTGCCTGACGGGAGAAAGCGGCCGCGGCAAAACCACGGCGCTGCGGCTGATTCTGGGCCTGATCCGGCCGGATTCCGGCCGCATCACGGTCAACGGCATCGACCTGACGGCGCTGAATCATGACGCCTGGCTGACCCGGACCGCCTATCTTCCCCAACGGCCCCATCTTCTTGGCCGGAGCGTTCGGGAGAATATCCGGCTGGGCAATGCCCGGGCCACCGACGACGAGGTCGAGCGGGCCGCGACCAGGGCGCGACTGAACAAGGACATCCACGCTCTGCCCCGGGGCTATGATACCATTCTGGGCGAAGACGGCCAGGACCTTTCCGGCGGCCAACGCCGGCGCCTGGCCCTGGCCAGGGCCTTTGTCCGGGACTGCCCCCTGGTGCTTCTGGATGAACCCGGAGCGGGGCTGGACCGTAACAACAGGGAGTTGATCCATGAATCGGTGATGGAACTGGCCCGAAGCCGGGCCGTGATCATGGTCACCCATGACCGGGACATTCTGCCCCGGGCGGACAGGGTAATTGTGTTGCCGTGACGATTTTTTTCAGACTCCTCAAACAAATGATGCCCCAGTTTCGATGGCTGCTTTTAGGGCTCGCCTGCTCGGCGGCAACGCTTCTGGCCAACGCCGCACTTCTGAGTCTGGCGGCCTGGTTTCTGGCCTGCATGGCCCAGGCCGGGATCAGCGGGGTCTTTTTCAACTATCACCTGCCCGCAGCGGGCATCCGGGCCCTGGCCGTGGTCCGGACCGTGGGACGATACGCCGAACGGCTTTTTTCCCATGAAGCCACCTTCCGGCTGCTGACCTCCCTTCGGGTCTTTTTTTTCACCCGCCTGGAACCGCTTGCCCCGGCGGGGCTCAGCGACCTGCACAGCGGCGATGTCTTTTCCCGGATCAAATCCGACATCGACAGCCTGGATGAATTTTACCTGCGCATGATCCTCCCGATACTGTCGGCCCTGACGGTCCTGACGGTGCTGTTTGTCTTTGTATGCACTTACAGTCCTTTTATGGCGCTGTACCTGGCCCTCGTGTGGGCCGCGGCCGGCATGGCCCTTCCCCTTTCAATCCTTCGCCTTGGCCTGTCCTCAGGCAAAAAAAAGGTCGCCTCCCTTGCCGCCATGCGCATTCTGACCGTCGATTTGATCCGCGGCCTCGAAGAGTTGATCGTCTTCGGCCGGAGCAGAGATCTCTGTTCCGACCTTGACCGGGAAAACAGGCATCAGACCGCCCTTTTGTCGCGTCTGTCCCGTCTGGAAGCGTTTTCCGAAGGCGGCCTGGTCCTTTTGACCGGCCTTGCGCTCTGGGGCGTGCTGATGATCGCGATTCCCCTGGTGGAGCACGGGACGCTTTCGGCCGAGGAGCTCCCCATGCTGACCGTGCTGGCCCTTTTGAGTTTCGAGGGGATACAGCCGCTTCCGTCGGCCTTCAAGGCCTGGGGCAACATCCGCGCATCGGCCGAACGCCTTTTTTCCATCATCGATCAGCGCCCTGCGATCAGAGACCCCGAACAACACCTTCCTGACCCGACAGAGTGGGGCATTGAATTCAACCATGTTCACTTTACCTATCCGGGAAGGCAACGGCCGGTTCATGCCGATTTCAACCTTGCGGTCAAATCCGGGGAAAAACTGGGTCTGATCGGTCCCACCGGCTCGGGAAAAACCAGCCTCATCGGCCTGCTGCTGCGATTTTATGAGTGCGGGCAGGGCGATATTCTTCTGGGCGGACAACCGATTACCGGTTACGCCTCTGAAAGACTGCGGTCCTTTATCGGTGTGATTGCCCAGGACACCTATCTGTTTAACGCGAGCATCCGGGAGAATCTTTCGCTTGCCGATCCGGAGGCGCAGGACGAGGCTCTGTATGCAGCCCTTAAAACCGCCAAGCTGGATGATTTCGTCCGCTTTCTGCCCCAGGCCCTGGACACCCAGGTGGGCCAGGCAGGGATCAAACTTTCCGGCGGTCAGGCCCGACGGCTGGCCATTGCCCGGGCCTTGCTCAAGAAAGCCCCGATACTGATCCTCGACGAACCCACCGAAGGCCTCGACCCGGAAACCGAAACCGCCCTCTGGCAAACCCTTGAAACCGTCATGGCCGGAAAAACAGTCATCCTCATCACCCACCGCGACGCAGGCCTCGCCTACATGGACCGGGTGGTTTCCCTTCAACCCTGACGGCCTTCGGAAAACCCTTTGCCTGAAACAGAGTCGACCACCGCCCGGATTTTTTGTCTCTTTTTTCGATGAAATCCTTCTGCATGCGTTTTTTCAACGCCGCCTGGACCCCGCCCACGGATCTGAGCGTGTGTCTGTTCATGGCGTTTGCGGACGGAATGGACGTCAAAGGCTCTTTGGCGACGGCCATCACCAGGGCGATCTGTTGGGGAGCAAGGCCGGGAAGAATGGCTTCGAACACGGTGGCCTCGCTTTGAATCATGGACCGAAAACCGCCTTCGACGTCTTTAACGCTGATTTTTGTGGGAGGTCTGTCAAAGGGGTACGCAAGCTTCTGGGCATAATCCAGAAGCTCCCGCTGTTCTTTTTCACGGTTCCAGAAGGGCACGTCATGGGGGAGGCCCTTGATGGTAAAGGGGTTTTTCATAATAAGCCCGACTGCTTAGAGCACTCTCTTTAATCAACCAGGCGGAAATTCTGGCTGAAAAGATGAGTGATATAAATGCCGCGATTCCGCTTGCTGAAGAAACCCTCAGGATTTTTAAAGAGCTTGGTATGGAGAACGAAACAAAGTATGTCATGGATTTTATTGCGACGTATGCATCATAAAAACAGGCCCATCTTAATTAGGAGGACATTGAGTTGCTTTTCAATAAGCTCAAATTAGTTTTTTATTGTGTGAGCTGACGCCAGGACCTGTGGTATTTTTCAAGCCGTTGAATGGTTTTGTCTGATAGAATTGAGAGTCTCGTGATATCCATGTTGTCTTTTAAATCAGCCAATTTGACTTTACGGGCAATGGGATTGTCCTTTATTTTCCTTATATATTCATCATAGTCAGCCTCATCATCAAAGCGAGTCAGGCATAGAACTGCTGTGATAATCTCATCGGGAAAGCCTGCTTCACGTAAGGTGGCCTCAGTTCTATCGGTATCTTCGATCACATCATGCAAAATCGCGACGATTTTTTCTGTTTCGGTGTCCATTCCCATCATGACCCGCAGGGGATGTAAAATATAAGGGGCTCCCGCTTTATCTTTTTGATCGTAGTGGGCCTCAGCAGCGATTTGAATCGCTTTGGCTAACATATCCATATTTTGAATTTACCTTTTGGGTATAAGTTTGAAAGCTATTGTCTGTGAATAATTTCATACCCGCGTTCTTTAAGGAGACGCGGAATTTCAACAACCGCCTGGCGGTCCCACTCGCGAACCTGTTCCGGCAGATCTATCCATGGCACCAAATAGGGAGTGCGCTTTTTGCTAACATCCCGTTCGCCTAATTTCCAGCCTTCAAGAATTCGTTCGACGTTCCACCGTCCATGCTCAATTTCGGCTAAATATTCGATCTCAGCTTTGGTGAATTTTTTTAATTTGATTGTGCCAGTTTGTACTTTCTTAATAGTGCAGCCAATTGCATCGAGTTTCGTAATAATGTGATCTATCTGATGAAAATTTGAAATTTTTAGAGAGTCCGTGAGATTTTCCCAATCTGCCATAGCCGGATCATTAACAAGGTATCTTTTCTTTTGATTCTCTCTATATTGATTATGGGCTTCTTTGGCCATTTCATCTCGGTCTTCAGAAATAAGATCGTTTGATCGTTTCATGGGTTGTACAAAAATTCTGACGGATTGAGGATCATTGGGTAATTCGAATAGATTGGGAACGTCAATCCAATCTGCATTATTAAAAATTTCTGTTGCTGCCCGGCCACTTTCCTTTATTATGCCTACTTTTGCGCCCATAGCCAGCGCCAGGCGATATTCAAACTGGGAAATCTGTCCGCCATTAATACCAATCAATTTAACATCTGATGGATTAATCCCATGGAAGAGAAGATCAATCCAGGTCTGAATGGGTTCAAGGGCGGAAAAACCAGCTCCGTCGGTTTCAATCGTTTCAAAGGAATCGTGAATTCTTGCATCAGAAGGTACTAATTTGGGAATGTAGGATTTTTTTTGAATCAATACATTGTTTTCACCGCCAAGATCTCCGATAAATCCGCTTACACCTGAAGTTGTGCCACCGGCATATATAATACCCTGATAACCGTCAAAGGCCTTTTCCACCAAAAGTTTAAAATCTTCTATTTGATTGTCGAATTCATGATCGCAACCACCGGCAATGATTATGACCGGATCGGATACTTTGACTGAGGATATGTTTTGGGTAGCTATTATAGAGAGTTCTTTTAATTTTTCTTTATTGACGAATTTTAGTGCTTTATCCAAATCGACGGATATTTTTTTAAGTGCGACTTGAATGTTTTGGAATTCGAGGTTTTCTGGTGATTTCTGATCTTCCGGAAAAGCAGAAATAGAGGCTTCGAGAGCTTTTTTCTTAGCGATCATGCCGTTTGCCATTTTGATATGTTTTGCAACCTTAGTGACCAACAGAAATCGTTTTATCCATTCAATGTTGATTCCGGCTTCATCAAGATCTCCCCTGCTCAGTGAGTTTTGCAGGTCTTGAATTATGGATAAGGTCTCATCAATTTTAGATACCGTGTCACTTTTTTGAATTGCGGTGGCGAATGCGTTCAAACTTTCATATGATCTGCCAAGAAGTAAGGAAAACATTCCAATGTCATAAAAAGCTTCTGGAAGGTAGACCCCTACGTTTGCAAGGTCCCGGCAGACAGAAATTCCTTTTTCGAGACTGGGGCGGATCAGAGGGATAAAATCGAAATTTTTTTCACTGATAATTTTATGGACAACAAATTTACCAAGAACTCTTGGCTCCGACGGAGCCACTCTAAATGCGCTTTCAAAGTATGAAAGTGCTTTTGACTGTTCTTTTTCTTGAATATGAATGTCGGCTAAGGCGACTCGGGCATCCACATTTTGAGCATCAAGAATGATTGACCATTCGATGTATTTCTTACCTTTTTTTTGTTTACGTTGATATTGGGCGAATCCAAAATCCATCAGTAATTCGGAAAGCTTTATATCTCTTGGAAATCCCTGACGGGTTGAAAGGGTATCATTTTTTGTGTCGATTTTATCGGTGGCCCTGGCCTTTTGATATGATTTTAGCTCTTTGCATTTTTCAGACGTTTCCCAGGCGATAACAAATTTTTTGAGTACTTCTTCAGCAATGTCCCATTTTTGTATAGAGATGGCCAAACGTGCTATTTGATGGGCCAATGTCCGGTTTTCAGGGTCAAACGATAGCACCATATTCAGTTTGTCTAATTCTTCTACACGCTTTTCACGTGTCATATAGGCACCAAAATAAGTCCGGTAATTTTCAATTCCATGAATGGTGCGAACAAACTCATTGTCAGAATTTTCAAGTGTTGCCGCAATTCGATTGGTATCACGTACCCACTTGGCAGGAACATCAAAATCACTTTTATACACCCGATCATGGGCAAAGACAGCCCATGCATGCTGCAACAGTGTTCTTACTTGAATTTCCGCCTTGTATTTGGGGCCTGGAGATAATTTGTCTCGGTCACACTCCTCAGCGGTTCGATGCTGGTAAAGTGTTGCTATTGGGTTTTTAATATTAGCGCCTTGGGGGCCCAGATTCATATCCTCAAAAAGAGTTTCGACTTTGTCCTTATTTAAAGAGACAATAAAATGTACCGAACGATAACCAAACTGACTGACACCCAGTCGGCTTGCTACATCCTCACTGTTGGCTTCGTCAATATCGAAATACTTACGAACAAATTCACAAACAGGTTCAATATCATTCGAGAAGTCAACAATCACCCTTGCCCCACAAAGATCAGTGAATTGATTTACAGGGTCTTGACAGGTATTTTGTTTACGAATTATTTTTTCAGCAAAATTCGGTTTGCCTTTGGCACGTGTGCTGATCAGGGCGTTTATACCTAAACAATGCATTGATTTTACAAACACCTCATTTATAAAAAGAGCAAATTCTTCATAGGTTTTCTGCACTTTCGAATAAGCTTCGACCTGTTTCTTGATTTTCTTTTTCGTTTCTTCAAATGCGTGTGTCATAATTATCTCCAAAAAATTCTGGAACATTTTTTAAATGATCAACTCCGTTATCGTTTTACAAAAAAGCATCTTTCTGGTCCTGTTTCAAACGATCCAAAGTTGGACTGCTTGAAATGCAGTCCTTGAAAGCGCCCACCCTGACCCTGAACCAAATCTCATGATCGGGTGCCATCCATGTGACGCGGTAGGCGGCATATCCCTTTTCTTCAAACCAGCAAACCATGGAGTCAGCCTCCTTGGCTTCTTTGAAGGAGGCAACCTGTATAGCGTACTTGAACAAGACCGGATCCATGTTAAGTGGATCGACCTGGGTTGTGACAGGTGGTACGATGGCCCAGAGTGGGAGGCCCTTTTCAACCGATTTGGAAGGGGACCGCGGACCCCGGGCCTTATTTGATGAAGGCCATTCGAGTTTTTTTGCTCAATCACCTGATTGTTTTTATGTTTCATGGTCTTAGGTGAGTTGACATTTCTAATGTCATGCCTTTTTTTATTCAAGTCCTCTAAAAAGTTGAAGTTGTCGCTAATGCTCTCTATTTCAGTCATGGTGTTTTGATTGTCTGCTTCAACCAAGCCGGACATTTCAAAATACAGGCCGTCCTGTCCCAGATCAATCCGGACCATCGAACGAATCGGATCTCATTGGTCGCCGACTTCAAGCGCCGCTTCCAACAGTTGAACGTTCGGGTCTTACGGTTGTACTGACGGCAAGACTCCGCCAGGGTCAGTGAACTGCCTTGCCACGGTTCAATGTGTTTCTCCCAAACGCATACTTCCTAACACTCGCCTTACGAGACGTCTTCATCGTGAGCCTCCTTAAAATTATTGGTTGCTCACTCTTCGAATATCAGGCCAGGCTTGTGAAGATGGGGTTTATTGAGCGCTTACGATCAATATCCAAAAGAGTGTATATCAAGATTAGAGGAAATGGATATTGATTTTTCTATCAATATATACAAAACTCAATCCCATGAAATCATAAATCAACCCGATGACAAAGCATATACCATGGATATTAAACACATCCAAATAAAATAAAGACGGTGCCAAGTGGTAAAAAGCAAACAAAAATCGCGTACTTTTAAAGAATGGTTCTCAAATATTTTCAGAGTGATACTAAACGCTGCCTTGTCAGTTCTAAGCTTTTTTTTTAGAAAAGGATTGGTCGTGAAATGGCCATTGCTGTCACTTATGGCGATCGCAAGTTTCATTATTGGGTGTTGGGGGTTCTATCGTGATCAGCAACTTCCAATAACCGAGTCGGTTTATTGTTCTTTGTTATTATTCGTCATGGAAAGCGGTATGGGCTTAACTGGACTGAAACTGGAAATCGCAAGGTTCATGGCGGCGGGTGTCGCGGCATACACGATTTTTCTTACCATTTTGCATCTGTTTCACGATCGTATTCGTATGTATCAACCAAGACTTTGGCGTGACCATGTTGTTCTGGCCGGTTTGGGGGAGATCAATTTACAGATTATTAAGGCATTTCGAGACAAAAAGGGGCATGATTTCAGGTCGGTTGTCGTTATCGAACGTGATGAAACGAATCCATTAATAAAAAGTGCTGAAGAAGCCGGTGCCATTGTGATCATTGGGGATGCGACCGATCCATTTCTACTAAAAAACAGCGGTATTTTAAGGGCCAGATATCTGATTGCAGCTTGCAGGGAGGATGAAATAAACTTTGAAATTGTGTTTCAACTATCAACAATTTTTAAAGATGAAAGCCGCAATAAGAACCAAGACCCACTCAAAGTGTTTGCACATTTTTATGATACAAAATTTGTAAACCTGCTCATGAATCATTCCATAATTGATGAGTCAATCAATGCGATTGATTTTTCTATATTCAATAAATTCGAGTATATAGCCAGGAAATTTATCAATAATTATCCACTTGATTACGAAAGACTCGACGATACTGACAATCGTTATGTCCATTTGATCCTGATCGGATTAGGCCGGATGGGTGAGGCCTTGTTGATGCAGACTTTAAGGATTTGCCACTATGCCAATAAAGCGAGAGTCAAACCCCGTATAACGATCATTGATAGAAATATCGATCTGATAAACAAAAAGAAATTACATTTAAACACATTAAATGTGCATGAGATTTGTGACATAGATTTCATTCATTCAAACATTGAAACATTGGATGTAATGGCGAACCTCATCGAATGGAGCAATGACCCGTTAGCTATACCCACAATCGCTGTGTGTTTCGCAAATGAACACTTTGGGATTATGTGCTCCTATAAGCTGTTTGAAATCATCAATGGCCGTTGCCCAATCTATGTCCGAATTTCGCAAAACAAAGGTCTGGCAAGTCTGTTGACTCAGGAATCGACGGTGTCAAAGAATAATAGCTCGGCTATTCAGGACAAAAAAATTATTCCATTTGGAATGATCGAAAATTTAAACGTTCAGGAAGCTGTTATGCATGAAGATCTTGATCAGTTGGCAAAAACTATTTTTTATGATTACGAAGCTAAAACAAATCGTAATGAAGTGACACGGTCGTGGAAAGAGATCTGCGCGTGGGAAAAAATCTCTAACCGTGCTCAGGCAGACTTTATTGATGTAAAACTGCGTGCGATTGGATGTTACGCAGCCGTTAAACCTAATACATCTGACGACGAGGAGGTTAATAATTTTTCAGCTGAAGAAATTGAATTGATGGCTAAGATGGAGCACTTCCGATGGACTGCTGAACGTTTTTTAGGGGGCTGGAAGAAATATGATGGGGAAACTCCCTGGGAAGACTTGTCTTCAACCATACAGCAAAGCATAAAAAACAACCACAAAATGTCCCCATACCTCGTTGAATGGGAATTATTAAGTAATGATATAAAAGAATACGATCGGGAGTCTGTAAGAAATATATTTAAAATCATATGCCATTTAGACAAAAAAGTGTATCGCTGCGGCTTGTGATATATCAAATATTTCTATGTTGTTTCAGGTTGTTATCTTAATAAGATTGCAACTGTGTTGATATTTTTCAAACGTAACGTTGAATGAATAGACGAAAACATCAAGGCTTATGCTATTTAGGTGTTCATTTGACTCAATGCTGCGTCAAGATTGCCTCTGACAGCAGCTGTTTCTTGATGCTCCGCACCATATAGTGCTTCGAAAATGGCAACGGCTTTTTTAAAG
Organism: Desulfatiferula olefinivorans; assembly: GCF_054657895.1. Taxonomy (NCBI): domain Bacteria; kingdom Pseudomonadati; phylum Thermodesulfobacteriota; class Desulfobacteria; order Desulfobacterales; family Desulfobacteraceae; genus Desulfatiferula; species Desulfatiferula olefinivorans. The sequence continues at coordinate 130,264 of NZ_BAAHXV010000001.1, read as the reverse complement.
TTGGTAGTTGCTGACATAAAATCATTGTTTTTATAAAAAGAAATGCCTTGGGAATTTAAGATATTTGCTGTCTCGGGATGATCTGCCCCATTTTGATCGATTGAAATGGATAGAGCTTTTCCATATAATTTGATGACTTCGAAACTGTTGTGATTGTTTTGACGGTCTAACAGATCTGCAAGGCTTTTTAAGCTGTTGAACAGGTCCAGGTGGTTAGGACCCAACACGTGCTCTCTTATTTTAATCGCTTGTCGAAAATAAGTTTCGGCTTGGGCAAAGTCGCCTTTATTTAATAGCACCGTGGCTAGATTATTCGTTGAGGTTCCGGTTTCAGCATGTTCCATTCCATGTATCTTCTGCATAATCATCAAATGACGTCGGCAAACGGGTTCGGCTCGGTCATAGCTCCCTAAATGGAAAAAAACTCGGGCCAATTTTAACATGCTGTCTATTGTATCGGCGTGATTACTTCCGAAATTTTTTTCTCTTATTTCAAGGACTCTTTGAAATAAGGGATCAGCATTGATGTAATCCCCTTTTTCAAATAAAATTTCTGCGACATTCATTAGCTCTAACGCAGTATCGGGATGATCATAACCCTTCGCCTTCTCCGTAATACTCAATGCTTGTTGGTATAAAGGCTCAGCTTCTTCAATGCGATTTATGTTTAATAACGTATGCCCCAGATTTTTAAGATCATTAATAATATCCTGTGAGTCTTCTCCATATTGTTTTTGACGGTGATTCAGCACATCTCTCAAAAGCGATTCCGCATTTTCAAAATCGCCTTTTTTCCGTAAAATACTGGCCAGGTTACCCATGAGCGTTATTGTGTCCTGATGTTCTGAGCCTTTTATCTTCTCAAGACTCTCAAGGGATGACCGGTAAAGGGACTCTGCCTCATCTAATTGGCCTATGTTTTCAAGGGATATCGCCAATTGATTCATCGTGACGGCTGTATCTTCATGATCCAGGCCGACAGATCTTTTTCGGGCATCCAGAATTGTGCGCTGTAATTTTTCCGCCTGATCCCACTGATTGTTGGTAAACAATAAATTGGCAAGCCTGTTCATGGTTTCCAGTGTGTCCGGATGGTCAAGGCCAAGGTTTTTTATATTGCTGTCAATCGCCTTTTGAAGGCTTTCTTCAGTCTCTATTGTTTCCTCTTGGTTTTGATACAGTCGATTAACGTTGTCACTTATCGTCTGGGTATTGGGATGATTTTCCCCTAAAACATTTGTCATGATAGATAGTGCGTTTTTGTAGAGTTTCTCTGCCTCATCGAGGGCGCCTTTCCGTTCCATTGAAATGGCAAGGTCATTCATGGTATAGGCTGTATCCACATGGCCAACACCAAGTGTTTTTTGCTGCATTTCAAGCACACTCTGGAGTATGGAAATCGATTCATCTATCTCGTTTTCATCGCGTAATGTTTGTCCTAATGTGCCTAAACTGGATAACGTATCCGGATGCTCTGGCCCTAAAGCAGTTTCACGAATAGTGAATGCTTTTCTGAATAACGAAAGAGCACCTGAGAAATTTCCTTTGTTTTTCAGGGTGTGGCCTAAATTGCTGTACCAGGTGGCTGTGTCAGGGTGCTCAGGTCCGTTTTGTTTTTCAACGTATGATAGAATTTTTTGGCATATGGGCTCTGCTGCATTGAAGTCGCCTTGCTTATAATATTCCATAAATTGATCAATAACCGGTTGGAGTGCCTCCTGATAACCTTGTTCAATTGCGTTGATACGGATATCAAAGGCCTGCTTGTTTAATTGCTCGGCATCATGGCTGTTTCCATTCTCCAGCATAACCTTGGCCAGCTGCTCCAAGCAGGAGGCAAGGGCCGGATGATAATCGCCAAGTGTACGTTTAAGGATTGAAAATACCTGCCGGTAAAGACGCTCTGCTTCGGTTAAATCCCCTTTTTTAAGGAGCAGATTGGCAACCTGGTATAGGGAAAGGGCGGTGTCGTAATGATCTTTTCCCAAATTTTTTTTTCTGAGGTTAAAGGCATTTTTGTGGCAGTTAATAGCTTGATCCACAGCCCCGGTCTGTTCCAGGGCATTACCAAGATTGATATAGCAGTCAGCTATATCCGGATGGTCTTCTCCCAATACCTTTTTACTGAGTTTAAGCTGGCTGTTGTATAAAGAGACCGCCTCGTCAGGATTGCCCATTTGTAACAGTGTATTGGCCAGGTTGTGAATACCATTAAGGGTATCGGTGTGTTCAAGACCCAGTTCTTTTTTGTAAATAGCAAGTGCTTTACGGAATAACGGTTCAGCCTTGTCATATTTTTGCTGATGAAACAGGGAAATACCTAATCGATTCATGGAAAAAGAGGTCTCAACATGGTCTGGCCCCTTCTGCTTTTGGGTTAGTTCAAGTTCTTTTTGATAATAAATCTCAGCTTGGGCATGATTGCCTTTGGCTGAATAGTTCCCGGCAAGATTGCTGATATGAATTAAATAGTCCGAATGATCCGGTCCAACGTTTTGTTCGAACAGCTCCAAAGCCTTCTGATATAAGGGCTCCGCTCCCTCATAGTCGCCTTTTGTATCGAGGAGGACAGCGAGGTTGTTGATACTTGTTGCCGTATCAGGGTGTTCAGGCCCCAAAACCTTTTCCCTAATTGCCAGGGCTCGACGGTATAGCGGCTCTGCTTCATCATCTTTACCTTGGTCATTTAAAATATTTGCCAGGTTGTTGATACTTGCGGCCGTATCTGGGTGTTCGGCGCCTAAATTTTTTTCCCAAATTGATAGAGCTCTTCGGTATAGAGGCTCGGCACCAACATAGTCTCCTTTTTTAATGAGTAAGTTAGCCAATGTATCGATATTATATGCTGTTTCTGAATGTTCGGGGCCTAAAATTTTTTCCCGGATAGCCATGGCTCTGCGACAGAGTGTCTCAGCGCTACCATAGTCTCCCTTCTTTTCAAGTAGATGCATTAGATTGTTGAGGCTTGTAGCCGTATCCAAGTGCTCAGGATCATATATTTTTTCTAAAATGGCCAAAGCACGTCGTTGAATTGACTCAGCGCCATCATAATCGCCTTTTTGTTCAAGCAGAGTAGCTAAGTTGTTGAGACCAGCGGCTGTATGTTCATGCTCAGGCCCCAGAGTTTTTTTCCATATGGCAAGTGCACGTCGCAACAATGGTTCTGCATTTTCATAGTCTCCTTTATCTTTGAGTAATATCGCTAAGTTGTTGATACCAGCGGCTGTACGTTCATGCTCAGGCCCCAAAGTTTTTTCCCATATGGCAAGTGCACGTCGTAACAATGGTTCTGCATTTTCATAGTCTCCTTTATCATTAAGTAACATCGCCAAGTTGTTCAGGCTTGTAGCTGTTTCCTGATGTTCAGAGCCCAAAAACATTTCACTCACCTTCAAGGATCGTCTGTAATGCCTTTCTGACCCTTCATAGTCTTTTTTTGAGTGAAGTAAATTTGCGATATTGTTATGGCTTGCAGCTGTAATTAAGTGTTCTCGGCCATGGGTTTGTTCACGGATTTTTAAGACACGTCGATAGAGCTGCTCTGCTCCTTTGTAATCTCCTTTACGTTCGAGCTTAGACGCTAATTTGTTAAGTTTTCCCGCTTTATTTGAGTCGGAGCTTTGCATGACACGTTGATAAAGATGAAGGGAACCCTCATGGTCACCTTTATCTTCAAGTAGCCCCGCAAGGTTATTGAGACATATTGCTGTATTCTGGTGCTCAGGACCGAGGACCTTTTCGCATATTGCAAGGCTGTGACGATAAAGAGACTCAGCGCCAATATGATCACCTTTGTTTTGGAGCAACTGCGCCAGGTTGTTTATACTTGTGGCCGTATTTGGGTGTTTAGGTCCCAGAACCTTTTCAGTAATTGCTATGGCTCGACGGTAGAGCGGCTCAGCTTCATCATAATTGCCTTTGTCATTTAGAATATTTGCGAGGTTGTTGATATTTGTGGCTGTATCTGGATGCTCCGGTCCCAGAACTTTTTCACAGATGGCAAGCGCCCTTCGGTAGAGAGGTTCTGCGCCATCATAGTCTCCTTTGCGTATGAATAATGTTGCCAAGTTATAGATACTTGTGGCTGTATCCGGATGCTCGAAGCCCATAATTTTTTCCCAAATGGTCAGCGCTCGTCGAAAGAGAGATTCTGCGCCCATATAGTCGCCTTTTTCAGTAAGGAGCGTCGCCAGATTTTGGATTTTGCCAGCAGTGTCAGGGTGTTCAGGCCCATGAATTTTTTCACAGATGGCAAGCGCCTTTCGGTAGAGAGACTCTGAGCCCTCATAGTCGTCTTTAGTAGAGAGCAGTATCGCAAGGTTGCTAATACTTGATGCCGTATCCGGATGATTTGGTCCCAGAACGTTTTCACGGATGGAAAGAGCCCTTCGACTTATAGACTCTGCCCCCTCATAATCGCCTTTGGTTGAGAGCAATAGCGATAATGTGTTAAGACTTGTGGCCGTATCTGGATGATTTGGCCCTAATACTTTTTCACGAATGGATAGAGCCCTTTGGGTGAGAGCCACAGCTTCTTCATAGACGGCTTTTTTAAGTAGTAAGTTTGCCAAATTGTCAATGATGCTGGCTGTTTTAGGATTATTTGGCCCCAGAACGTTTTCACAGATGGCAAGAGCTCTTCGTAAGAGAGGTTCAGCTGCAGCGTAACTAGAAGCGTCATACAAAAATTTAACAATTTGATTTATAACATAGATTTTATTCTCGTCAGAATAGTGATCTGAAATTATTGATTCCACCGCATTGGTGTAGATCTCACCCATGTTGTAATACGGTGACAGGGCGTTCCAGTATTGCAAAAGCTCATATTCCTTTTTATCCGTATCCAATGCTAAAAATACATCAAGATTTCCGATGTAGTCTTTAAGTTGATCCCATTCTCGGGCTTGCCACAGTAACCAGGGAAGTTCGTCAAGGCTGCGATCGATTAAGGGGGCCTTTTCAAAATAACCGGCAAGGGTTAAATGGGCCTGTTTTTTTAAATCATCGTCTTTCAGATAGCGTTTTTCAACAGCTTTGCGCAGATAATCATGGAAAAAGTCAAGAAGACCGGTCCGATTTACCAAGTGGTTTTCTATGGCATTGAATAACGGGGTCCAGTACAGAGCGGGTACACCTGAGATCTCCAATACTTCCTGTTCGGACAAACCCCTGCGGGAGGCCCAGATGAGCGAGAAAAGTTCTCCCACCATGCCGGGGTGATCCTTTTCATAGTCGCTTTCAAACCGTTTGAGAACCGCTTCGAAAAATTCAATGGGGCTCTGGGTTTTGATATAATAGTTGATCCTTTCTTCCAGTTCCTCGTGAACCCCGAATAATCGAAGTTCATCAATCAGGGTTCTCAAAATCAGAGGGTTCTCAGATTCCGGGTCTTCCGCGATCCGGCTGACCATATTTTCAGGCAGTTCTTTGGTATAAAGCTTTAAATAAGACCGGATCAGATCTTTTCGGCCATCAGAGGTTAAGGGGGAAATAACCCTTTCTCCATAGCCACGATTTCGTATTACGTCCAGGGTATCACCTTCAAGGCATGAGACAATGACTCTTATGTTTTCCGGGATAAACGCAGGGAACCAGCTTAAAAATCGTGCCTGGTCTTTGTCTTCAATCTGGTTCAGGGCATCGAGGACCAAAATCCAGCGTTGCCCTTTGGGGGTTGAGGCTAAGAAGAGGGGGAGGGCTTCAACGAGTTTTTCCGGTTCAGTGGGGATCTCGAGGCTCAATCCGAACTGATGGATCATCTCCTCCAAGATTCGCCGGATCAAGGCGTAATGATCAGAACTGTCCGGCGCGCCGCCGATAAAGTGGTACAGGATATAGTCTTCAGGATGTTTTGCCTGGTATCGGGCGATCCAGTTGGCGATCAAGGCGGATTTACCCATGCCGGACTCTCCGGTGATCACCAAGGGCGAATCCGAGCTTTCAACATGGGCATCCAGCGCATCCATATGGGGCTCGCCGCCGATATATATGGATAACCGGCTTCGGGCAAAGGCCGCATGGTCCATGCGGACCTGTTCCAAAGGGGTAGGTTTTTCACCTTCCGGAAACTCTGCATCGAAAAAGGCCATAAAATCCAGGGAGATCAGGTTTTCAAGATGGTGAATATCATAGAACTCCATGTTTGGATAACCGGAGTTTCTGATCTCTGCTTTCAGGTGGTTGAGTTTTTTAGCCGAAGCAGAGTTGGGTGATTCTTTGAATTCATCCGGAGTGGCTTCGGGATGTCTTAGATAAAAAAAAGCCCGGGTGGCCATGTCCGGCTTTCGAAGAACACCGTACTGGATCTCCATTTCCGTGATGCTGCGCTGTTCGTAAAGATCATCCTTCACCCAGGGAAACTCCTCGGCGAGGCCTTTGTTTGTATGGTATTCCGCTGTTTCAGGTATCCATCCGTATCGTTCGCCCAAAAGTCCGAGAAAATAAGGTCTACACCGGTCAATCTCACGCAAACAGATATGGATTACCTGTCCCTGCTGGGCCTGCTCTTCGGTCACGCCCCACCGCAAGTCAACTTCAGTCAATTCAACCCCTCTTTTCCGGCAGGCTTTGCGGAGTTTGGGAAATACTTCTTTTACCAGATGATCCCGTTCGACCATCATGTCACGAAAGGTTGATGATACAAAGACCCGGATTTCCCGCTTTTTTTCTTGAGTATTTAGATTGATCATCGCGTTACGTCCTCAAATGGCCCAAGGGTATGGAATTGGTATAATGCGTTAACATTTAATCGATATGAGTCTGAAGAATAATTAATGACCACCATATTTTTACAGCTCTTTTGTGTCAATCAAAAAATGATATAGCTGGAATCATTGATGATCTTCATTTTATTTATTGACTAAGCAAAATAGATACCATGGAACCGCATAACAATAATTACGGGTAGTGATATGGTAAGTAGCAAGCAAACGTCTTCTTATTTAAAAGAAAGCTTGACTCAGGCCTATGAAATCATAGCCGGCCCAAAATCAATGATGTCGGAATGAAAAGATTTAAAAACGGTTATACGATTATTAAAAAGAAAATCTGGTTATGCACTTCGCTCAAGTTCAAAAAAATTTGGCACGGATTGACCTGATCTGTCAAAGGGCTACGGTATACTGCCTCCAAGATAAATCAAAGGGGGTAGCCAATGGAACAATTCACGATTACCGATGACTTTCCCAACAATCAAGTCGAGTTCGATGAACGGTTTAAGACAGAAGAAGCTTGCCAAGCCTACCTATTCCGGTTGCGTTGGCCAGATGGTTTTATGTGACAATACATCTTACTGGAAAATCAACCGGGGGCTTTATATTTGTACCGAATGCGAACACCACCACTCCATAACGGCAGGCACCGTTATGGACGGAATTCGAAAACCGTTGGTTGATTGGCTTAAGGCCATGCGGTGTCCATTATGGCTTGAGTAGATGGGGGTTGGACGCTTAAAAATAAAAAATGTGGGGAATAGTGAGGGGAGTGAAATTTTGAAGGAATAAAAAAAGGCCCTTGGAATCATCCAAGAGCCTTTTTAAAGTGGCGGGAGCGACGAGACTCGAACTCGCGACCTCCGGCGTGACAGGCCGGCGTTCTAACCAACTGAACTACGCCCCCGAAACTGAGAAGTTTGCGGGTGGTGGGCGATGCAGGGCTTGAACCTGCGACTTCAACCTTGTAAGGGTTGCACTCTCCCAACTGAGTTAATCGCCCGGGAGACACCGGATTTCCTCCGGCTCAAAACGGATGAATATTTAACAGGATCGTTCGTGTGAGTCAAGCGAATAATCAACGTTTTGATCATTTTCTTTGATCCCCGGAGCGCGGCGGGGATCAGTCTTTGAATAACGGCTCATTATCTTTGACAATAAGCGATGATTCAAGGACTTGATCCAGATTCTCCACGAAACGGATGTCGATCTCCTTGGTAATGAAAGCCGGGATTTCGGCCAGATCCTTTTCGTTGTCCTTCGGGGCAATCACACGCTTGATGCCCCCCCGGTGGGCGGCCAGAATCTTTTCCTTGAGACCGCCGATGGGCAGCACGCGTCCCCGGAGGGTGATTTCCCCGGTCATGGCCACGGTTCGATCCACCGGGCGTTTGGTCAGGGCCGACACCAGAGCCGTACACATGGCGATACCCGCAGACGGGCCGTCCTTGGGAATGGCGCCCTCGGGCACATGGATGTGCACGTCGTTCTCGCCGTAGAAATCCTTGTTGATATTGAGCCGCTCGGAGCGGGACCGGACGTAGCTCATGGCGGCCCGGGCCGATTCCTTCATCACGTCGCCGAGTTTGCCGGTGACGATCAGATTGCCCTTGCCGGGCATGAGAACGGTTTCAATGCACAACAGCTCCCCGCCCACGGCGGTCCAGGCCAGACCCGTGACGATGCCGATCTGGTCCAGATTGTCGGGCTGGGAGAACCGATAGCGTTCGGGCCCCAGATGCTTCTGCACGGTTTTCGACGAGATGACCACCTTGTTCCGGTCCTTGGCCTTGACAATGTCGAGGGCCGTTTTCCGGCAGATGGCCGAAATCTCCCTCTCCAGGTTACGGACGCCGGCTTCCCGGGTGTAATCCCGGATGATGGTGGTGACGGCGTTTTTGGAAAAGGTCACGTGATCCATGGACAGCCCGTTCATCTTCACCTGTTTGGGGATCAGATGGTTCCGGGCGATCTGATATTTTTCGATTTCCGTGTAACCGGCGATCCGGATCACCTCCATGCGGTCCTGAAGGGGCAGGGGGATGTCGGACAGGGTGTTGGCCGTGGTGATGAACAGGATGTCGGACAGATCGTAATCCAGATCGAGAAAATGGTCCCCGAACTTGCTGTTCTGCTCGGGATCCAGAACCTCAAGAAGAGCCGATGAGGGGTCGCCCCGGAAATCCATGCTCATTTTGTCCACCTCATCCAGACAGAACACCGGATTGTTGACGCCGACTTTTTTCAGGTTCTGAATGATTTTCCCCGGCATGGCCCCCACATAGGTCCGCCTGTGCCCCCGAATTTCCGCCTCGTCGCGTACCCCGCCCAGGGAAATCCGGATAAAACGCCGGCCCGTGGCCCGGGCCACGGATTTGGCCAGGGAGGTCTTGCCCACCCCCGGCGGGCCAACCAGACACAAAATGGGGCCCCGGATCTTGTTGACCAGGGACTGGACGGCCAGGTACTCGAGAATCCGCTGCTTGGGTTTTTCGAGGCCGAAATGGTCCTCGTTGAGAATGGCTTCGGCCCGCATCAGGTCGTGGCTGACCTTGCTGCGGTTGTACCAGGGCAGATCGAGAATCCAGTCGATATAATTCCGGACCACACCGGCTTCGGCGGACATGGGGGACATCATCTTGAGCTTCTTGAACTCCTGCTTGACTTTGAACGCCGCCTCGCGGCTCAGCTTTTTCGCGCTGATCCGGCGTTCAAGTTCCTGCAGTTCGTCATCGGCCGACTCATCGGCCCCCATTTCCCGCTTGATGGCCCGCATCTGCTCGTTGAGATAATAATTCTTCTGGGTCTGTTCGATCTGATCCCGCACCCGGCCCTTGATTTTCTGGCCCATGGCATAAATTTCGCCTTCCCGTTTGATCAGCTTGAGAAGCAGGGTCAGGCGCTCGGAAATATCGATGGTTTCGAGCAGCTGCTGCTTTTCATTGACCTTGAAGGCAATGTGGGAGGCAATGGTGTCCGCCAGCTTCGAGGGACTGGTAATGGTCGACACCTTGGTGATGATGTCCCGGGAGATGCTTTTGTTGATCTTGCTGTACGCCTCGAATCCGCTGGTCACGGCCCGGACCAGGGCCTCGTTTTCGGGGGTGGCGGCATCGTCTTCGTAGATCGGATCGAGCTCGACCTGAAAAAACTCTTCACTGGTGATAAACGAACGGATCCGGGCACGGGCCTTGCCCTCGACCAGGGCCTTGACGGTCCCGTCGGGAAGCCTGAGCAGCTGCAGGATGGTACCGACCGTTCCGGTGGTGTTGATATCCTTTTCCCTGGGAGAATCCACACCGGCCACTTTCTGGGTGGCGAGGAAAATGGTTTTATCCTTGTTCATGGCCTCGGCCAGGGCATTGACCGATTTGGTCCGGCCCACGAACAGGGGGACGACCATATGCGGAAAAACAACGATATCTCTCAAGGGAAGGATGGGCAGAACGATGCCGGCGTCATCGGCGTCATCGGGCTTGAACATCTTGGGCATATTAATCATATCGGCAACTTGTTCGGGTTAAGGGATGGAGGGTCCATGACATGGGGTGAATCGTCGGCCCCGGCGGTCGGCCCCGATTCCGTGAACGCCGTCGGGCGGAGCGGAGTCCCTCCCGACGGCGCCACCAGGTTACGCCTGTTTTTTCGAAGACGAATAAATCAGTATGGGTTCCTCTTCCTTGAGAATGACGTCTTCGTTGATCACGCACTCTTCGACATCTTCAAGGGAGGGAATTTCATACATGATATCCAGCATGGCGTTCTCGAGAATGGCCCGGAGCCCCCGGGCGCCCGACTTCCGCTTCACGGCCAGCTTCGCCACGGCCCGAAGGGCTTCATCGGTCAGTCGCAAGCGAACCCCTTCGTACTCGAACAGCTTCTGGAACTGTTTGGCCAGCGCGTTTTTGGGTTCCGTGAGAATGCGGACCAGCGAATCCTCGTTGAGCTCGCCCAGGGTGGCCACCACGGGCAGACGGCCCAGAAATTCAGGGATCAGGCCGAATTTGACCAGATCTTCGGTCTGGACATGCTTGAGCAGTTCGCCCAGGCTTTTATCCTCCTGCTTCTGGACGTTGGCGCCGAAGCCCAGGGCTTTCTTGCCGGTGCGACGCTGAACGACCTTTTCGAGGCCGTTGAAGGTCCCGCCGCAGATAAACAGGATGTTGGCCGTGTTGACCTTGACGAAATCCTGCTGGGGATGCTTCCGTCCCCCCTTGGGCGGCACACTGGCCGTGGTGCCTTCGATGATTTTCAAAAGGGCCTGCTGAACGCCTTCACCCGACACGTCCCGGGTGATCGAGGGATTGTCGGACTTCATGGCGATTTTGTCGATTTCATCAATATAGACAATGCCGCGCTCGGCCTTTTCCACGTCGTAGTCGGCATTCTGGAGCAGGGCCAGAATGATGTTCTCCACATCCTCACCCACATAACCGGCCTCGGTCAGGGTGGTGGCGTCGGCGATGGTGAACGGCACATCCAGGAACCGGGCCAGGGTCTGGGCCAGCAGGGTTTTGCCGCAGCCGGTGGGACCAATCAGAAGGATGTTGCTTTTCTGTATTTCCACGTCATCGGTCCGCACGGATGAATCAAGCCGCTTGTAATGATTTCGAACGGCCACGGCGAGAATTTTCTTGGCGTGATCCTGCTCGATCACGTATTCATCGAGCATTTTCTTGATTTCCCGCGGCGTCATCAGCTTTTCGGGACGCTCGATGACCCGGTTGCTTTCATCGTCGATGATTTCTCCGCAAAGCTGGATGCATTCATCGCAGATGTAAACATTCGGTCCGGCAATCAGCTTTTTGACTTCTCTCTGATTCTTACCGCAGAACGAACAGAAAAGTTTATCGTTCCCATCTCCAGGATCTGTCATATCAGCCCTCCGTCTTGTCCAGCGTTTCCAGCTCGCGCCTGTTGGTCACCACGTGATCGATCAGTCCGTAGGCCTTGGCCTCTTCGCCGGACATGAAATAATCACGGTCGGTATCCTTGCGTATCCGCTTGATGTCCTGGCCCGTATGAAACGCCAGCATCTGGTTGAGCGTTTCTTTCATGCGCATGATCTCCTTGGCCTGGATTTCGATATCCGAGGCCTGGCCCTGGGCGCCGCCCAGAGGCTGATGGATCATGATCCGGGAATTGGGCAGGGAAAAGCGTTTGCCCCGGGTGCCGGCCGCCAGAAGCATGGCCCCCATGCTGGCCGCCTGGCCGATGCATACCGTGGAAATATCCGGTTTGATGTACTGCATGGTATCGTAAATGGCCATGCCCGCCGTGACGGCGCCTCCGGGTGAATTGATATAAAAATTGATATCCTTTTCCGGGTCGTCGGATTCGAGGAACAACAGCTGTGCGACAACCAGATTCGCCACGTCGTCATTGACGGCCGTTCCCAGAAAAATGATCCGGTCTTTGAGAAGCCTGGAATAAATGTCGTAGGAACGTTCGCCCCGGCTGGTCTGCTCAATGACATACGGCATGGGTATCAGTGACACGTCTAACCTCCTTATAAAGAACATGCTGTCGGCGGCCCCGGTCCCGTTCGGACGGACGGCATGCATCCGATCCGCACGGGATTCACGGGCAAATCCGAAGACTTGCGGTTATTCTATCACAGACGAACAAAAAAATGAGCTTTTTTTATTCGCCGGCGGATTCCGACTCTTCAGGCTTCACATCCGTGATGTTGCTCTTTTCCATAATAAGCTTCACCGCCTTTTTTTCAAGGAGGGTATGCTTGAAATAATCAATTTTGTCGGGGTTTGCCCGGTAAAAGGACCGGATGCCTTCCACGGGCTGCCGGATGGCTTTGGCGGTCTCCTGGTACCCTTCCTCCAGCTCCTCATCGCTCAGTTCGATTTTTTCCTGTTTGATGATGGATCCCAGGATCAGATGACGGCGAACCTGTTTTTCCGCAAGCTCCTTGTATTCCTCTTCGAGGTCCTGCCGGGTTTTGCCGATCTGCTCAAGGGTGATGTTGCTCATCATCAGGCCGCGTTCTGCCTCGGCGATGATGCTTGCCAGTTCATACTGGATCATCATGTCGGGGACATCAAAGGCCACCCGGTCGAGCAGGGCATTGTAAATCTGTTCGTTGACTTCCTGCTCGATCCGTTTGTCGTACCCGCTCTTCAGGTTGTCCATGATGGCGGTTTTCAGATCGTCGAGGGTCTCGAAGTCGCCGACGCGTTTGGCGAAATCATTGTCCAGCTCGGGGAGCACCTCTTTCTGGACGGCATTGAGTTTGACGGTGAAGGCCACGGTGTTGCCGGCCAGGGCCTTGTTGATGTAACTGTCGGCGTAGGCAATGTCGAACCGTTTGATATCACCGGCGTTCATGCCGATCAGCTGATCGTCGAAATCACGGGAAAGCACCGCCGACCCGATTTTATGGCTGACGTTTTCAGCCTTGGGCGTGGCGTCAAAAGGCTGTCCGTCTTTCAGGCCTTCGTAGTCGATCAGGACGAAGTCGTTCTCCTGAGCCGGGCGGGCCTCGTCAAGGACTTCGCGCCGGGCGAGGTTCTTCCGGATCATTTCGAGCTGACCGGCCACTTCCTCTTCCGACGGGGCGTACAGGGTTCGGGTCACGGCGAGGTTGGTAAAATCGATATCCCCGATCTCGGGCATCAATTCAAGGGTGGCGCTGAATTTGAAAGCGGCTGCGGGATCGAGATCGGGAACCTGCTCGATCAGGGGATCGCCGATGTAGTTCAGTTTGTTTTCACGGATGGCATCGAACAGGGCGCTCTGGATCAGGGTGTTGGTCACGTCGCCGTGCACATCGCTTTTGAATTTGCGCTCCAGAACGGCTCTGGGGGCTTTTCCGGTACGGAATCCGTTGACTTTCGCGGTCTTCTTGAGCTTGGCGTAGGCGGCGTCCACTTCGCTGATCACGCGTTCTTCAGGCACTTCAATATGCAGAATTTTCTTAACGGTATTCACGTCTTCAATGGTTACTTGCATTATCTTCCCTCTTTTCGGCGGAGACTCAGACGACTGAGGCCCCTGGTTGTTATGATCTCGTTTCCCCTCACTGCCCGGGCCGCCGTCCAGCGGCGGGGCGCGGCAGAATAATCTAAAAAAAACTGTTCAAACCATCCGTTATTCACTATATTGAGCGCGACGGTTCAAACAGCTGCATGAATGATGCGTTCGCATCCGTTCCGCTTCAGGCCTTTTAATTATCAGGGTGCCTACGTCTTGTAAATAAAAAGCCAATTTGCAAAAGTAATATCAAACGAATAGACTGTCAAGAAAATAGAGCATGAACCTTTTCCCGTCACCCAAGTCCCCGCCGCAGGGCGGTCGCTGCCCCGCCCCGGTCCGTTTGACACGGTTCTACGGCGTCCTCTTTCTGATAACGGTGATGATCGCAGCGACGGGCTTTGCGGAAAACACCCTGTTTGACCGCCTCAAACCCCGGATCGAGATCGATCCCGGGCACGGCGGTTCGGACGCCGGCGCCCGGGGTGCCGCCGGACTGCTTGAAAAGGATCTGACCCTGGGCCTGGCCAGGGCGCTCGAAACCGCCTTGCAACCGACCTACCGCGTCGGCTTGACCCGCACCGGCGACTATGACCTTGATATTTCCGTCCGCACAGAGTCGGCCAACCGGTCGAGGGCGGACCTGCTGATCAGCCTGCATGCCGGCGCGTCCCTCGTTCAGGAACGACGGGGCATCATCATTTATTATTACGAACAGCCCGACAAAGCGCCAGGGAGTCCCACCGACCCGGCGGAAGCCCTGTGGGACGGAGGCCAGATCCGATTCACCCCGGTCAGCCAGGCCCTGGCCCGGATGATGTCGGATCATGTCGGCCGGATTCCCGGCATTGCCCCGGTCCGGACGGCGGGACTGCCCGCCGCCGTGCTGTCGGCGGCCGCCATGCCGGCCGTGATCGTCGAAGCAGGATTCATCACCTGTCCCACGGATGAAAAACTCATGGCGGACCCGCGCATGATCGAGCACCTGGTCCAGGCGCTCCGCGCGGGGATTGATGAATATTTCAGCAAATATTCCAAGGGGTTTTCCAAGACGCACTGAGCATTGACGCCCGGCCGCAACGGGCCGGACGTTCGGATGATTTATGGCTTGCACCTTGTTTGAAAGAATGATAAATTGCGGGCTCTGTTCGTGACGGATCACACCGGAAAAATCGGGGCGTAGCGCAGCCTGGTAGCGCGCTTGCTTTGGGAGCAAGATGTCGCAGGTTCGAATCCTGCCGCCCCGACCACCCTTATCGCGCTTTGCGTGGTCAGCCTGCCTTTTCCACGGTAAAATGACGGTCCAGCCGCATGGTGCTGAACAGTCCGTAGATATCGTCGGCGATATTGATGACCTTGAGTTTGCCGCCCTTCTGATCCAGTGAATTATGGGTCGCGATAATCACACCAATGCCAACGGAATCCACCATTTCAACGCCGGAGAGGTCAATGACCAGTTCGGACGGAGACTCCTGAATTTGGGAATTCAGTTCCGCCCTGAACTCGTTGGCCATGGATGCGACAACATCCTTGCCGGGCTTGATGGTGACCTGATTTCCGTTTTTGTTGATTATACTCATAACTGACACCCCATCTATGGTTAAAAAAGTCGTCGCAAGGTAGTTTCACCCGTCACATCGATGCAAAGAGCATTGGGCTGAAAACGGCAATGAACTGTCATTTTCGAAGTATGATAAGAGTCGTGTCTATCGTTGGGGGAGGAAGCGCATGGCACTCCATCGGTTAAAACGTTACCCAATTTTTATCATATTCATTTTTAAATCTCAAACGAATTGTTCACGCCCGCCCATTCTTGAAGCGTTATGGCCGGCCGTATCCCGGTGATCGTCGAAAAACCGGTTGACACCCCGGAGCCCGGCCGGATAAGGATGACTGTCTACGAGTCCGCCTCAGAATATCACGCGATCACCCGGCGCGGTATGAAACGGAGCTGAACCGACGAAAGGGCAAACAAAAGATGGTCAGGATCAGTCACAACGATATCGGAATCATAGTTGCGTCGGCAGCGGCCGGGGCGGGACTGACCCTGTCGTTCCCGAAGGCGGGATGGTACGGCCTGGCCTTTATCGCCCTCGTGCCCCTTTTCTGGATCATCCGGGATCTTTCACCGAAAAAAAGCGCCCTGGCGGGATGGGTTTTCGGATGCGCCCATTACCTGTCCCTGCTGCCCTGGATCCTTCATGTCCTCCACACCTACGGCTACATCCCCATGGTGCTGTGCGTTCCCATCCTGGCGCTCCTGGCCTTTTACCTGGCCCTTTATCCCGCGGTGTTCTGCGCCATACTGGCCAGAGGATGCAAGCATCCGGCCTACCTGATCGCGGCGGCGCCTTCGCTCTGGGTCTGCCTGGAGTATGTCCGGGCCCACGCCCTTTCCGGCTTTCCCTGGGAACTGCTCGGGTATTCCCAGCAGCCCTTTGTGAGGATCATTCAGATGACCGATGTCACCGGCGTTTACGGGCTGTCCTTCCTGATCGTCATGGTCAACGCGGCACTGTTCGGTCTTCTGGCCCATGGCCGGAAGGCCGGCTGGCAGGGCAGCCCGGTGAGCGCCCGGACCGTCCTGATCCAGGCGACCGCAGCCGGGCTCTGTGTTCTGGGCGCGCTGGCCTACGGGGAACTGCGCATCAGACAGATCGATCGCCTGGCGGCCGAAGCCCCCGGCCTGGCCGTCTCGGTCATCCAGGGCAACATCGACCAGTCCCTCAAATGGACGCCGTCCTATCAATCCAAAACCCTTGAAAAATATCATGATCTGTCGGTCAGGGCCGCAGCGTCCTCTCCGGATCTGATCGTCTGGCCGGAGACGGCCGCACCGTTCTATTTCGGCCATGACAAACACCCGACCCACAAACTCCGGCAACGCATCGCATTCATCGGCAAGGACGTTCTGATCGGGTTCCCCTCGTTCGTTCAGAAAAAAAACCGCTTCCATTTTTACAACAGCGCCCATCTTCTGGATCGAAACGGCGAACGCCTGGGGACCTACAGCAAGGTCCATCTGGTTCCCTTCGGCGAATATGTCCCCCTGAAGTCCCTGCTGTTCTTCATCAACACACTGACCGAGCAGTCCGGAGAGTTTTTTCCGGGAAAACGGGGTGAAACCCTGACCATGGAAAAGGCGGTTCTGGGGGTTCAGATCTGTTTTGAGGTGATCTTTCCCGGGCTGAGCCGGGCCATGGTTCAAAACGGGGCCCAGGTTCTGGTCAACATGACCAACGATGCCTGGTTCGGCCGGAGCAGCGCGCCCTATCAGCATTTTTCCATGGTCACCTTCCGAGCGGTCGAAAACCGTCGGGCCGTGGCCCGGGCCGCCAATACCGGCATCAGCGGGTTCATCGATCCGGTGGGGCGCACCCTTTTTGAAACCGGATTGTATGTCGATGCGGAAGCGACACGGACCCTGCCCCTTCTTGATATCCGGACCCTCTATACCCGTCTGGGCGATCTGTTTGCCGGACTGTGTTTTGCCCTGCTCGGCCTGTTTTGGTTTTCACGAAAAAGGCCCGACGCCCACCACGGCCCCCGGGAGCCCAAATAAATATTTACATCTCACGCCTGTTCCTTTATGAATAGGCCAGTTGCCTTCCGGCCCGGAGCCCCGTGGCCCGGCCGGAATCACGACCATCATCCAAACTCACTTACGGTGGAGGAAACGACCATGTCTTCAGAACTGAAAAGCGTCCTCAAGGACATTCATGTCAAACTCAATCAGCTCGAAGGTTGTCTTTGACTTAGCTGGCAAAGAACACCGACTCAAAGAGCTTGAAGCGCAGATCTCCCACAAGGATTTCTGGAACAATCCCGACGCCACCGCCGATGTCCTCAAGGAACGCACGTCCCTGACCCAAGCCGTTGACAACTGGAAGGATCTGAACGCCCAGGTGGAGGACACCGAGGTTCTTCTCGAACTGGCCGTGGAGGAATCCGACGATTCCGCCCTCCGGGACGTGGAACAGCAGATCGGCGATATCGAACGACGCCTGGCCCGCATGTCCATGCAGATGATGCTAAACGGCAAGGAAGACGATTGCAGCGCCATCGTGTCGATCAATGCCGGCGCCGGGGGCACCGACTCCCAGGACTGGGCGGAAATGCTGTTCCGCATGTATTCCAGATGGTGCGACCAGAAGGGATTCAAACAGACCGTCATTGATTACCAGCCCGGCGACGAGGCCGGCGTCAAGGGGGTGACCTTTACCGTCAGCGGAGAAAACGCCTACGGCTTTCTCAAGGTGGAAAGCGGGGTGCACCGCCTGGTGAGAATCTCGCCCTTCAACGCCAACGGCAAACGCCAGACCTCGTTTTGTTCCGTCTTTGTCTGTCCGGAACTCAACGACGAAATCGTGGTGGACGTGGAGGACAAGGACATCCGTATCGACGTGTTCCGGGCCAGCGGATCGGGCGGCCAGCACGTCAACAAAACCAGCAGCGCCATCCGCATCACCCACTTTCCATCGGGCATCGTGGTTCAGTGCCAGCAGGAATCCTCCCAGCATCGAAACCGGGAAATCGCCATGCGGGTCCTCAAGTCGCGCCTCTACCAGATGGAAAAACAGAAACGCGATGAAAAACTCCAGGCCATGCACGACGGCAAGGACGATATCAATTTCGGCAGCCAGATCCGGTCGTACATTCTCCATCCCTACCAGATGGTCAAGGATCACCGGACGCTCCATGAAACCGGCAACGTGAAAAGCGTGCTCGACGGGGAACTCGATCCGTTTATCGAATCGGCCCTCTTGTCCGGAGTCCACTAAGCGCCATGATCGACACCGATGCGATCGTCCATCGATTCTACGACCCCGGCTCGACGGCCTGCCGGGTTCTGATGGAACACAGCCGCTGCGTGGCCGACAAGGCCTGCCGGATTGCGGACCGGGTGCCCCATCTGGCCCCGGACCGCGTGTTCATCGAAGAAGCGGCCCTGCTCCACGATATCGGCGTCATTCACACGACGGCCCCGGCCATCGGCTGCCGGGGGGCGCATCCCTATGTGTTTCACGGCGTCCTGGGACGGGACATCCTGGATGATCTGGGGCTTCCCCGGCACGCCCTGGTGGCCGAACGGCACACGCTGACCGGGATCACCAAAGACGCCATCGCAAAACGAAACCTGGGCCTGCCCCTGCGGGACATGGTGCCTTTGACCCTCGAGGAAACCATCGTCTGCTATGCCGACAAATTTTTTTCCAAGACGCCGGGGGCCATCGGCCGGGAAAAATCCGTCGATGAGATTCTAAACGACCTGTCCCGGTTCGGTGAGGACCATGTCCTCACCTTCCGGCGATGGCTCGCCCGGTTCGGGAACTGACATGTTCGACGAATTCGACCTGATCGAAAAAATCCGCCGGCAGGCCGAGCGGATCAACCGGCATCATCCGGAACTCCTCGTTCCCCCCGGCGATGACGCCGCCCTTCTTTCCGGGCTTTCCCGTCCGGTCATCTCCACCGACTGCCAGCGGCAGGACGTGCATTTCCGTCTGGACTGGCAGAGTCTTG
The DNA here is from genome assembly GCF_054657895.1 of Desulfatiferula olefinivorans. Taxonomy (NCBI): domain Bacteria; kingdom Pseudomonadati; phylum Thermodesulfobacteriota; class Desulfobacteria; order Desulfobacterales; family Desulfobacteraceae; genus Desulfatiferula; species Desulfatiferula olefinivorans. The sequence continues at coordinate 111,044 of NZ_BAAHXV010000001.1, read as the reverse complement.
AGGACATCGGATTCAAAGCCGTCTCGGTCACGTTGAGCGATCTGGCGGCGTCCTTTGCCCGGCCGATTTCGGTGTTTGTCAATCTGACCCTGCCAAGCGGGATGACCGAGGCCATGGTCCTTCGCCTGTATGAAGGCCTGGGTGAGGCCCTCGGCCTTTACGGCTGTGGTCTGGGCGGCGGCAATCTCTCGTCGGGCTCGGCCCTGGCCCTGGATCTGTTTGCCGTGGGCGAAGGGGACCCGTCGTTTTTTCCCCGACGCTCGGAAGCCCGCGCCGGCCAGGGGCTGTATGTGACCGGCCCCCTGGGATTGGCCCGGGCCGGCCTGCACGCCCTTGAGGCGAATCGGTCCGCGCCCCAGGCCCTGATCCGGGCCTTCAAACGCCCGAAGGCACGATTTGACGCGGCGCGGATTCTGTGCGACCACGGCATCCGCTGCGTGACCGATATCAGCGACGGACTGGCCGGTGACGCCCGCCATGTGGCCGAGGCCTCGGATCTTACCGTCCGCTTCGAGATCGACGAGACCCGTCTTGACCCGGACCTTTGGGCCTACTGCCGGGATCAGGGTCTCTCAGCCCGGGACATGATGCTGGCCGGCGGCGAGGATTACGAGCTGCTGTTCGCCTGCGAGGAATCACACGCCGACGTCCTTTATCCCGCCCTGCCCGGCATGATGCGGGTGGGCACCTGCCTGCCCTTTGACGGCGCCCGCATCCTCAACCCTCCCCACGCCGCCCGGTCCTTCGTTCACGGCGGACCCGCCCTTTGACGTCAAAAAAGATTGATCCCTGGGCCGTCCGGTGATAAACGGTTTGGTTTTGTGATTCACTATTAAGGAGAGGCGCCATGAAATTATTCGACAGTCACTGTCATCTGGATGATGCATCCTACCGGAAAGACATGGACGGGGTTCTGGAACGGGCAAAGGCCGCCGGCGTTGCCGCCGTCATGCTGGTGGGCATCACCGAGGCCAACTCGGCCGAACTGGTGCGCATGGCCGACGCAGAGCCGATGTTCTACTGCTCGGTGGGCATCCATCCCCATGACGCCTCCCGGGCCACGGACCGGGCACTCCATGATCTGAAGGCCCTGGCAGGCCGGCCCAAAGTCAAAGCCTGGGGGGAAACGGGCCTGGATTTCGCCCGCATGCATTCACCGCAGGCGGTTCAGGAACACTGGTTCGAAAAACAGATGGAAGCCGCCTCCGATCTGGATCTCCCCCTGATCTTCCACGAACGCGATTCCGGCGGACGTTTTCTTGAGATGGTCCGGCACCATGCCGGCCGGCGCTCGCTTCGAGGGGTGGTTCACTGCTTCAGCGGCAATGACGCCGAGCTTGCGGCCTATCTGGATCTGGGCCTTCACATCGGCATCACGGGGATTCTCACCATAAAGACCCGGGGTGCGGACCTCCGGCGTCAGGTCAGGGCCATTCCCGAGGACCGGCTGCTCATCGAAACCGACGCCCCCTATCTGACCCCGGCCCCGGAAAAGAACAAAACCCGCCGCAACGAACCGGCCTTTGTCCGCTCGACCTTTCTCAAGCTCGCCGAACTCCGGGATGACGACCCCGACCGCCTGGCCCGGGTGATCTGGGACAACACGGTCAGGCTCTACGGCATTGAATGAAATTTGGACGGCTTCGTAAAATGTTCGAGATCAAGGCTTGCGAGTCCCGAGGAATGAGGCGTACTAAGGGTACGCCGCAGTGACGAGGGATGACGCGTAACGCAGATATCGGACATTTTACGAAGCCGTCTTGGATCAGCCCTTGGCGTAGCTGTGAAGCCCCGGCAGAAAATTCACGCCGAAATAGGTAAACATCACCGCCATGAACCCTACAATGGAAATCACGGCGATTTTCGTCCCGTCCCAGCCCCGGACGTACCGAAGGTGCAAAAAGATCGCATAGATGAACCAGGTGATCAGGGACCAGGTCTCCTTGGGGTCCCAGGACCAGTAGGAGCCCCAGGCCGAATTGGCCCAGACCGAGCCGGTGATGATACCCAGCGACAGAAAAAGAAAGCCGAACATGATGGTCTGCTGTGTCAGTTCGTCGAGCAGGTCATAGGCCGGAATTCGGCTGACCGCACCCGCGTCCCCACGATCCAGGGCCTTTTTGACCAGGTACATCAGGCTGATGCCGAAGGCGATGGCAAAACCGGCGTAGCCGAGAAAGCAGGTGATCACGTGGACCGTCAGCCAGTTGCTTTTCAGGGCGGGCACCAGGGGCTGGATGGCGGCGGCGCCCTGGCCGGCCTTGAGGGAGGCGTAGGCCATGATCAGAAACGACAGGGTGATGGACACGGCGTTGATGTGGCTGTTTTTGTACTTCCATTCGAGAAACAGACAAACCACGGCCACGGTCAGGGCGAAAAACACCAAAGACTCGTAGAGGTTGGACAGGGGAATGTAGCCGTGCCCGTGGGCGTAGGTTTCGATCCAGCGCAGCACGAAACCGATCAGGTTGCCCGCCACCCCCGCAAGGGCGGTCGCCATGCCGACCCGGGCCAAGGCCTGTTTGTTGAAGATCCAGGCGGAAATGTACATCACCGCGGAAAAACCGTAGACAAAGGTAACGATAGCCAATACCAGTGAACTTGTCATAAGCGAGGTCCTTTATCCTGTCAGGCGTCCTTGATTCGGGACGCGAGTTGTTTGAGCTTGAGGGCCGTGCCCAGCTTGTTTTTGTTGGCCGTGCCGGACACCGTCACCCGGCACCTGCCTTCGCCTGTCGTTTGAATTTCCACGCAGACCCGCTGGTGGGACATGAAAAAGGCCGTCCAGCATCCGACAATCATCAGAATGAAACCCAGGTAGACCAGTAAAACGCCCGGGTCCCGGGTGACCTGCAGGCCGGTGTAATGGCGTTTCTCATAATCCGCCACGGCCACGGTCACCGCGCCTTTGCGCATTTTGTCAAACCCGTTGAACCGGATGGGAAGGATCACGTCCTCCCGTTTGCCGTCGGCCGTTTCCAGATGGCCGATGAAGCATTCCCCCAGGTCATGACCCATGAAGGGATAGGCGTTCATGTGATGGGCCAGGGTAAAGGTTCCCAGATTTTCCGGAAGGTCAAGGGGGGTGTTCATGGTCACCGTGCGTTCGTAGTTCATGCCCGAGGCCGTACTGGTGAAGGTCAGGGTCGCCGTATCTCCGGCCAGGACCCCGAAACTGGACTGAAAGACATTGATGCCCCTGAACCGCAGGGGATCGTTGACGATAATGCTCTTTTTCAGAATCTCCCGACCCTGATCGAGAATGGTCAGATCCGAACGGTACTCGCTGGGGGCGCCGTTGTCGTAATGGGACAGCGTGAAATCATCGCAGCGAATCGCGAAATCTAAGGGAATCGAATGATCGGAGTTTCTCAGCCTCACCTGGTCCCGCGTTTCGCCTTCGGGAATGGTCATGGTGCCTTCAAAGCCCCAGAGCGATCCGATCAGCCCGCCCAAAAGAAGCAGGAGAATGCTGCCGTGGACCACATAGACGCCCATGCGGGACCAGCGGCCCGTTTCGCTGAAAAACACGGGACCGGCAGGCCCCGTTTCCTCATGACAGGTTCCAAAGGTTTTCTCGATCAGCCGGACGATCTCGGCCCGCTTGTCGTCGAAGGACCCGGCGGGCTCGACGGTGTGACGATCCTTGAGGTTTTTGAACCGACCGGCATCGTAGACGGGCTTTTTCCGGACGATTTTCCAGACGGCGGGCAGGCGCTCCAGCGAGCAGACCGTCAGGGTCATGGCGAGCATCATCATCAGGAAACGAAACCACCAGGAATGATACATGTCGAACAGATTCAAAAATTCCATCACCCGATAGGCCGTTTCCCCGAAGGTTCGGAAGTAATAAACGGGCTGCTGGTTCTGGGGAATAAGGGTTCCGATGATGGAGGTGACGGCCAGAAGAACCAGAATCAGAACCGAGAATCGAACCGATGCAAACAGATTCCAGATTCTGTCAAAGAGGTTTTCAGGCGGTTTGTTCCGGCTCATGGTGTTGATCCTTATGTAAGAGTCGATCGCATAAAAAAGGCCCCGGTGACCAGGGGCCTTGTCCAAACCGTTACCGGTTAAACTATAGTCTTACGATAGGGAATGCAAGGAGAAAACAGGCGCTCGCGGGACGGGACCGCCGCCTTTTCGGGCTAATAAACCGAAACAACCGGCTATTTGATTTCCCCCATCACAATCTGGGCGATGTTGAACACCTGGTCGCCGGTCTTCTCCAGGTTGTTCAGGATGTCGATGTAAAAAATACCGTTTTCCACGGTGCAGGTGCCGTCGTGAAGCCGCTCGATGTGCTTCATGCGCAGCTGCTTGCGCAGCGAGTCGATCAGGTCCTCGTCATCGGTGTTGACCTTCTTGGGAAGGTTGCCCCGGTTGTATTCGCTGATGATATTTTCCGTGAAACGGATGGCCACGTCGAACAGCTGGCTGATCTCCTCCATGGCCGCATCGGAGAACACCACGTTGCCGTCGATGATTTTTTCCGTGTAGATGGCGATGTTTTCCGCATAATCCCCGATTTTTTCAAGGTCATGCAGCACGTTGAGCATGCTGTTGATGTCCCGGGAAATCTGGGCGCTGATCGGCTGCTGGTTCAGTTTCACCAGAAACAGGGTGATGTCCCGTTCGAGCAGATCCACGGTTTTTTCATGCTGGTAGATGGCCTGAATCTTTTTCTTGTCACGCTCGAAGAAGCACTGCTTGGACAGCTTGAGCATTTCCAGCGAGATGCCGGACATCCGCTTGACTTCCTTCATGGCCTGGGACACGGCAAAGGAGGGGGTTTCGATCAGGCGGTCGTCGAGAAACAGAAACTTGTTGCCCACCTGGTCTTTTCCCGGAATGATTTTTTCGCAGATTCGGGCGAGGATATGCAGCAACGGCAAAAAGACAATGACGTTGATGATGTTGAATCCGGTATGGAGGTTGGCAATGTGCCGGGCAATGTCCGGCCGGACCCCCTCGGCAGTGACCAGGTTGGGATCGCCGGGAGTCAGAAAGTCCACGCCGATGATGAACAGCTTGAGAAAAACAAGCATGTAGACCACGCCCAGGGCGTTGAACAGGAAATGGCCGAAGGCGGCCCGTCGCGCCGCGGGGCTGGTGCCGATGGCGGCCAGGTTGGCGGTGATGGTGGTCCCGATGTTTTCACCGAGCACCAGGGCGCAGGCGGCGTAATAATCAATGAGCCCCGTGGTGGCCAGGGCGATGGTGATGCCGATGGTGGCCGAACTGCTCTGGACGATCATGGTCAACACTGTGCCCGCCAGAACCGCCGCCAGCGGATTGGTGGAAAAATAAATGAAGGCGTGACGGAAGGTCTCGTTGGTGCGAAGGGGCTTGAAACCGCCTTCCATCACCGCCATGCCGGTGAACAGAAGACCGAATCCGATGAGAATTTCACCGTAGTACTGGGCCCGCTTGTCTTTGAAAAACATGCGGAGCATCACCCCGATGCCGATGGCCGGGTAGGCCAGAGCGCCGATTTTGAAGGAAATCAGCTGGGCCGTGATGGTGGTGCCCACATTGGCCCCCAGCACCACGGACAGGGCCTGCATCAGGTTCATCAGCCCGGCGTTGACAAAGCCCACCACCATGACCGTGGTGGCTGAACTGCTCTGGATGATGGCGGTGACGCCGGCGCCGGCCATGGTGCCGACCACGCGGTTCATGGTCAGTTTTTCCAGAAAGGCTTTCAATCCGTTGCCGGCGACCTTCTGGAGCCCTTCGGACATCATCTTCATGCCGTAGAGAAACATGCCCAGCCCGCCGGCCAGTCCACTGATCAAGCCAAACCAGTTTATCGAGTCCACAAAGATCTCCTGCGTTTATGAGTCACATTGTTTCAAGTAAGCCTCATATAGTGGAATGACCCGATGATGTCAACCATGGATTGCGACTGGAAATCCCATCGTTTTGCTGTGAAAATTCGTTTTCAACCCTCGGAAACGTTCACCGTGCAGGCCCCGGCATAATCCGAAGACAGGCGGCCCCCTCATTGTCCAGGTAACGCCCGGCCAGGGCATGAATGTCGCCTGTGGTGACGGCGGCATAATCCTGCTCGATGGTCCGTGCCCAGGAAAGCCGGACGGGATGCCGGCCCGATCCGGAAAGCACGCTGTTCAGCCAGTAACCGTTGGTGCGCCGCATGTCCCGGATGCTGGTCAGGATGGGATCCACGGCCCGCCGGAGTTCATCGTCGGAGATACCCCGGGCGGCCAGGTCGTCGGCGATGGCCCGGATCGCGGCGATCACCGCATCGGCCTTTTCGGGATCAAGGGTCACCACCGCCTGGAACACCCCGTATCCGGGGAAGGCGATGCTGGACAGATTGTAGGCATAGGGCGAATAGGCCGCGCCCAGTTCCTCACGGATCCGGTTCCTCAGCCTGTCGGAAAAAACGGCTGCAAGAACCGACAGACGACGTGTCCGGCCGATATCCCAGAAGTCGTCGGTGGCATAGCAGACCTTGACGAGGCCTTTGGGAATCACGGTATTGACAAAAAAGGTTTCGGACCGGCCCCGGGGCAGACGGGGCAGAGCCGAGGAACCGTCGCCGGGCCGGGAAGCGTTCCGCTGCTCCCGGGTCAGGCTGCCCAGATACCGGGCCGCCAGATCGATGACCCTGTCCGGATCAAAATCCCCCACCAGGGACAATTCCGGCAGGTCCTGTTCAAAGGACCGGCCCACCCAGGCCCTGACATCGTCCACGGTGTTGGACCGATACCGTTCAAAGGGAGGCAGCCCGAACCGCGGATCGCCCCCGGCCAGAAAGGCCCCGCCCTTCATGTCGTCCATACCCTCGACGGTGGTTTCCATTTCCTCGTAGTTCTGGGCCATCCGTTCCATGGTCAGACGATAGGCGTCCTCATCGAAGCCCGGATCGAGCAGCTGGGTCCGCAGCAGCTGAAACACCAGGTCGGTTTCCCCCGGCACCCCGACTCCCGACAAAACGAAGCTGTCTTCGGCCACGGAAAAGCTCATCCGGCTGGTTTTTCCGGTCAGGGCCCGTTTCAGGTCCTCCTTGTCCAGGGCTCCGAACCCGCTTTCGTTGATCAGGTTCATGGCAAGAGAGGCCAGGCCGGGTTTGTCCGTGGGTTCATCGGCCTTGCCCCCGCCGATGATCAGCCGGAACAGGAAACGATGGGCCTCAAAGTCGGTTTGCTTGAGATTCAGAACCACCCCGTTGTCGAAAACGACCCGGGTGATGCCCAGGTCGGTCAGGTCCTCCCGCGACACGACGGCGCCTTTGGCGGCGGGTTCGTCGAGGTAGGGAAACGTGACCCCGGCCTCATCCGGCCGCGGCCCGACCGGTTGTGCCCGCCCGGCGTCATAGACCGACCGGATCATCTGCTCCGGCTCCGCCGATCCGGTCAGATCGGCGTTGCCGGTAACCAGAATAAGGCGGTGATCGGGTGTCCAGGTCGTGCGGAACCGCCCGTTGACCTCGGCCAGGGTCACCGCTTCGAGAACGGGGCCGAACAGGGCCAGATTATCCTCGGGACTGAGCACCGTTTCCCGGTTGACCAGGGCCCGGATAATCCGGCTGCTGAGGGTGCTGCTGTTGCGCGTGTCGGCGGATTTGACCTCCTGCTCCATCTCGGCCAGCAGATTTTGCCGGACCCGATCGAGCTCCTGATCCGTAAACCCGTATTCAAGCGCCTGCCGCAGGGTCTGCTCGATAAAGACCAGGGCGTCCCGCCAGTTTTCCGGTCCGCATTCCGCCGAAATATTGCCGTAGCGCACATGGCGAAGGAAGGTGCCGGAACCGACGGAGGCCGAGGTGGCGGGGCTGCCCGGCCGGCGGGTCAGGGCGTCCAGCCGGTTTTGAACCATGCGGTCGGCCAGCCGGGCCACCAGACGATCCCGACGCCGGTCGAAACTGTCCGCCTCAAACGCCGTTTGGGTCAGAACCTCCAGGGCCACGGTGGTTTTACCGCTTTCTTTCTCAAAATGATAAAAGGGCCGGATACCCTCATGACGAAGCCGGCCGGGATCCGGGTCGGCGGGAAACGGGGCCGCCGGGGGAGCCAGGGATGCAAAGGCCTCGTCGACGGCCGACCGGACGAGGGTCGTGTCCACGTCCCCCACCACCACCAGAATCATGCGATCGGGGCGGTACCAGGTCCGGTAGAACCCGTTGAGCCGGGTCCGGTCTGCGGAGACGATCACCGTCTCATCACCGATGGGCAGACGGCTTGAAAGACGCATATCCGGCAGTTCAAAGGCCAGGGTGGCTTCGAAGGTCCGGTAATCGGCCGAATCCCGATCGCGTTTTTCCGCCAGAATCACCTGGCGCTCGCGGTCGATTTCGGAGGGCAGGAGCAGGGCGCCGTCGGCGTAATCCCTCAGGACCCGCAGTCCGCCGGAAAGATCCTCCCGGGTTCCTCCGGGCAGCAGCACATCGTAAACGGTTTCATAAAAACCGGTATGGGCGTTGGCGTCGGCGCCGAAGTGCATGCCGATGCTCTGAAAATACCGGACCAGTTCGCCCGGAGGAAAATTGCGGCTGCCGTTGAACATCATGTGTTCGAGATAATGGGCCAGCCCCCTCTCGTCGTCCGTTTCGTGAATGGATCCGGCCGGCACCACCAGATGCATGCTCACACGATTCCGGGGCTCCCGGTTGGCCCTGATCACATAACGGAGTCCGTTTTCCAGAGTCCCCTGAAGCAACGCGGGATCATCACGGAAACGATCCCGGCAGACGGCATCGGGCCGCATCCCCGGGGTACGGCAGGCGGTGAGCCATAAAATCAGAATGAGTGGGAAAAACGCACGGATGGTCCATGATGCAATCGTGTTTCGGGGTGGGATGCGATGCATGATCTCTCCAGAAGGTCACTCGGGGTTGTCGAATCGGGACGGTTTCCGGCGCGTCGGACGCGAAACCTCCGTCGCCGCGGGCCACCCCTCGGTTTATCGGTGACCACCAATGTACCACAGGCCGGATCAAACCCTAAGGGAAATCATCACCCGGCCGAGTTTATTTTGTTGCCTTGGCGATCGCGTCGTGCTATCAGCCGGAGAATCGATTCCCATGGAAAGGGGTCGTGACACCCAGGAGGCCACATGCGTATCCCATTGATATCCAAAAACAAACGAACACCCCTTGACCAGATCGAGGATCACACCAAAAAAATCAAGGAATGCACCTGGGCATTTCAGCAGGCCCTGGAATGTTTCCAGAACCACCGTTGTGAGTCGTTCGAGGATTTTCGGCAGGATGTGATCCGACTGGCCAAGGAGGCCCATGCCCAGGAAGGCCGGATCCGGTCCGGCGTGCCGGGAAAACCCCGGACAAGCATGCAGGCCTATCTCTGGCTCCGCCTTTTGAAAGATCAGTCGCGTATCGTCGAGTCCCTGGAGGCGGCGCTGGAGTGGATGTCCTTCCAGAAGGGATTTCGGGTTCCCGATGCCCTGGAAAAGGATTTTTTTCTTCTGTTCGATTCGGTGATCGATCCCATTGAAGAACTGGTCAAGCTGATTCCCGGCGTCCGCAAACACTTCAAAAAACCCTCGGCCAAACACCGGTCCCAGGTTCTCAAAGCCCTCGAGGGCATTTCGTCCATGGACCAGGAAACACGGCGGCTTGAAGAACGACTGAAACGCAAGATCTTTTCCACCACCGATAACCCGATCACCCTGTTCCACCTGATCCGACTGACCGAAATTCTGGCGTCGATTTCCAGTCGGGCCGATGATTCGGCGGACCTGATCCGGGCTCTCCTGGCCGCCTGACCCGCGGCCCGGGCCTTATTACGATCCGCCCTCCGACATCAGCCTCTCGATAAATATTTTCCAGATGTACACCGCGAAAAGGATGATCCAGAGAATCGCCGCCAGATAGGCCTTGATGTTGAACGGCTTTTTGGCAAGGCCCACGTTGTCGACCTTGCCCACTTTCTTTCGGCATTCCAGACAATGGGTGGCGTCCAGGCGGAGGTGGGTGTAGCAGTACGGGCATCGTTTGAATTTCTGGGTAACCTGTTTGTCATGCTCGAATTCGTGCATACGTTCACGCTTCATCCATGGGTTGCGGTGATCCGGGGGTGTCCGGGAAAACGTTCCACGTGTGGGGCAAGGAACGCCCCGGCCCTGGGGAGCCGGGGCGTATGGTGAAGAATAGCCTTTAACGATGCGCCGGGCAACGTTTTTTTAATCAAGCAGATGTTCGTTTCGTTTGACGGTACTGCGTGCCTTGAGCTGATCGACCCATCGCTGCAGCGCCTGGGCCTGTTTTTTTCGTCCCAGATCCGCACGGATGCGCTCCATCTCTTCGGCCGGAACCGATTGATCCGGCGGTGTCCGATCGATCAGGCGGATCACGGCATAGCCCCCGGTCACGTTGACGGGTTCGGCGGAGAGGGGCGTTTCGGTGCTCAAGGCAAAGGCGGCGCGAACCACGGCGCTTTCAATCCCGGCGTCGGTTCCCCGGCTGTCCCGTGTGAAAACCGGGGTTTCCTCATAACCGGCCTGATCGGCCAGGGTGGTTTTCCCGTCACGGACGGCGGCGATCAGAGCGGCGGCGTCCCCCTTGGCCCGTTCGTCTTTCATCGTCCGGATCAGATCGGCGGCAACCCGGTCTTTGACGGCGTCGAGGGGTTGAATCTCCGCCCCTTTCTTTTCGGCGATTTGAAGAATGTAGTAGCGGCCGTCCAGATCCAGAATATCGCTGATGCCGTTTTCCGCAAGCTCAAAGGCCGCCTTGGTAAATCGGCTGCGGACGGCGGCGTCCACACCGGCGGGCCCGGCGGTTTCGGTAAAAAGACCACTGTTGATCAGGGGCAGCGAGGCCGTCTGGGCCGCCTGATCCATGGTGCTGCCGGATAAAACGGCGTCGTAGATCAGATCCACCTGGTCGTAAGCCTGATTTTCGGCTTTCTGCCGGGCCAGACGGGTTTCGATCTCAGCGCGAACCTCGTCAAGGGGCTGCCGGCGGGCCTCGTTGACCGCTTCGACCTTGATCACATGCCAGCCGAACCGTGTTCTCACAGGTTCGCTGATGTCTCCGGCCTTCATGGAAAAGGCCTTGTCCGAGAAAGGCTGAACCATCCGGTTCCGATCGAAGGTTCCCAGGGCGCCGCCCTGATCTTTGGAGCTGTCCTCGGAGTAGGTCCGGGCCAGTTCGGCGAAGTCCTGTCCGCCTTTGACGGCCATGTTATACACGTTCAGGGCGGCCAGACGTTTTTCCTCGACGGTCTCCTCCGGGGCGTTTTCATCGACCCGGATCAGAATGTGGCGGGCGCTGACGGTTTTGGGCCGGTCGTATTTTTCCTGGTTGGCGGTGTAAAAAGCCGTGATCTCGTCGTCGGATACGGTGACGGATGCCCGGTAATCGTCCGGATCGAAGCACAGGTAACGGGCCCGGACTTGGGGTTCGGACCGATAGTTGTCGGCCTGTTTTTCGTAAAAGGCGAGAATCTCGTCGTCGGTCGGGGCAATGCCCTCGATCGCGTCGCTGTCAAAACGGACATGGCCGACGCGGACCCCGGTTTTTTCCCAGACATAGAAGGCCCGGATCTCATCGTCGGACACCGGGACCGTATCGGAAATGAGGCCCTGAAATTTTTTGATCACAAGGTCCCGGCGCTGCATGGCCTCGAAGTATTCCGGCGTCTGTCGACTGTAGCGGATGTAGCTGCTGTAACGATCGGGATCGAACCTTCCGTTTTCCTGAAACACGGTGATACCCCGGATGAGATTCCGCACCTCGTCGTCGGTGGCCTGAATCCCGAAGCGGTCGGCCTCCTCGAGAATCAACTGACGATCAATCAAACTTTCCAGGGTGTTGGCCTTCAGGTTCAGCATTTTGATGAATTCGTCGTTCAGGTTGTCGCCGAACTGGTTTCGGTAGGCCTGAAGAACATTGTTGTAGGCCATTTTGAAATCATCGACGGTAATCACGGTCTTGTTGACCTCGGCCGCAACGTTCTGGTCGCCTCTCCGATCGGGGCCGATACCCAGAAAAATGAAGACGAGCACCACCACGGCCAGAAGAATCTTGATAATCCAAGAGCCTGCATTTTCACGCATTAAGCTAAGCATTGACCCTGCCTTTGTCCTTATTTGATAGATGTTGATGAATTCCATGGTTGTCGCATGGCGAAAGCGAACTCTACAGGAGTTCCAACCTATTTCCAACCTGTTTTTTTGTCAATACTTTCGGGCAAAAATCTTGATATGAAAGCCCGGACGGGGTATAGTTTAGGAAAACCATGGGGGTCTTCCTTTTCCCCGTCACTTGTTTCTGTGCCGCGCATGTCCCTGAACACCTTTCCGCCGCTGAAAATCCGGGTGGTTTCCCTCTCTCTCCGTTTCGGCCCCGACCCCGTCAACCGGGCGACCCCGTATGCACCCCAACCAAGGAGGCAGACTATGCACAAGATTTGCAATGATCCGGCACGATCCGGACAGGACCCGTCTTCCGTATTCGATAATCTCAAATGGCGGAGGCGGGGAACGGACCGCCGTTCAGCCCGCCTGGACGCCCCCCCGGGCGCAGGAGACCATGTGGAGAAACGATGCGTGGGAGACCGGCGCCGCAGCCTGATGGACGTGATTTCCAAAATCATCTTCCCCCGCCTCAACGACGAGCTGTGACCGCCTGAGCATCCGGCCGGGGCCCGGGCCGACCCGGCCCGGCCTCACACCGGTTTTTCACGCCATAACGGCCGTTTACACAATTCTCATCATTTGCTCATCAAATCCTAACATGCCGCAACTATCCTTTTTTGTTGAATGAAACGGACGAACGATCTATAAAACGAGGGGACGGCACCCCCCATTGACAAAAGGAAACCCATGTCGGAAAAATATATTCTTGTGGTGGATGACGAGGAAGACATCCTCGAACTGGTCAGTTACAACCTCATGCGGGAAGGATTCCGGGTGCGCTGTGTCGAAACCGGCGAGAAGGCCCTTACGGCGGCACGGTCCGAGCCCCCCGATCTGATGGTGCTCGACCTGATGCTGCCGGGCCTCGGCGGACTGGACGTCACCCGGGAACTGAAGCGCGACAAGGCGTCTGCGGATATCCCCATCCTGATGCTCACCGCCAAAGGCGAAGAGGCCGACGTGGTGACCGGACTCGAGATGGGCGCCGACGACTATGTGACCAAGCCCTTCAGCCCGAAAATCCTGATCGCCCGGGTCAAGGCACTGCTGCGACGACGGTCCGCCGATGAGCCCCGACAGACCGGAGACGTGATCGATCTGGGCGAGATGGTTGTTCACCCGGGACGCCGGCAGGTTGTGGTCACGGATCGGTCCGTGGATCTGACCTATTCGGAATTTCAGCTTCTGCTTCTCCTCTGCCGCAGACCCGGCTGGGTATTTACCCGCAACCAGATCGTCGACGCCATCCACGGGGAAAATTACGCCGTGACCGACCGCAGCGTGGATGTTCTGGTGGTGGGTCTTCGAAAAAAACTCGGCCCTTGCGGCCCATGGATTGAAACCGTCCGAGGCATCGGCTACCGGTTCAGGGACATCGCATGAAAACGCGCAAACGACTGCTGCGGCAGCTTTATCCATCCTATCTGTTCATTACGTTGGTGGCCCTTCTGGCCGTGAGCCTTTTTACCCTCACCTCGGTGTCGTCATTCTTCCACCAACAGTACGCCCAGGATCTCGAAGCCCGGGCGAACCTGTTCACGGGCCGGATCGCGGGCCTGATCGAAAGCGGGGATTACGCCGGCGTGAACGCGGCCTGCAAGGCATCGGGCAGGGAGGCCGACACCCGCCTGACGGTCGTTCTCCCCACGGGGCAGGTCATCGGGGACACGATGGAGGACCCGGCGGTGATGGACCGGCACGACGACCGGCCCGAAATCATTCAGGCTCTTTCGGGTAAAACCGGCACCTCGGTCCGTTTCAGCGGCACCCTCAACCAAAACATGATGTATGTTGCCGTTCCCGTCTGGAGCGGCAAGGATATCCCGGCGGCGCTTCGGGCCTCGGTGCCCCTGTCCTCCATCGCGTCGGAGGTCAGACGCATCAGGTGGAGCATCATCACCGTGGGGGTCTTTACGGCCCTGCTCGCCGCGCTGGTCAGCCTCTTTGTCTCCCGGCGGGTGACCCGGCCCGTCGAAGAAATGACCGAGGGCGTGAGACACTTTGAGCGCGGGGACCTGAAGTACCGCCTGTTCGTTCCGGATTCCCTGGAACTGGCCGGACTGGCCGAAGCGATGAACACCATGGCCGGGCGGCTCGATGAACGGATCAAAAACGAGACCATCCAGAAAAACAAGCTTGAAGCCGTGCTTTCCGGGATGGCCGAAGGGGTGATGGCCGTCGACGGCGACGAGACCCTGATCAGCATCAACGATGCCGCCGCCCGGTTTTTCAGGGCCGACGCCCAGACCTGCCCGGGGCGGGCCCTGTCGGAAATCGTCCGGAACATCGGCTTTCTGGACCTGGTGAAACGGGCGGTCGACCTTCAGGATTACGGGGAAGAGGATGTGGCCTTTGACGGGGCAGGCCATCGGACCCTTCATGTGCGGACCGCCTGTCTGCTTGATGACGAAAACCGGCGGGCGGGCACCCTGATTGTGTTTACCGACGTCACCCAGCTGCGCCGCCTTGAAACCATGCGTCGGGATTTCGCGGCCAACGTGTCCCATGAAATCAAAACCCCCCTGACCGCCATCCGGGGCTTTGTGGAGACCCTGATGACCGACGGCCAGATGCCGTCGGACAAGCAGCGGCATTTTCTGGGAATCATCGAAAAAAACGTCAACCGGCTGATGGCCATCATCGAAGATCTTCTGACGCTGTCCCGCATTGAAACGGACCACCCGGACGACCTGTTCCTCACCCGCACCCCCCTTTATCCCGTGCTGGAAACGGCCGCCGCCGCCGTCAAGACCCAGGCCGAAACCAAGGGCGTCCGGATCGAAATCACCGCCGACCGGGACCTTTCCGCCCCCATGGACCGGCTGATGATCGAACAGGCCGTGATCAACCTTCTGGACAATGCGGTCAAATACTGCCGGCCCGACAGCACGGTCACGGTCTGCGCCGAGCGGATCGACCAACGGGCGGCGATCCGTGTGGCCGACACCGGCCCCGGTATCGAACGCCGGCATCTGCCCAGGCTCTTCGAACGGTTTTACCGCACCGATCAGGCCCGGAGCCGCCAGTTGGGCGGTACGGGCCTGGGCCTGGCCATCGTCAAGCACATCATGCTGGCCCACAAGGGCGATGCGGCCGTCGAGAGCACCGTCGGCCGGGGCAGCGTCTTCACCCTGACGCTGCCCGCCTGAGGACAGAGGTGATTGTCATGGCCGTCAACCTTTATACGGACAATGCCTGGAAAAGGCCCTTTGCAAAACCCCACGCCACCTTTCGGCTGACGCTGCGCCCCGTCGATGAGGCGGACCGACCCTGGATCGAGGGGGTGTTCAAGGATCGTTCCATTTACATGTACCTGACGGATCTGACCGGTCCGGATGAAGGGCGGCTCTGGTTCGAGGGGGTGTTCGGCCGTCGCAACTACTGCTTCCTGATGATCTGCCGCAGGGAGGACGGCAGGCCGTTGGGCCTGATCGTGATCCACCGGTTTCCAAACCTCTGCCTGCATATCGGCGGATTTCTGGGCCCGGACGACCGGGGGCGGGGCTATGCTGCCGAAGCGCTTCGGGGACTGCGGGCCCTGGCCGGCGATCATGAGCTCTTCGCCGACATCGACCCTGACAATGTCCGGGCCCGTCGTCTGATGGACGCTGTCGGCGCCCGCCATACCGGCCGCAACGCCTTGGGACGTTTGGATTTTCAATTCCGACCCGGCAGCCGATCGTCGCCCTCTGACGGCCCGTCCGAAGGGGCATGAAGCTTGGGGTTGTTCCGGTGGCGGTCTTTGTCCCGCCTCGTCTTCTTCTCGAGGTTCCGGCGGAGGGCCGGGGCCAGATCGACACCGGTCTGATTGGCGATGCACACGGCAACGAACAGCACATCGGCCAGTTCATCTCCCAGGTCCCGATCCGTTTCGCCGGGTTTGAAGCTCTGGTCCCCGTAAATCCTTGTCATCAGCCGGGCCAGTTCGCCCACCTCCTCCATCAGGATGCCCAGGTTGGTCAGCTCTGAAAAATAGCGGACCCCAACGGTGTTCACCCACTGATCGACATACCTCTGATACTCGCCCACGCCCAGATCGTCCATGTGCTTCTCCTTCCTGCCGGTTTCGATGTCCGCCCGTTCACCCGGGCCGTCTTGAGCAGCGTATCACAAATCATTGCAAATACTCACCCCCTTTGATACATCATCGGCGTTGATGAACTCGTAAAGGCGGATGGGATTATGAACCGATACCAACGACGCGTCGAACTGCTGGCCCCGGCCGGCAATCCGGAAAAACTGGCCATCGCCCTTCACTACGGCGCCGACGCCGTCTACCTGGCGGGCAAGGATTTTTCCTTACGCAATTTTTCGGGGAATTTCAGCCTCGAGGAACTGAAAGCGGCGGTGGACCTGGCCCACAGCAAGGATGTCCGGGTCTACGTGGCCTGCAACATCTATTCACGCAACGACGAGCAGGAGGCCCTTTCCGCCTACCTGCGGGATCTTGGACGCATCGGGCCCGACGCCGTGATCATCGCCGATCCCGGCATCCTGACCCTGGCCCGGGCCCTCATCCCCCATATCGACATCCACCTGAGCACCCAGGCCAACACCACCAACATCAACGCCTGCAGGTTCTGGGAAACCCAGGGTGTCACTCGGGTGAACCTCGCCCGGGAGCTGCCGCTGTCCGACATCCGCACCATCGCCGAGGGAACATCCATCGAAATCGAAACCTTCGTCCACGGGGCCATGTGCATCTCCTATTCGGGCCGATGCCTGCTCAGCAGCTTTCTGACCGACCGGGACAGCAACCGGGGGCAGTGCAGCCACCCCTGCCGCTGGAAATACGCGGTCATCGAGGAACAGCGGCCGGACGCGGTCCATCCCTTCATGGAAGACCGCCGCGGATCGTACATATTCAATTCCAAGGATCTGTGCATGATCGACCACATCCCTTCGCTGATCGGGGCCGGAATCGATTCGCTGAAAATCGAGGGGCGGATGAAGGGCATCAACTACCTGGCCTCGGCGGTCAAGGTTTACCGGGAGGCCATCGACGCCTACTACGACAATCCGGACCGATGGGCACCCCGGCCCGAATGGCGCGAAGAGCTGTCCCGCATCAACAGCCGGGAATACTGCACGGGGTTCTACTTCGGCCACCCCGATGACATCCGGCCCAATTACCGGGACGACCGGCCCGGAACCATCCATCGTTTCGTGGGAAAAATCCTGGAGAATACCGGCCCCGGCCGGATGAACGTCGAGGTGCGCAACCGGATCCGTCTCGGGGACGCCGTGGAGGTGCTTTGCCGCAAAGGTCCGGCGGTCAGGGACACGGTGCTCGCCATGGTCGACAAACACGGACGGCCCACCGACTGCGCCCAGCCCAACACCCGGGTGACCGTGACCTTGTCCCGGGACTACGCCCCCCGGGACCTGATCCGCCATGCCGAGGAAATCTCCTACGCCGACCCCGAACGGGGCCGTCTTCCGAAGGCTCCCGACATGTCAGAATAGATGGTTTCGTAAACTGTTCGAGATCAAGACTTGCGAAGCCCAAGGAATGAGGCGTACTTCGGGTACGCCGCAGTGACGAGGGATGACGCGTAACGCAGATATCGGACGTTTTACGAAACCGTCAGAATAGATAAAGCTGGCGGGATTCGGTCTTTTGTTCAAATTCCACCCGGTTCCGACCGGTTGCCTTGGCCCGGTACAGGGCCGTGTCCGCCCGGTTCAGGGTCTGCTGGAAATCCTCCTGGGGCCGATAGACGGCAAGGCCCATGGAGATGGTGACCGACAGATCCCCCAGGCCCTCGAAGCGAAGCATTTCAACCATCTCCCGGATACGCTCGGCCAGAAGAAACGCCTCCGCCTTGTCCGTACTGCCCAGAACGAGAACGAATTCCTCTCCCCCGTACCGGGCGATGCAGTCGATGTCCCTGATGTTCCGGCGAATGGCGCCGGCCAGGGTCTTGAGGACGATGTCTCCGGTTTCGTGGCCGAAGCTGTCGTTGACGGCCTTGAAATGGTCCAGATCGAAGATGCAGATGGAAAAAGGCTTGCCGGCCCGGTCACACTGGGCTTTCTGGTCCTTGAGAATCTCCAGAAGACGGCGCCGGTTGAAGACCTGGGTCAGTTCATCGGTGACGGCCAGGGTCTCGATGGTGTCCAGGGCTCTGGCCAGGGTGCTTCTCAATTTGGTGATGTAGCCGCCCACCAGGGAAAACCAGGGCAGAACCGTGGCCAGGAACAGAAGATTGATCAGTTCCAGGCGGACATCGATCTCCTGGGGGTGGAACCGGTAGAGCAGATAGGCCACCAGGGCGTAGTTGCTGAGCGCGAACAAGGACAGAAGAAGAAACTGCCGGACCCTCAGGCGAAACACGCCGAACACGAAGACCACAAAATAGAGCAGCAGCATGGAGCTGCGGACCTCACCGGCATTGTACAAACAGACCATGATGCAGAAGGTGGCCAGAACCATCTGGGCCATGGTCAGACTTGGGTCCTTGAACCGCTTGTTGAGGCCGGAGCGAATGACGGCATAGAAGCCCGCATTGATCAGGATCACCGCCAGACAAAAAACCAGTACCCCACGGTAGGAAAACCGGGTAAACCCCTGCATCACGCAGACGCAGACCAACATCACCCACATCAGATAGGAGCCGACGGCCATCAGAAAGCGTTTGATGATCAGGGCCTGATCCGCATCCGCAGACAGGAATGTCCAGGGTTGTCTAAGGGTCATGGACGCCTCATACCGGTTCCAGGCCGCCCAGGGGCTCGTATTCCACCCGGTCCCGGCCGCCCGCCTTGGCCCGGTACAGGGCGGTGTCGGCCCGGTTGATGGCGCTCTGGATCGGCTCGGTGGGCTGGTATTTGGTCACCCCGACGGAGATGGTGATCCGGAAGTCCTCGGGCATGGATTCAAAACGCATTTCACGAACCATGACCCGGATGCGTTTGGCGCAAATCATGGCTTCCCGGCTTCCCGAATTGGTCAGGATCAGAATGAACTCCTCGCCGCCGTAACGGGCGATATGATCGATATCCCGCAGATTCTTGTGAACCTCCTGGGCCACGGTCTTGAGGATGATGTCACCGGCCACATGACCGTAGGTGTCGTTGACGGTCTTGAAATGATCCAGATCGAAGATGCAGATGGAAAAAGGATGGATGCCCCGATCGCCCAGGGCTTTCTGCTGCTCGAGAATGCTGTACATCTGACGCCGGTTGAACACCTGGGTCAGGTCGTCGATGATGGCCAGACGCTCGATGGTGCACAGGGCGGCGGACACCTGCTTGCGCAGATGGGTAATGTAGCCGCCCACCAGGGAGAACCAGGGCAGCACCGTGGCCAGCACCACGATGCTCAGCAGATCCAGGCGCCGGTCGACGGCCTCGGGATGGCGGACAAACAGGAGCAGCAGGACCAGGCCGTAGCTGAGCACGGCGAACAGGGACAGAGCCATGAACTGACGGACCCGCAGGCGAAACAGGCCGAACACGAATACCACCAGGTACAGCATGAGAACCAGACTCCGGGCCGTGTCGGTGTAATACACCACCACCATGGCCCAGATGGTGGCCAGAATCATCTGGAACAGGGTCAGACTGGGGTCCTTGAATCGTTTGTTGAGCCCGGTGCGAAAGACGGCGTAGATCAGAATGTTGACCACGATCACCGTGACCACGGCCACGGTGAAGGCCTTTCCGGTAAGCCGGGTGATACCCTGGACATAAAACAGGGCCGCCAGGCCCAGCCACATCAGGTAGGATGCGAAGGCGATAAAAAACCGCTTGATCCTCAGGGTCTGATTGTGATCATTGGGTGGAAAAAGTTTGACCATGTCACCTCGCCGTGAATCATCTCCGAAAACGCGCCGCCCGTCCGGATTCATGACGTATCATAGCAAAAGGCCTGCCGTTTTCCCATGACGAATGTGAGATAACGCCGCCCTTCGTGAAAACAGTTGGCCCCGGCACGCCGTCCGCTCCCCTGACCTGAAACGCTAACTGTCTGGAACCGTTGTTTGTTTCCCGTGACTACTAAGCATATTTGCGACGAGATTGCAACGCCTTTGAGCCGGCCGGCGGCCAAAGACCGCCGGCCTCTAAAAAAGATTCGCCGGATCTAAATCTTTACAAAAAGAGGGCGCGGTGCTATTTTGATCGGACAGTTCTTGACGTTATCCTTAGGTTTTCACTCCGCAAACATCACGTTGTCACTCATCAGCAGGAGCCGTTGATGGATTATATCAAAATCAGGTTTGGCGATGATTTCGATCATTGCCGGTTGAAATCCGAAAAATCGATCGAAGACATGTTCCAGTCTTTGAACCCCATGTTCCGCCTGGAAAAATCCAGCTGGAAACCCCAGGTGGACATCTATGAAACCGACGAGGACATCGTGATCCAGGTGACCATGGCCGGGGTGGAGAAGGAAAACATGGAAATCGAAATCAGCAACAAGGCCATCAAGCTTCTGGGCAAACGCTCCGGGAATCCGCCAAAGGAAAAGGCCACCTACCGGCTGGCCGAAATCCAGTACGGGGCCTTTGAACGGGTGCTGTTTCTCCCCTGCCCCATCGATACGAACAAGGTCACCGCATCCTATGCGAACGGGTTTCTCCAGATCAATCTGGGGAAAGCGGCGACGGCATAGACCCGGTTCCGGCACGATTTCACGCATTCACCTCAGACTTCTTCTGCTTTCGGAGGGTATTATATGACAGAGCCTTTTGACTCCACGGAGTTTTTACCGGAAACCATTCCGGACACCTTGTCGATTCTTCCCGTCTTTGACGTGGCCCTTTTCCCCAAAATGGTTCTGCCCCTGGTGGTGCGCCACAAGTCCGCCCTTCGCCTGATTGACGACGCCATGGCCGGGGATCGCATCATCGGGCTTCTTTTGTCCCGGAAACCCAGCGCCGATATGGAATATTCCACCGACGACCTGCACACCGTGGGCACCCTGGCCATGATTCTCAAAATGGCCAAAGGCGAGGACAACCGCGTCCAGCTGATGGTCCAGGGCCTCGGCCGCTTCCGAATCGATGAGTTTCTGAGCGACAGTCCCTATCTGACCGCCCGGGTGGACCCCATGCCCGATCTGCTGACCGAGGACAAGGAAACCCAGGCCCTGGTCACCAATCTGGTCAGCCATTACCAGAAAATCGTCAAGCTGTCTCCGGCTCTGCCGCCGGAAATCGGGGAGATGGCGGCGGCCATTCCCGACCCGGGCACCCTGGCGGACATGATCACCTCCACCGTCAATTCCAGCCTGGAAGACAAGCAGACCGTCCTCGAACTCCAGAACGTGAAAAAGCGATTGAAAAAAGTTACGGAGATCGTCAACTACCAGCTCGAGATCCTTGAAATCGGGTCGAAAATCCAGACCCAGGTCAAGGAGGACATGAACAACAAGCAAAAAGAGTACTTTTTGCGCCAGCAGATGAAGGCCATCCAGGAAGAACTGGGCGAGACCGGGGAAAACAGTTCGGAAATCCAGGAATACCGGACGAAGATCGTTGAAAACGACCTGCCCGAAGAGGCCCGGCGGGAAGCGGAACGGGAGCTGAAACGCTTGTCCCGCATGCATCCGTCTTCATCGGAATACACCGTGTCCTCCACCTATCTGGACTGGCTGACCTCCCTGCCCTGGGCGGTTTCCACCGAGGACAACCTGGACATCGCCAAGGCCAAGAAAATTCTCGATGAAGATCATTTCGGCCTGAAAAAGGCCAAAAAGCGCATCATCGAATACCTGGCGGTGCGGAAACTCAAGCCCGATTCCAAGGGCCCCATCCTCTGCTTCGCCGGGCCTCCGGGCACCGGCAAGACCTCCCTGGGCCAGTCCATCGCCAAGGCCCTGGGCCGGAAGTTCGTTCGCATCGCCCTCGGGGGCATGCGGGACGAAGCGGAAATACGGGGCCACCGGCGGACCTATGTGGGGGCTCTTCCCGGCCGGATCATCCAGGGAATCCGCCGGGCCGGCACCAACAACCCCATCATCGTGTTCGATGAAATCGACAAGGTGGGCAACAGCTTCCAGGGCGATCCGTCCTCGGCCCTCCTGGAGGTGCTGGATCCCGAACAGAATTTTTCCTTTTCCGACCACTACCTCGATGTGCCCTTCGATCTGTCGAACGTGATGTTCATCACCACGGCCAACGTGCTGCACACCATTCCCCCGGCCCTTCTGGACCGGCTGGAGGTGCTCGACCTTGCCGGCTATACCGAGGAAGAGAAAATCAAGATCGCCTACCGATACCTGATCCCCAAGCAGCGCCGGGCCAACGGGCTCAAGGCCAATCAGTTCAGTATCACCAAGGGGGCGGTGCGCATGATCATTTCCGGCTATACCCGGGAAGCGGGCCTGCGAAACCTTGAGCGGGAAATTGCCGGCGTCTGCCGGGGGGCCGCCAGCCTGATCGCCCAGGAGGAGGCCGCCTCCGTGGAAGTCAAGGTGACCAACGTGTCCAAGTTTCTCGGTCAGGTCCGCTACTCCTCAGAGGTCAGTTCCCGGGCCACCATTCCCGGCGTCGTCATGGGCCTGGCCTGGACCCCGGCCGGCGGAGAGATTCTTTTTATCGAGGCCACGGCCATGAAAGGCAACAAGGGCCTGATGCTCACCGGTCAGCTGGGCAGCGTGATGAAGGAATCGGCCAGCACGGCCTTGTCGTTCATAAGGACCAACGCGTCGAAAATCGGCATCAACGACGAGGTGTTCAATTCCGTGGATCTGCACATCCATGTGCCTTCCGGAGCCATTCCCAAAGACGGCCCCTCGGCCGGGGTGACCATGCTCACGGCCCTGACCTCGGTGCTGACCGGCATGGTGGTCCGCAAGAATCTGGCCATGACCGGTGAAATCACCCTGCGGGGTCAGGTCCTGGCCGTGGGCGGGGTCAAGGAAAAAGTCATCGCGGCCCACCGGGCGGGCATCCGCACCATCATCCTTCCGCGATGGAACGAAAAGGACCTGGAAGACATTCCCGGCAAGGTGGTCAAATCCATTCAGTTCCATTTTGTGGAAACCATGCGGGAAGTTCTGGAGTATGCCTTCGAGCGGCGAACCCGCAAGGTCGAACGTCGGGTCCAGGACCGGGATGTCGATCAGGACAAACGGACGGCCCGGATCGATCGGCGGAAGAAAAACTAAGGTCTTTATCCTGAGAGAAAAAAAACGGCCCGGTCCCCCAGGGGAACCGGGCCGTTCCGTTTGACCGCTGTGGTCGGCAAAACGGAGGCGGGGTTATTTCAGAAACAGCATTTCCTGATAGGTCGGCAGGGGCCAGAGGTCATCGGCCACCATGGCTTCCAGCTTGTCGGCGGCCTCACGCACCGCATTCATGGCCGGAATGATTTTGCCGCAGCAGTGCCGGGCTTCGTCCAGATGGCCTGCGCTTTTGTGAGCCATGGCCTTGTTCAGCTTGGCCACCTTCGCTGTGAGATCCTTGATCCCGGCCGTCAGGCTTTTCAACGTGTCGGTGTCGGCCTCGATCCCCAGTTCCTTCATGGCGAGACAGGCGTCGGCCAGCTCCTTCTGGTACCTGACCGCGGCCGGGTAGATGACGGTATCGGCCATCTCCACCGTGGTCTTGGCTTCCACGGCGATTTTCTTGACGTACTGTTCCACATAAATTTCATACCGGCTGTGCAGTTCCACCGATGACAGAACGCCGTATTTTTCAAACAGCGCCACCACATCCTTGTCGATCAGCACCGGCAGGGCTTCGGGGGTGGTTTTCATGTTGGGCAGCCCCCGCTTCTCCGCTTCCTTGTGCCATTCTTCCGTGTAGTTGTCCCCGTTGAAAATGATGGCCCCGTGCTCGTCGATGATCTTCTTGAGCAGATCCTGAACGGCGGCATTGAGTTTGGACGCATCACCGCCGGTGGCTTTCTCAAGTTCCGTGGCGATGTAATCGATGGAGTCGGCAAAAATCGTGTTCATGGCCACCAGGGGACCTGACACGCTCTGATCGGCACCCACGGCGCGGAATTCAAACCGGTTGCCCGTGAAGGCAAAGGGGCTGGTCCGGTTCCGGTCCCCGGCATCCATGGGCAGCGGGGGCAGGGCATCCACACCGATGTTCATCACACCGGCTTTTTTGGAAGACTTGGCGCCGCCTTTCTTGATCTGTTCGAACACGTCGGCCAACTGGTCCCCCAGGAAGATCGAAATGATCGCCGGAGGAGCCTCGTTGGCGCCCAGACGGTGATCGTTTCCCGCCGTGGCCACCACGGCCCGCAGCAGCTTGTTGTATTTGTGGACGCCCCGGATGACGGCGGCGCAGAAGACCAGGAACTGGGCGTTCTCATGGGGAGTTTCCCCGGGATCGAGCAGGTTGCCCTGGCTTTCGTTGCCAAAGGAATAGTTCACATGCTTGCCCGACCCGTTGACCCCGGCAAAGGGTTTCTCGTGAAGCAGGCATTCCATGCCGTATTGTTTGGCCATTTTTTTCAGGGTGACCATGATCAGCTGCTGATGGTCGGTGGCCAGGTTGGCCGTCTCGAAGATCGGCGCGATTTCGAACTGGCCCGGGGCCACCTCGTTGTGACGGGTCTTGACCGGAATGCCCAGCTTGTAAAGCTCCCGCTCAACATCGAACATGAAGGCGATCACGCGATCGGGAATGGCGCCGAAATAATGGTCTTCAAATTCCTGACCCTTGGGGGCCGGAGCGCCGAACAGCGACCGTCCGGCCACCTGAATGTCGGGCCGGAGGCCCACCAGCAGCTTGTCGATCAGGAAGTATTCCTGCTCGGCGCCACAGGTCGAGGACACCATTTTGTTGGAATTGTCGCCGAACAGCTTCAAAATCCGCTGGGCCTGGACGTTCAGGGCCTGCATGGAGCGGAGAATCGGCGTTTTCTTGTCCAGAGCCTCGCCGGTCCAGGACAGGAAGGCCGTGGGAATGCACAGGGTGGCCCCGTTGGGGTTTTCCATAATATAAGCCGGACTGGTCACGTCCCAGGCGGTGTAGCCCCGGGCTTCAAAGGTCTGGCGAAGTCCCCCGTTGGGAAAACTCGAGGCGTCCGGTTCGCCCTGAATCAGGGTCTTTCCGGAAAACTCGGCGATGGCGTTGCCGGAAAGATCGGGTACCAGAAAACTGTCATGCTTTTCCGCCGTGGCGCCGGTCAGGGGGAAAAACACATGGGCATAGTGGGTGGCGCCCCGCTCGATGGCCCAGTCTTTCATGGCGTTGGCCACCACATTGGCGATCTCGGGGTCCAGGCGGGTGAAATTTTCCACGGTGTTTTTCACCGCCTTGAAAATGTCCTTGGGCAGCCGTTTCTTCATCACTGACATGCTGAATACATTGGCCCCGAACCGGTCAATGGAACAGACCTCCTTGTAGTTGATGGTTGTCTCGACGGGCGGGCGTTGATTGATGGCCGAAACGGCCTTTGATCGTGCATTCATGTGGTTTGTCTCCTGCTTGGATGGTTCCCTTATAATAAAGTGAAAAAACGTTTCGTGTCATGTGACAAAAATAAAATGCAATCGCTGTGCCATCGATAGATTCGATATAAAACCTTTGAAAAAAAAGAAGTTAGACCATTTCGATCCAACGGCGGCGGGACCGCGTGAATGACAAATTTGTAGATTATACCGTCCAATCGACAACATTTTTGTCGTTCTCCGCCCAAGGTCAGACGGACGATGGGGCGATGGGGCCGGTTGCCTTCATTGCTGTCAGATTTTACCGGGAGCGTCAAGCAAAAAGATCCGCCGCCGCCGGGCAGACGCATGTGCCGCAAGCCCGCTCCAGGGCTCGAGGGCGGCACCGCAAGACCTGCGCAGGATTCGTCCGAGTCCGATTTCCGGATAAATTTGTTGCCTTACGCCCCAAGGCTTTCAAATTTGTCATTATCAAAAAAAGGTTGACAGGACTTCAAACACCGGATACGACAAGGGAACAAAAAAACGATGATCACGCCGCACAACGGTGTGCGGATGAATCAAACAAGGACAAAGGCGTCGATCCCCCTCTTTTGGGGTATTGGCGCCTTTTTTTTATGGAGATCCGCGCACATGGCCGTGGGCGGATCGCCAATGGACAAAGGCGTCTTGCCCTTCACGTCAAGGGTATGGCGCCTTTTTGTTTTGTAAACCCAAACATGAATGGGGATGAGGCTCATGGAAAAAACAAACACCCGGATCACCGTGTTTCACTGCATCAACGCATTCAGAGAAAACACCGTTCTCGACACGGAAACGCGAACGGTCCGGCTGATCAAAATGCCCTGTTCGGGCATGATTACCGAGGTTTTTCTTCTCAAGGCCTTCGAGGCCGGGGCCGATGCCGTGGCCGTGCTGGTCTGTCCCGGCGAGGCCTGCCGGTACATGGAAGGCAGCACCCGGGCGTCACGACGGATCGACCGGACACGGCAGGTGCTCGACGACATCGGCCTGGGCGGTTTCCGGCTCAGCCTGCACACCATGACATCACGGGAGGACGGGGCCCTCAGCGGTATTCTCGACGAGATCTCCCGCACCGTCCGTCCTTTGACCCAAAACCCGGCCGCCGCCTGAACGCGGCCGTCAACAGACAGGCTCATGATCGACAACCTTTTATTTTATCAGGGAGACACCCATGATTGTTGGTGAACAAAAACCCATAAAGGAAATCAAGGCCATGGTGGCCGGCTACCAAAAACTCCTGATCCTCGGCTGCGGGACCTGCGTCAAGACCTGCTTTGCCGGCGGTGAGGACGAAACCGCCGCCCTGGCCTCGGCCCTGCGCCTTTCCTTCCGGCAGGACGGCCTTGACATCCGCATCGCCGAAAAAACGGTGGAGCGCCAGTGCGAAAATGAATTTATCCGGGAGGCCGCTTCCGCCGTTGCCGAAAACGACGCCGTGCTCTCCCTGGCCTGCGGGGCCGGGGTCCAGGCCCTGGCACGGCGGTTCGGCGCCGTGCCCGTTTACCCCGGCCTTGACACGACCTTTCTCGGCGTCCAGGAACGGCAGGGCGTGTTCACCGAAGAATGCTCGGGCTGCGGTCACTGCGAGCTGGGGATTTTCGGCGGCATCTGCCCCGTCACCCGCTGCTCGAAAAAACTGCTGAACGGCCCCTGCGGGGGATCCCAGAGGGGCGTCTGCGAAATCAATCCCGACCTGCCCTGCGCCTGGCAGCTGATCATCGACCGTCTGGGCGTTCTGGGCCAGATGAACAACCTTCGAACCTACATTCCGCCGAAAAACTGGAAAACCAGCCTTTCCGGCGGACCGAGAAACGTCGTACGGGAGGACCATATTCTATGACACAGGCCATCAGCACACTGCATCAGACTTTTTTGAACGGCACCTTCGCCGTCACCGGTGAATGCGGCCCCCCCAGGGGGGCCGACACGGGCGTCATGACCCGGAAGGGCGACCTGCTCCGGGGCTGGGTCGACGCCGTCAACGTCACCGACAACCAGACCGCCATCGTGCGCATGTCCAGCATTGCCGCGTCCAAGCATCTTCTCGATATGGGGCTTGAACCGGTCATGCAGATGGTCTGCCGGGACCGGAACCGCATTGCCGTCCAGTCGGACATACTGGGTGCCTATTCCCTGGGCATCCGCAACATCCTCTGTCTGTCCGGAGACCACCAGAGCTTCGGCAGTCAGCCCGACGCCATGAACGTGTTCGACATCGACAGCATGAACCTGATCCGCACGGTACGGGACATGCGGGATCTGGGCCGGGACATGAGCGGCTTCGATCTCAAAGAGGCCCCCAAAATGTTCATCGGCGCGGCGGCCAACCCCTTTGCCGATCCCTTTGAATACCGGGTCCTTCGGCTGGCCAAGAAGATTGACGCGGGCGTGGATTTCATCCAGACCCAGTGCATCTACAACATGGACCGCTTTCGCAAATGGATCCACCTGTGCAAGGAAGAGGGCCTGACGGAAAAGGTCTACATCATGGGCGGGGTCACCCCCATCAAGACCGTGGGCATGGCCCGGTACATGAAAAACAAGGTGGCGGGCATGGACATTCCCGACGCGATCATCGACCGGGTGGCCGGGGTTCCCAAGGACAAACAGGCCGAAGAGGGTCTTGCGATCTGCATGGAAACCATTCAGGAACTCAAGGAGATGGACGGGGTCCACGGGGTTCACATCATGGCCATCGAATGGGAAGACCAGGTCGGACCGATCGTCAGGGGCGCCGGACTGAGACACTAAACACAGAGGGGACTCTATGCCTAAAAAATACCACATCCCAACCCGTCCGGCGCCGCCCCGGCTTTACCCCGTGGGTCGATACGCCACGGTGGAATTCCGGGAAGACTGCGCCGGAAGCTGCCGGGAATGCGTGAAGAAAAAATGCGTGTACAATATCTTCGCGGACAATTACCTGCACATGAGCACCATGGACGAGCCCGAATACCTGTACACATGCAACAGCTGTTTCCGCTGCGTCCAGGAATGCACCAAGGGCATCTTTTCCCGGGTGATCAATCCCGAATACCGCACCCTGGGGGATGCTTACTGGACGCCGTCCATCATCAACCGCACCTGGTACCAGGCCCACACCGGCGCCATCCCCGTGTCCGGGGCCGGTTACCGGGGGCCCTTTTCCGGGGAAGGCTTCGACGCCATGTGGACGGACATGAGCGAAATCGTCCGGCCCACCCGGGACGGCATCCACGGCCGGGAGTATATCAACACCATGATCGAACTGACCCGGCGTCCCCAGGGGCTCCGTTTCCATGACGACGGCAGTCTGGCCGTGGACGTGCCCGTCATCCGGGAGATACCCTATCCCATGATGTTCCAGCTCCATGACGATTACGGGATTCCCGATGAATGCGTGCGTCTGTCCATGGCCCGGGCGGCCCGGGCAACCGGCCAGATTTTTATCATCGATCCCGCGCTGATCACCGGTGAATTGAAGGACATGCCAGGCTGCCTGGCACCCCGGCTTACCGTGGACGCTCTGGACCGGCATCGCGATCTGATCGCCGCCTGTCCCATGGTCGAAATCGCTTACGGTGACGGGCTTGCCGATGCCATCCGGACGATCAGGCTCATCAACCCTGCCGCCGTCATCGGAATCCGGGCACCCTTAGACGACCGGGCGCCGATGATCGCCACGGCCATGGCCGATCTGGGCGCGGATGTGGTTCATTTTGCCGGCAGCCACCATGGGAAGGACGTCTCTGCGGATGAACCCCGCCACCTGAAAGACGCCATCCGCGACGTCCATCTGGCCCTGGTCGACCATGGGGCCCGTCTGAAAGTAAACCTTCTGTTCTCCGGCGGGATCGCCATGGCCGAGCATGTGGTCAAGGCCATCATCTGCGGCGCCGACGGCGTGGTCATCGACGCCCCCCTGCTGCTGGCCCTGGAATGCCGCCTGTGCGGACGATGCCTGTCGGGTCTCTCGTGCAGCGGCAAACTCGATCAGGTGGACCCCGAGTTCGGCAAAACCCGGATCATGAACCTGATGGCCGCCTGGCGAAATCAGATTCTGGAAGTGCTCGGGGCCATGGGCCTTCGGGAAGTCCGGCGTCTGCGCGGTGAGGTGGGCCGCTCCATGTGGTTCGAGGATCTGGAACGGGAAAGTTTCGGCCCGATCTTCGGAGAACGGAAAGTACCCTGACGTCGACATGGACGTCACTTAATACAGGAAGGACCTATGACCGAAAACACACAAGCGTTTCAACTCCCCGAGGCCGTGGAAACACCCTCGCGGTTTCGCAACACCATCGGAAAATATGTGGTCCGGCGCAACGCGAACTGCATTTCCTGCGGACTCTGCGCCCGGCTCTGCCCCCATGGGGTGCATCCGCGATACGAGAACTATGCCAAGCCCCTTCGGCCGGTCAGCCACAAATGCATCGGCCACGCCTGCCGGGACACGGATCACTACTGCATCAGCCGGTGCCCCCAAAACGCCCTGTCCCTCAAGCTCAACCCGCTTCTCGACACCCTGGGAGACTACCGCTGGACCGCCGAAATGCTGCTCGGTCATTTCGCCATGGCCGAAACCGGGGATCTGCCCCATGTGGACCTGGAGTACAATCTGGGCGCGTCGGGGGGCGGCTTCGACAAGATAAGGTTCCGCCGGCCCGATCCGGCCGCTGCCATCGATGTGCCCGATACAGTGATGGACACCAGCATCGAACTCAACAAAACCGGCGACGACCGCCCGCGCAGGACCATTTCCATTCCCTGCTACGGCGGGGGCATGAGTTACGGGTCCACGGCCCTGCCCGTCATCGTGGGCCGGGCCCGGGCCGCCAAACGCCTGAACACCCTGACCTGCACGGGCGAAGGCGGCTATCCGCCGGAATTTCTGCCCTACAAGGACCATGTGATCACCCAGGTGGCCACCGGCCTGTTCGGCGTTCGGGAGGAAACCATCAAGCATTGTCCGGTGGTGGAATTCAAGTACGCCCAGGGGGCCAAGCCCGGTCTGGGCGGCCACCTGCTCGGGGAGAAGGTCACCGAGGCCGTGGCCGCCATGCGTGAAACCGTGGTGGGCAGCTCCCTGTTCTCGCCCTTTCCCTTCCACAGCGTGTATTCGGTGGAAGATCACAAGAAGCACGTGGACTGGATGAAAGAGATCAATCACAATGTGCTGGTGTCGGTCAAGGTGTCCACCCCCACCGACGTGGACATGGTGGCCGTGGGCGCCTATTACGCCGGCGCCCACATCATTCACATCGACGGCAGTTACGGCGGCACCGGCGCGGCACCGGACATCGCCAAGAAAAACATCGCCATGCCCATCGAATACGCCATTCCCAAGGTCCACAACTTCCTCGTTCAGGAAGGGGCCCGGGACAAGATCACCCTCATCGCCAGCGGCGGGATCCGAAACGGTTTGGACGTGGCCAAGGCCATCGCCCTGGGCGCCGACGGCGTGGTCATCGGCACGGCGGAAATCGTGGCGCTGGAGTGCGTGCGCTGCAGCAACTGCGAGAGCGGAAGGGGCTGCGCCCGGGGCATCGCCACCACGGACCCTGAACTGGGCTACATGACCACGGAAGAATACTGCGAGCAGCGCATCGTCAACATGTACCTGGCCTGGCGCAAACAGTGGTGCGACCTGCTCCGCAGCTTCGGCATGACCAGCATCCGGGAACTGGTGGGCCGGTCGGACCTTCTGGTCCATCTGGACTACCTGGACGCCAGGGAACGGGCCGCCTATCCGGCGGCGCCCGATCACAGTATCGTTCTTTGATTCAAATACAAGGTGAAACGATTATGAATAATAACCAGCACACTATCATTGACCGGCTTCTGGCGTCCCGGGCCCATCTCCCCCACATCGCAGCCCCCACGGCCAAGTGCGACGAGGAAGGGGGCTGTGGCGTCACCGGCTTCATGTGTTCCATCCCCGTGGCCGGACGCCATATTTACGAACCCTCGGTTCAGATGCACAACCGGGGCAACGGCAAGGGCGGCGGCATCGCGGCCGTGGGCCTGTCCGCCGAAAGTCTGGGGGTCAGCCGGGAGATCCTGGACGACCACTACCTGCTTCAGGTGGCCCTGATCGACCCCTCGATCAGGGAGGACCTGGAGAGCCGCTTCATCACCCCCGTCTTCGATGTCCACACCTGCGGCATGATACCGACCCTGGACGATCACACCGCCATCGGCCTCGAGGTGAAACCGCCCGATGTCTGCCGGTATTTCGTCCGGGTGAAACCCGACGTCCTGTCGGCGTTCATCGACAAACACGGCCTTTCCGGCATGGATCCACGCAGGGCCGAGGATGAATGCGTCAGCCAAAACAGCTGGATGCTCAACCATACCTACTACGCCTCCCTGGGCGACAAACAGGCCTTCGTGCTCTGCCACGGCCGGAATCTGATGATTCTCAAGGTGGTGGGCTATGCGGAACAGGCCACCCAGTATTACTGCCTGGACGATGTCAAGGCCCACGGCTGGATCGCCCATCAGCGCTACCCCACCCGGGGACGACTCTGGCATCCCGGCGGGGCCCATCCCTTTTCGGGCATGCACGAAGCCCTGGTCCACAACGGCGACTTCGCCAACTACCACGCCGTCAGCGAGTACCTGAAGCAGTACAAGATTCATCCCCAGTTTCTCACGGATACCGAGGTTTCCGTCCATCTTCTGGATTTATACAACCGGATTTTCGGCTATCCCCTGGAGTACATCATCGAAGCCATCGCCCCCACCGGGGAATACGATTTCGACAGCCTGTCTCCGGAAAAGCAGCACATCTACCGTCACATCCAGAGTCAGCACACCGCCGGATCGCCGGACGGGCCCTGGTTTTTCATCATCGCCCGGAACGATCCTTACGCGAATTTTCTCCAGCTGATCGGCATCACGGACACGGCCATGCTGCGGCCCCAGGTGTTTGCCCTGCTCGAAAGGGATGAGGTCCAAATCGGCCTGGTCTGCTCGGAAAAACAGGCCATCGACGCCACCTTGCAAAATCTTTCCAAGGAAGACCCGAGGTTCTGTCCCGTGGCGGATAAATACTGGAACGCCCGGGGGGGCAGCGCCACCGACGGCGGGGCCTTCACCTTCACCTTGAGGGATGCGGGCCGGGGAGACGGGTCCAAGGTGCTGACCACCGAAAACAAATTCGGTGAGCGGATTACCCTGGCCCCGGGCCGAAAACACTTGGATCTCACCCGGCCGCTCCCCGAAGCCCCGGACAGGGAGGAGATCCTTGCGGCGGTTGAGGCCCATCTGGCCTCGAATAGGGACGCCCTGAGAACCTTTAGCCTGTCCCGGATCACCGGCTGGGGCTTTGAAAGCCTATGCTGTTTTCTCGATGCGGTGGTCAAAGGGTCCGGCCAAAGCCCCGCGGCCACGGCAGGGGCCATCGATCTGCTGACCTTTTTGAGCGATCGAAAACTCGATACGGGCCACAAGAAACCCGGTTCGGTGACCGACCGTATCCGCACCGCACTGACGCAGATCTTCATGGCCTTTCCCCGCCTGACCGACCCGGGCGACAGCCTGTACCGTTTGATCGACTGGGAGAGCCGGGACACGATCCGGGCGCCGCAAGGCCAGGAAGCCGTACTGGTCGTCAATGCCCGGGACTTTGAACCCGAAGGGCCAGACTGTGATTCCCGTCTGATGAACCGGGCCTTCACCCTGGGCTGGAAACGCTTCATCTGTTTCGGATACAAGGGCCAGCGGTTCACCGGCTGCGGCTTCGGGCCGAAAACCGATGACGTCAGAATCGATGTGTACGACAGCTCCGGCGATTATGCGGCCTCGGGCATCGACGGGCTGACCCTCCACATTCACGGCAACGCCCAGGACCAACTCGGCCAGATCATGAAAAACGGCAAACTGGTGATCCACGGAGACGTGGGTCAGACCTTCATGTACGGGGCCAAGGGGGGGGAGGTCTACGTGCTGGGCAATGCGGCGGGCCGCCCGTTGATCAACGCCACGGGGCACCCCCGGGTGGTGATCAACGGGACGTGCCTGGACTATCTGGCCGAATCCTTCATGGCCGGTGATCCCTTAAACGGCGGCGGATTCGTGATCCTGAACGGCATGGCCTACGACGAGTTCGGCGTTCTGAAGCCCCAGGCCACGCCCTATCCCGGCTCCAACCTGTTTTCCCTGGCGTCCGGCGGGGCCATCTACATGCGCGATCCCCATCGCCGGATCGTTGACGAACAGCTGAACGGCGGACGGTTCGCCGCGCTCACCGAGGCGGACTGGGCCCTGATCCGTCCTTATCTGCAAGAAAACCAGCGTCTGTTCGACATCCGCATCGACGAGGATCTTCTGACCGTCGACGGACAAAAACGATCCTACGCCGACGTGTACATCAAGGTCGAAGCGGCAGCCAACGCCGCCCTGACCGCCAAAAAAGCGAGCTGACCGGAAAGGACCACCCGGCCAACGAACGGGTGGTCCTTTTCCCTGGCACGGGACGCCCCTGACCATTTTTCCAACCCGGCTTGACAGGGAACCGATCACTGCACATATTATGGGCCTTATCAATCTCTTCCAAAAGGAGAAGTACATGAAAATTGTTGAAAACGGCCTGTTTGTCAGTGTGGCCTACACAGGAACCCTGGCCAACGGGGACGTGTTCGATTCCAGCGAAGGTCGCGAACCCCTGGAAATTAAGATGGGTGCCGGGCAACTTATTCGGGGGTTTGAGTCGGCCCTGTTGGGCATGACCCTCAACGAGAAAAAGACCTTCACCCTCCAGCCCGGCGAGGCCTACGGCGATCGGAACGACGATCACATGCATGCCTTCGACCGCAGCGAGGTGCCGCCCGAAATGAATCCCGAGGAGGGCCAGACCATCGTGCTCACCACGCCGGACGGACAGCAGATTCCCGCCCACATCGTCGAAGTGACCGATGAGGCCGTGGTGGTAGACCTGAATCATCCCCTGGCCGGCGAAGCCCTGACCTTCGACATCGAGGTGGTGGGCATCAGCGACACGGCCACCCAGTCCCACGACGGTTGCGGCTGCGGGTGCAGCTGTGATTCGGATGGGTGCGGAGGCTGTTAAACAATCGGTTTCTCACCAATCAGGCGGCGCGTTTCGATGGAAACGCGCCGTTTTTTTTGGTTTTTTGAACACAATCCACCAAACGCGTAGCGGCTTCGAAAAACGTTCGAGGTCAAGGCTTGCGAAGCCGTAAGGAATGAGGCGTACTAAGGGTACGCCGCTGTGACGAGGGCTGACGCGTAACGCAGACATCGGGCGTTTTTCAAAGCCGTCACACGGCAGGATGCCAGGCGATACTGTCGAGGGTCACGTTCTGTTTCCGATAGTGGTCCACGATATCCCGGAGACGGGCCACGGTGGATTCGTAGGCGGCGGCGCTATGGATAAAACCGGATCGTCCCCCGCCTGAATGGGATGAAAAAAATCCAAGCACGCCGGATTTCACGTAAAGGGTGAACCTCTCGATGCGTCCGTCGGCCTGACGCGCTCTGATATCGGCCAGCTTGATGCCGTCGGATAAGAGGCCCAGCCAGGCTTCGAAGTCCCCGTGACCCAGCACGATCTTGTCGGAAAAACGAGGATTTTTCGCGGCGTACAGCAGGACGGCCAGATCGTCCCTGGCATCGCAAAACACCGTGGGCCGATCGGTCCGGGCAAACAGGTGAAGGGCCTTGATGGAAAAGGCGGCCGCCTCTCCGTCTCCCACCGCGTGGCTGTACCGCCAGTCCACACCCAGGCCCTGGGACCGCAGGGCGTCAAACAGACCCAAAAGGCCCAGATCGCTGAAACTGCCTTGTGAAAAGTACAGCAGGCCCTCCGGTGAAAGCAGGCGACGGCAGGCGGCGACGAAGTCGTTCAACGGCTCACGGCCCGTAAAGGACGACGGATCGACGGCGGCGCACAGATGGGGCCTTCCGTCTCCGGGGCTCAGCAACAGGTTCAACGCCCCCAGACCCAGGACCAGGTCGAAGCGTTCCGGCGTCGACGACCCGGCCAGATCGGCGTAGGAGGCTTTTTGATAGTGTACGTTGGCAAGGCCAAGGGTGCGGGCCCAGGTCCGGCCCACGGAAAGGGCCTTGTCGGACCGGTCAAAAACCGTGAACCGGGCCTCGGGATACCGTTGGGCCAGCCACAAACAGACAATGCCTGGGCCGCCGCCCACGTCGGCAGCCTGTTCAATGTATCGGGGAAAGCCGGGCAGATCGGTGACGGTCATCAGAAGCTGGGTCAGCCGGGGCCGGTCCGCCGCCAGAAATTTCCCGGCGATGGCGGGGTTGGTGAAAAACAGATCGACCATGGCCTTACCCATGGGATCACTCAGATCGGCCGGGCCGATGGGCCTGCCGGTCACCGCCGCTATTTCCCGATGCAGCGCCTGCCGGTACTCCGGCGTCTCCACGCCCGCGCCGGATCCGATTCCCAGCTCATCCAGAAACGCCCTCACCGCCGCCATCCGTCGTTCAAGATCCATCCGTCAACCCCTTTCCTTTCATTTCGGGACTCGTCGCTTCCTTATTAACCGAACCTGTCCGGAAACACAACGGCGGGATAAAAGCGGATTAAAGAGAAACGCCCCATCCCCAAGATGGAAGCCCTGTTTTTTCTGGCCAAAGAACTGTGACGGTTGTATGGTCAGGCCATAACCCATGGGTTGAAAGGACGATAATGAACGGGTGGTGCGGACGCATACTGATTATTGATCTTGACACAAAAAGCTGGGCCTTTGAAACCCCGGAGCCGTCGGTGTATCATACCTGGATCGGGGGGCGGGGGCTTGCGGGCCGTTATCTGAACGATCAGGTCACCCGAAACTGGGATGATCCGGCCATGCCGCTGTTGTTTTTTACCGGGCCCCTGGTGGGCACCGCCTCGCCCACCTCGGGACGGATGACGGTGATGAGCCGGTCTCCGCTGACCGGTGCCGTGGGCGACGCCTCGGTGGGCGGCGCCCTGGGCGTGATGATGAAAAAGGCCGGAATCGACGGGGTGATCATCCGGGGCAGAAGCGATACACTCTGCGGCATCGAGATTTCAGCCGACGGACCGGTCTTCGTCGATGCGCGGCCCCTTGCGGGATACTCGGTCGGCGCGACCTTCGACCGCCTTTCCCCTCGGGCCGCTTCGGCGGTGATCGGTCCGGCGGCGGAGCACGGGGTGTTGTTTTCCAGCATCATCGTCGACCGGCATTTTGCCGCGGGTCGGACCGGGATCGGCCTGGTCATGGCCTCCAAAAACATCAAATACCTGAGCGTCCGCGGCCGGGGACGCATCCCGGTCTATGACGCCGAGGCCCTGTCCCGGGCCAGGGAGGACATCGTCCGGCTGGTGTCGGCCTCCCCGGCCCTGTCCGGCCCCTTCGGTCTGTCCCGGTTCGGCACCGGGGCTCTGTACGACCTGATGGACAGTCGGCGGATGATGCCCACGGACAATTTTCGGAAAACCCGGTTCGACCCGGCAAAGACCATGAACGCCGTGACGTTCAACGCCGCCTATGCGCCCAAAAGCAAGGGCTGCCGGGGTTGCGCCATCCAGTGTAAAAAAGTGGCCCAAGACGGACGGGCCATGCCCGAATTCGAAACCCTGTCCCACTTTTCTGCCCTTTTGTCCAACACGGACAAGGAAACGGTGATGGCCGCGAACCAGCTGTGCAACGATCTGGGCATGGACACCATTTCGGCGGCGGCCACCCTGTCCTGCTTTGCGGAAATTCAGGGCCGGACCCTGTCGCCCGGTGAGATTCTGACCCTGCTCGAGGACATCGGCCGGGGCCGGGGCGACGGCCGTGCCCTGGGCCAGGGTTCGGCCCGTTACGCCCGCAGCATGGGACGGCCCGAAACCTCGATCAGCGTGAAATCCCAGGAACTGTCGGCCTACGATCCCCGGGGCGCCCTGGGCATGGCCCTGTCCTTTGCCGTGTCCACCCGGGGGGCCTGCCATCTGAGGGCCTATCCCATCAGCCATGAAATCCTTCGAAAACCTGTGGCCACGGATCGTTTCTCCTTTGCGGGCAAGGCACGGATGATCAAGATCGGCGAAGACATCAACGCTGCGGCCGACTCCCTGACCGCCTGCAAATTTATTTTCTTTGCCGCCACCCTGGAGGAATACGCACGGGTCTTTGAGGCGGTGACCGGCCTTGCCGCCACCGGACAGGACCTTCTGGCCGTGGGGGCAAGGATCTGCAAAAACGAGCGGGCCATGAACCGGGCCAACGGCTTCACCGACGCCGACGATGACCTGCCCCGACGTTTTTTTACGGAACCGGGAACCTCAGGGCCGGGCGTGACGGTGAACCCCATTGACCGGGACGCCTTTCTCAGGGCCCGGGCCGCCTATTACAAAATCCGGGGGGAATAGATGGACACGATCTTCACGGATTTCGAAAACCGCCTGACCGCCGCAGGACTGATCGACCCGGGCGGGGTGCTGATGGGGTTTCTCGATGACGACATCGCCTGGAACCGTTTATCTCCGGACCGGGACCTGGCCCTGCGCCTGTTTGACGGCCTGTCCGTCAATTCGCTGATGATCGCCCGGCCCGCCGAACCCTACGCCGGCATCCTCGATTACCTGGCAAAAACGGCCGGGGGGGTCATCGTGCCCCGGGACTGCGAAACCCGGACCTTTCTCCACGACCTGCCCGTGGCCGATGCCGATGATCCGGACCGGATCATTGCCCTGCTTCGGCGACGCAAAAGCGCCATCGTGCCGGGCCGGGGCGTGGTCACCTACGGCACCGTCAGCCTGGAGCAGGCCTTCGTGACCCTTTCCTCGGTCTGCTTCGCCGCCTTCGTCAAATTTTTCTCCGATTACCTGGCCGCCCGGAAAACAGGGCGGACGGGCCGGAGCTTTGTCCGCGCCTTCGATCAGGCCTGCGCCATGCTGCCCGCCCCGTCGCCGTTTAAAGGCCCTCTGGCCCAGGGCCCCTTCACCGCCGAGGCCCAGGTGCTTGCGGCCATGGACGAGGCGGGCAAGCAAACGGTCGAACGGCGCCTGGTGGATTCCTATTTCGGAAACATCTCCTATCGCCTGGGCGATGTGCTGTACATCAGCCAGACCGGCAGTTCTCTGGACCGGCTGCCCGGCTGCGTCGACCCCTGCCCCCTGGACGGCTCGTCCTGCGCCGCCCTGACCGCCTCCAGCGAGCTGTCGGCCCATCTGGGCATCCTTTCATCCACGGGCCACCGGGCCATTCTCCACGGCCACCCCCGGTTTGCCGTGATCCTGTCCATGGACTGCGAGATAAAAGACTGTACCCCGGGCGACGCCTGTTACCGGACCTGCCCCCACCCCCGGTCGGTTTCGGGCATCCCCATCGTCCCCGGCGAGGTGGGCACCGGCCCCTTTGGTCTCTGCAACACCGTGCCGCCGGCCCTTTCGGGCAAGGACGGCGTCATCGTCTACGGGCACGGCCTGTTCTGCACCGCCGAAAACGATTTCAACCAGGCCCTCGCCCACCTGACGGCCATTGAAAACACCTGCCGGGAGCTGTACTTCAAGCGGCTCTGAGCACCGTTACCCAACGTTCTTCGGGGTCTATGTCATTATTTGTTTACAAATGTATTCGATTTGGATAATCTGTTTTCAACGGGTCGACGGGAAACGGATTCCGATCCCCCAAACAGACCCTTACCGTCCAACTTATATATACAGGTGATTCATGACCAGCAAAACCGTACCCATCAGCGTCCGGATATCCCATGAAGACGCCGAGTTTCTGAGCCGCCTGACCATCGGCGGGGCCGGCACACCCAGCGACAAGCTGCGGGCCATCATCCGGGAGCAGCGGCAACGTCAATCGACGACGACGGATTACCCGGGGTGTTTTCAGACGATCCAGACCCTCATGGCCCCGGTCATCGAGGCCGTCCGTCAGGCTGAAAACGAGCAGGGAATCCATTCGGAGCTGATCTTTCGGGCCTTTGACTGGTTTCCGGATCTGATCGCCTGTGTGATGTCCTCCCTGCCCGAGTCCCCGAACGCCCCCGCCGCCGCGGATCTGGGCGAATTGGAGAAAAACGTGGCCGAACGCCTGTTCCGTATCATGGAATCGGTGCTTCAAATGGGAACAAATCGCTGGAATCACTGCTACAATCCACAACAGATGGAAAAACGGTCACGCCCCCTGCTTGATCTGGCCGCTCTGGTCAGGCAGCTGGAAGACCGAAACAACGCTTAGGGTCCCGGACCGCCTGAAAGGCGCCGGGATACACTCGGGATATCCAAAACAAGGAGTCGCCACATGAAGGAAACACTTATCGGACGCATTGGACGAATCATCAGCGCGAGTTTCAGTTCTCTGGTCGGGGCCATGGAAGACGCGGTTCCCGAAGCCGTCATGGAGCAGGCCATCATGGAAATCGACGAGGCCATCGACGAGGTCCGCATCGAACTGGGCAAGATCGTGGCCAACAAACATCTTGCAAATTCCCGCCTGATGGAAGAAAACAGAAAACATGAAGACCTTTCCGAAAAGATCGAACTGGCCGTATCCCAGGGCCGTGACGATCTGGCGGAAACGGCCATCGCCCGGCAGCTGGACATCGAAGCCCAGATCCCTGTCCTCGAATCCACCATTGCCGATTGCGGCATTCGTGAAAAGGAACTGGAAGGCTATATCTCCGCCCTGCAGGCCAAAAAACGACAGATGAAGGACGACCTGAGCCTGTATCGCAGCGCCCAGGCCGAAGCCGGACAGCCCCCGTCGACAACGGCCGCGGGCTCGGCCCGTAACAATTCCGCCGAAGCTCGGGTGGCCCGGGCCGAGTCCGCGTTTGAACGGGTCATGGAAAAAGCCGCCGGCGTTCCTCTGGGAACCCGGTCCGGAACACTGAAAGACGAGACCAACATGGCCGAGCTTGAGGCCATGGCGCGAAAAAACCGAATCCATGAACGGCTTTTGTCCATCAAAGGAAAAAACAAAGGATAAACGGGGATGATTGATTTTCTGGTGATCCGGCAAAACCTGCCGTTTACCGTATCCATCGGTCTGATGGTCCTGATCGCCCTGATCGAGGGGATGGGCAGCGTCGTGGGTTTCGGCCTGTCGGACTTCCTCGATTCCCTGGTCCCCGATCTGGACTGGGATGTGGACGCCCCGGATCTGGACGCCCATTCGGGACTCACACACCTTCTTGGCTGGCTGCACATCGGCAGGGTGCCGGTGATGGTTCTGGTGATTCTGTTTCTGACCGGCTTCGGACTCACCGGTCTGATCATCCAGATGCTGGCGAACCATGTGACCGGCCGTGTCCTTCCCGGGACGATCGCATCGGTCCTTGCCGTTACGGCGACCCTGCCCCAGATCCGGGTGTTCGGCCGGATCATCGCCCGGGTGATGCCCCAGGATGAAACCGCCGCGATGTCCGAGGCCGGCTACATCGGCCGGACGGCCACCATCGTCATCGGCACGGCCCGGGCAGGCAGCCCGGCCCAGGCCAAGTTCACCGATCGGCACGGAACCACCCACTACCTGATGGTCGAGCCCGATGTGGACGGTGCGACCTTCAAGCAGGGTCAATCGGTGCTGATCGTCAACCGGGACCGGGCCGTATACAAGGTCATCGAAGACACGCTTCCCGGGGGCTCCGGTCAATCGCAAACGCGGGATGATCGCTGAAACGATGTGACCTAAATCCTGATTTACACGTCAAATGCTTGTCGCGCGGCGGTGCCCGTCCTGGGCGTTGTCCGCTATTACCCTCAATCATCAATCTGGAGGATACGTTTTATGGAAGGAGTGACCGGAATTCTTTTTATTGCGGGGGTCTCGGCCATCTGTCTGATCGCCGTCATCATTTTTATCTCCAAGCTCTACACACGGTCGTCCAAGGAGATTTCCTTCGTGCGGACCGGGGCCGGGGGCCAGAAGGTCATCATGAACGGCGGCGCCCTGGTGCTGCCGGTGTTTCAGGAAATCATTCCGGTCAACATGAACACCCTGAGGCTGGAGGTCCAGCGGTCCAACGACCAGGCCCTGATCACCCGGGACCGCATGCGCGTGGACGTGACCGCCGAGTTCTACGTCCGGGTCAAGCCCTCCGAGGAGGCCATCGCCAACGCGGCCCAGACCCTGGGTATGAAAACCATGGAGCCCAATGAGCTCAAACGGCTGGTCGAAGGCAAATTCGTCGATGCCCTGCGGGCCGTGGCGGCGGAAATGGCCATGATCGAGCTTCACGAGCAGCGGGTGGATTTCGTCCAGAAAGTCCAGCAGGCCGTCTCCGAGGATCTTTTAAAAAACGGACTGGAACTTGAATCGGTATCGCTGACGGGACTGGACCAGACCAGCAAGGAATTTTTCAATCCGGACAACGCCTTCGACGCCGAGGGTCTGACCAAGCTCACCGAGGAAATTCAGGCCAGACGCCGTAAGCGCAATGAAATCGAACAGGACACCGAGGTGGCCGTGGCGACCAAGAACCTGGAAGCCGAACGGATGAAACTCGAAATCCGCCGGGAAGAGGAATACGCCCGCATGCAGCAGGAGCGGGAAATCGAGATCCGCCGGGCCGAACAGAATTCCGAGATTGCCAAAAAACAGGCGGAAAAACAGCGGGAGGCCGACCAGGCGAAAATCCTGGCCGAGCAGCAGGTGGCCACCGCCAAGATCGAGGCCGAACGGGCCGTGGAAGAAGGGCGCATCGAAAAGGAACAGCGGCTCAAGGAGAAGGACATCACCCGGGCCAGGGCGGTTGAGACGGCTGAAATCGAGCAGAAAAAATCCGTGGAGCTGTCCGAACAGGACCGGGCCATCGCCATTGCCGAAAAATCCAAGGAGAAATCCGAGGCCCAGGCCGAGGCGGATCGGGCCCGGGCCCTGGCCGTCAAGGAAGAGGAGGCGGTGGCCACGGTGCGTGACACCGAAATCGCCGAACGAAAGAAAGCCGTGGAACTGGTCGAAGCCCGTCAAGCGGCCGAACGGGACGCCATCCGGATCAAGGTGGCGGCCGACGCCGAAAAACAGGCGGCCCTGGACAGGGCCGAGGCGGTGAAGATCGCGGCCCAGGCCGAGGCCGATGCGGAGATCGTCAAGGCCCAGGCCGCCGAAAAGAGTTACGCCGTCGAGGCCGCCGGGAAACGGCTGCTCAACGAGGCCGACAACATCCTGTCCGAAAGCCAGGTGGCCATGCAGATCCGCATGGCCCTGATCAAGTACCTGCCGGATATCATTCGTGAAAGCGTCAAACCCATGGAGCGGATCGAGGGCATCAAGATCATCCAGGTGAACGGCCTGACCGGCGGCAGCCATGGGGCGGGCGGCGAGGGTGACGCGCCGCCCGCCGCCAACCTGTCCGATCAGCTGGTGAACAGCGCCCTCCGTTACCGGGGCCAGGCCCCTCTCCTGGATTCCCTGCTGGCGGACATCGGTCTCAAAGGCGGCGACATCAACGGCCTGACCCGCGAGATCCTGCCCAAAAAAGACGGCGATGTTTCCGAAGAATCCTGAGTGATCCGGGCCGGGCGGTTATCCCGTCCGGCCGGACATATCGTTCAGGACGGGGCGCCGTCTGAAAGGGCCATCACCGCATCGATTTCGATCAGGGCGCCCAGGGGCAGGGCCGAGACCTGGACCGTGGCCCGGGCCGGAGGGCAGTCGGTGAAATAGCTTGCGTAGACCGCGTTGACGGATTGAAACAGGCCCAGGTCGGTCAGGTAGATCGTGGTCTTGACCACCCGGGACAGATCGCCGCCGGCGGCCGTGCAGACGGCCCGGATGTTTTGGAGCACCCGGTGGGTCTGGGCGCCGATGTCGCCGTCGACCAGAGCGCCGGTTTCAGGATCGATGGGGATCTGGCCGGAGATGAAGACCAGACTCCCCGTACAGACGGCCTGGGAATAGGGGCCGATGGCCCGGGGCGCGTCCGCTGTGCTGATGGGGCGGATCATAATGCCTCCGTGTCAATAGAATCTGTGGGCCTGAAGACCCCGCTATCCAGGGTCACCCGACCTTCGGCGATCAGCCGGGCCAGGTTTTCCTCGGCCATATGCCGCTCGAAAATGTTCTGGATGGTCCGATCGAGAAACTTGTTGTGGTAAAGGGGAGAAACCGCCACGAGGTCCTCCAGCGTTTTCCCCTGCCCCAGGCAGCGGAAAAATTCCCTTTTTTGACGGTCGAAGGCGGCGAGAAAGGCGTTGAATGCCTCGCCGGCGTCACCCTCGATGGGCGGCCGGTGGGACGAGCAGACGCGTTTGTAAGGCAGAGCCATCACCCGCCGGACCCCGTCCATGAACAGCTCGACCTTTCCGGACGGATTGCCGTACCAGGGGCCGAATCCCGAAAAATCGATGTCCGTGGTGATCAGGGTGCCGGACACATGGTCGAGAAAACAGTAGTGGTCCTCGTGGT
Source organism: Desulfatiferula olefinivorans (assembly GCF_054657895.1). Lineage (NCBI taxonomy): Bacteria > Pseudomonadati > Thermodesulfobacteriota > Desulfobacteria > Desulfobacterales > Desulfobacteraceae > Desulfatiferula > Desulfatiferula olefinivorans. Next base: position 67,196 of record NZ_BAAHXV010000001.1, on the reverse strand, counting down.
GGCCGGGCACGTGGACGGCCTCGATCCGGGCCGTGCCGATATCAAAAATGTCGCCGTGGCCGTAGCGCCGGTCCGGACGGCGCAGGGGGACGATGCCGAAGGGCTTGCCGATGACCTCGACCCAGTGACGGCCCGCCTCGGCCGAGCCGGTGTACCAGGCGCCCAGAGTCTCCAGATCGTCCACGGCCTCCGGGGTTTCCCGGGGCAGAAAAAGCGCCCGGTCGCCGAGCACGTGAAGGCTCCTTATATGATCCGGATGGCAATGGGAGATGACCAGGATGTCGATATGAAACAGATCGTCCACCTCCCGTATCAGCGCATCGCCCAGCCCGGCGTCGATCAGAAGGGTGTCCCGGCCTTTGAACACAAAGCCGTGGCAGTAGGGGAAGCGGCCCTGCTCGGGGGCTTCGACAAAGAACACATGCTCGGTTAATCTGTGAACGGCGGGGTGATTCATCTACATTTTTCCGTATTGCTTGAGTTTCTTGTGCAGGGTTTTACGGGTGATACCCAGACGCCGTGCCGCTTCGCTCTTGTTGCCGTCCACCGAATCCAGGGTGCTTAAAATCACATTCTTTTCCACGTCCTCCAGGGTCATGTCGGCGGAAAACGGCAGGGAGCCGGCCGGAGCGTCCGGCCTGTCCGGCTCCGCACCCTTGATGGCAAGAAAATTGTCCGCGTCCAGATAGGCGCCCTGGCAGAGCACCACGGCACGTTCCACGGCGTTCATCAGCTCACGGACGTTGCCCGGCCAGGGATGGCGGATCAGGACATCCATGGCCTGGGGCGTGAACCCGCTGACCGTTTTGCGGTTCTTTTCGGCGAACATGTCCAGGTAGCGCTGGGCGATCAGGGGAATGTCGTCCGTGCGCTCCCGCAAGGGCGGCAGATAAAGATCCACCACGTTGAGTCGATAGTAAAGGTCTTCCCGGAATTCGCCCCGGGCCACCAGCTCGACCAGATTCTTGTTGGTGGCGGCAATCAGGCGCACATCCACCTTGATCACGTCCTCACCGCCCACCCGGGTCAACTCCCGTTCCTGAAGCACCCGAAGCAGTTTGACCTGCATGGACAGGGGCATTTCACTAACCTCGTCGAGGAAAAGGCTGCCCCCGTCGGCCTGGACGAATTTGCCTTCCTTTTTCTTGTGGGCCCCGGTGAAGGCGCCCTTTTCATGGCCGAACAGCTCGGATTCAAGCAGGGTCTCGGTGAGGGCCGCACAGTTGATCTTCACAAAGGGCGCGTCCTTGCGGGGGCTGTTGTAATGGGTGGCCCCGGCGATCAGTTCCTTGCCCGTCCCCGATTCCCCGGTGATCAGCACCGTGGCCTCGGACTGGGCCACCTGGGCCACGGTTTCCAGCAGCTTGACCATGGCCGGGCTTCGGCCGATGATGTTCTGACGGTCGAACTGGTTTTCCAGGCTGATTTTGAGCAACCGGTTTTCTTCCTTGAGATCGAAATGATCCGTGGCCCGCTTGATGGTCAGCTTGAGTTTTTCGAAGTCGAGGGGCTTGGTCAGGTAATCGTAGGCCCCGTTTTTCAGGGCGTCCACGGCGGTCTCGATGGACGAATAGGCGGTCATGATGATCACGGGAATGGCCGGATTGAAGGCCTTGATTTTTTCCATGGCCTCGAGACCCGATACCTTGATCATGCGCACATCCATCAGGACCAGGTCGTAGGCCCGTTCCTGGACCCGGTCGACGGCGATCTGGCCGTCGTCGGCCTCGGTAATGTCGTAGCCCCAGCCTGTGAGCAGGGTGGCCAGCATGGTGCGGTGGGCCGTGTCGTCGTCGACCACCAGAAGGGAATGTCGTTTACGGCTGTTCATGGGAATCCTTTTTCTGCGGCAGGGAAAGGGTGATGACGGTCCCCTGGCCGGGGCGGCTTTCGATGCCGATGTCGCCGCCGTGAGCTTCGACAATGTTGTGGGAAATCGCCAGCCCCAGACCCGTGCCTGAGCTTTTCGTGGTGAAATAGGGGTCGAAGATATGGTCCAGGTCCTCGGCGGAGATGCCGTGGCCGGTGTCGCTGATCCGGATCATCAGGGCGGGCTTGCCGCAGTCCGGCGCAAAGACCCGGACCGTCAGCTCGCCGCCGTCTTCCATGGCCTCGACGGCGTTGATGAAAAGATTCAGCAGCACCTGGCTGATCCGGTCCGGATCGAACAGGGCCGTGTCGATGTCCGGATCGATGGTGCAGGAGACCGTCACCCGGCTGTCCGCAGTCCGCCGTTCGATCAGTTTGAGGGCGGTTTCCATGAACGGCCGGACCGCGACCGTCCGGGGCGCCAGGGCCACCGGCCGGGCGAACTCCAGCAGCTGCCCAACCACCCGGTTCAGCCGATCCACTTCCTGAATCATGATGTCGGAAATCTGCCGGTCTTCCGGAACGGTGCTGTACCGTTCCTTGAAATAGGTGGCGAAACCCTTGATGGAACTCAGGGGGTTCCGGATTTCATGGGCCACCCCGGCGGCCAGCTTGCCCACCGAGGCCAGACGGTGGCTGCGCTCCACCTCGCTTTTCAGGGCTTTTTCCTCGGTGAGGTCCTTGAACAGGCAGATGGTTCCCGCGATACCGTTCTCCTGGTCCTTGAGCAGGGCGGCGCTGAGTTCCAGGGGCAGATGCCGCCCGTCGGGCAGGATGCAGGTGATTTCCCGGTCGAGGATGTCCTGGTCCCGGCCCAGCTGATCCAGGCGTTCGACCATTTCCTTCGGAAGAACCTCGGCCGCGGGCCTGCCTTCGCTGGTGGAGTCTATGTTCAAAATGGTCTTGGCCACCTGATTGAGGGAGACCACGGACCGGATGTGATCCAGGGCGATCAGCCCCACGGGCATGTTTTCGACCACGGTGTTCGAAAAGACCTTGATGCGTTTGAGCGAGCTTCGGGTGCTGCGGTATCCCTGGACCATGAACAGAAAAATAATGCCCGAAATGCCGGTGAGCAGCAGAATCACCCCGGTGATGATGGCGTCCCTGAAATAGATTTTGCGCATTTCGTCCACCGAATCCATGTCCAGGGCCACCACGATGATTTTTTCGGGCGCGGTCAGATCCAGAATGCCCTTGCGTCCCATGGACTGATTGAAAAACGAAAGGATGGACCCGGGGTGGGGCAGGCCCGAGGGAGAAAATTTCCGAAACACCACAAAGGTCCGTTTGCCTTCGGGGGAGACGACGATCTGCTTGTACAGATTGTTGGAGTCGGCGATTTTCTGGAGATCGACCTTCTTGTTGTGGCTGAACAGATTGAGCATGACACCGGTGTACATGTAATTGCTGTGGGCGATGATGGTCCCGTTGGTGTCGGCCACCAGAAGATAGTCGATATCCGGCTGCTGGGCCGTTTCGAACAGCAGCTTCTGCAACTCGCGGATTTCCCCCGGGCCGCCGGTAATCCCGATGCGCGTGCCGGCCTCGAAGGAACGGATCAGGGCGGCCCCCTTTTCCCCCAGAAGAATTTCGGTGTTTTTTTCCTGACGCCGGATGTTGTCGATGGTGATGAAGGCAAAAATCGGGGTCAGGATCAGCAGGGTCCCCACAAAAACCAGGGCAGGCACTTCATTCCATATTTTTCCGGGGCGCTTCTTCGGGGTCATCATCATCCCTCACTCACTTTGCAAAACAGATGCCCATGGATCCGTTTATTGTCAACAACTTGAAAACACAGCCTTTTAATTTAATCGATCCCGCTTTGCCGGCCAAGCTGGATACAAATAACCCACATGGATACGGGTTCCGGTGTCGGATGTGGATCGAAAGTATCCATGATCCGTCCCGGACTTTCAAGAAAAAAACGGTGACCGATACGCCACACCCGAACTAAATACAATATTTAATTATAAATTTCAAATAGATACAAATTTAACATTCCATCACCGTACAAGCCGGCACACCGAATGCATTGGGATAATGTCACCATCGCGTCATCACGGTTCTTTCACATCACCCGGGAACGACAGTCGACGGTAAACGTTTGTAAGTCTCCTCTCCTCCAACCGGGGACGATACCGGGATAGGGCATTCAATGAAAACGGCAGGCCCTGTCCCGGTTGACCTCCCCCAGGGACCGGAAAAAACGTTTTGTGAAGCAAGCAGAAGTACCATTCACAAACGAAACCATAGCAAGACCTTTTCTTCATCCACTCTCCTTTCAAACGGGCACGTCGCGGGTGGGAGCCTTCGGGTTTCCGCCCGCGATCCGCTTGGAGGAATCACACGATCATCCGCATGAATCACGATTCATGCCGACGATGTTATGGCACTCTCACCCCCCCTTGCCATGACCCCAGGCCCTGCCCTCACCGGCAGGGCCTTTTTTTTGTCTGAAACCGGCAGGTGGGTCCTTTGTATCCGGATTTTCCGGCGGTATCCAGGGCGCAAGCGCCAATCCGGGTAAAACGGTTACAGACCCCGGTCGATTTCAGAGGAATCCAGGGAGCGCGAAGCGGAATTCATGATATTATTTCATTTAACTTCAATTGGTTATATAAATTATTCATACTATTGGCACCACCTTTGCTTTAGAGATTCTCGACTTCGTGTCACACATTCCTTTCTCATTCTCCTTTCAAACGGGCACTGTAAGCCGGGACGGTTTCCCAAACCGTTCCGGCTTCACCCGTTCGGATGACAACCGCCCCTGACCGCATCCTTTGCATTGACGTCCTGCCGCCACAGACCGAACCGGGTAAAAAATAGCCGGCTGTATCTTTTTGGGAAGAACCATGGGTAAAAAATATCCATTCCGCTTGATGCCCCGGCACGGCAAAGCCCGAAACCGGGCCTTTACGATCCGGAAAACCGTCTTATTTTATAGGCCTGAAACAAATTCGCCCTGACCGCCCTTGGTCGGCACAGGCTTTGCTATCCGATTATTCCATTGACTTCACGACAGACAAGGAGACCTTATGGCACACAGACATGCACGTGAACACGCATCCGTTCTTCGTTCCCGGATAACCGCCCTGGCCCTGATGCTGGCCCTGTCTCTTCCGGCAGCGGTCCGGGCCGACAGCCCCCCCATGATCCCTGCGGATTTCACCGCCATCGCCGAAACGCTCAGCCCCGCCGTGGTCAACATCTCCACGGAAAAAACCGTCAACGGCGGCGGCCGTGTTTTCCGGCATTTCCAGAAAAACCCCTTCGGCAACGAGGACCCGATGAACGATCTGTTCGAGCGGTTCTTCGGCAACCAGCCCCAGCAGGAATTCAAACAGCGCAGTCTGGGTTCGGGCTTCATCATCGATCGGGACGGCTATATCGTCACCAACAACCATGTGGTCGAAAATACCGACCAGATCAAGGTCATTCTCAAGGACGGCAAGGAATACGAGGCCAAAATCATCGGCACCGATAAAAACACCGACCTGGCCCTGATCAAGATCGACCCCGATGAAACCCTGACCGTTCTCGAACTCGGCGATTCCGATGAACTCAAGGTCGGCCGCTGGGTGGTGGCCATCGGCAATCCCTTCGGCCTGGGCCATACGGTCACGGCAGGAATCGTCAGCGCCAAGGGGCGGGTCATCGGCTCCGGGCCCTACGACGACTTCATCCAGACCGACACCTCCATCAACCCCGGCAACAGCGGGGGCCCCCTGATCGATCTGGACGGCCGGGTGGTGGGCATCAACACGGCCATCATTCAGAGCGGCCAGGGCATCGGCTTCGCCATTCCCGCGAACCTGGCCCGGAACATCATCGCCCAGCTCAAGGAAAGCGGCAACGTCACCCGGGGGTGGATGGGGGTTTCCATCCAGGGTATCACCCAGGACATCGCTGATTATTACGGCCTGAAAGACAAAAAAGGCGTTCTGGTCATGGAGGTGTTCCCCGGCGACCCCGCCGACGAGGCGGGCATCGAGGCCAAGGACATCATCCTCCGCGTCGACGGCAAGGAGGTGTCGGACAGCCGGGACCTGACCACCATCGTGGCGGGAATCCGGGTCGATAAAAAGGTCAAGGTCACGGTGCTGCGTGACGGCAAGGAAAAGGTCTTTGACGTGAAAATCGCCAAGCGCGACGATCAGAGTACGGCGGCCCGGGGCGGAGCGACCGAGGATCCGGCCGACCTGGGTCTTTCCGTGTCGGAGATCACGCCGGAGATCGAGCGGCGGTACAATGTCAAGGCCGCCGACGGCCTGTTCATCACGGCCGTGGCTCCGGGCAGCAAGGCGGCGCGGGCCGGTCTTGTGCCCGGCGACATGATCGATGAAGTCAACCGGAAACCCGTCCGCTCTGTTGCGGATTTCCGCGCCGCCGTCAAACAAGTCAAGACCGGCGACGTGATCACCCTGGCCGTGATCAGCCCGCGCATGGGTCTGAAGATCGTCAAGATCACCCGATAGGAACGGCATCCCGGCGCAGGGCCTCCTGTGCCGGAATGAACGCCTTAAATCACCAAATAAAAAAAGCCGCTTCGCCTCAGCGAATGCGGCTTTTTTTAATCAAACTGGCGGAGAAAGAGAGATTCGAACTCTCGATGAGCGTTAACCCATACGCCCTTAGCAGGGGCGCGCCTTCAGCCACTCGGCCATTTCTCCACAGATTTGATTTTTATGGCGGAGGAGGTAGGATTCGAACCCACGGAGCTTTGACACTCAACGGTTTTCAAGACCGCCGCCTTCAGCCGCTCGGCCACTCCTCCGTTTTTAAATTCAGGCCTTAATTAGCATCAGATGAACCATTGGTCAATATTTTTTGTTTGTTTTTCCCAAAGACGTGAATTATATTCACCGCCGGTATTGACATGGTATTTTTTTGGGTTATTATGATCGGGTTATGCGGCCGCCGTGATGGACGGAGTCGGTATATAGAACCCGTATCCGTGGGAAAACCCGGTCTTTACACTAAATGAAAATGATGAAGGCCCATCCGTTCGGACGGGAGGAAACCCATTCCTCAGGAGACCAGAAGACATGAATCAGAAATACATTCTGAAAAAGAAAGACAGTCAGTTGATCATTCAGGAACTTGCCGAAACAGAACCCGGAAAGTACGCCCTTCTCTATGAGGAAAAACTCGCCTTCGACCGCCTGGAACCCGCCATCGCCGACGGCCGCCGCGCGCTGATCGATCTGTTCCGGAGCCATAATTTCTATCCTCCCCAGTTTTTCGCCGAAATGCTGGCCGCCAAGATTGCCGAAATCTTCGGCAATGATCCCAAGGATTCGGCGACCATCGAATTCACCGACGCCGACGCCCTGGTCAATCGGGGCAATCTGCCCACGGACATTCTGGTCGATGAAAAGGAACTGGCGGAAATCGACAAGCTTCTCGAGGATGAAGACGAAATCAGTGATGATTTCGACGACTGATCGTGCCGGATCACGATTCCAATCGCCCGGAGCCTTGCCGACAAGACTCCGGGCTTTTTTTATCAGGCGCCCGGGCGGGCATCCGTGCAAGCGCGGGCGAGGGGTTCGGTTCTTGACTTGATACCCGAAAATTCATATGACAGTTGCTTGTCATGACCATGCAACGAACGCCAAACAGGTAGGACTATGAAACACTCCATCAGCGCCATGGTGACAGAGGCCCTTTCACGGGCCTACGAAGCCGGTGACCTGCCCTCGCCGGAGGTCCCCGAGATCTTTGTCGAAGAACCCCGGGTCGAAGCCCAGGGGGATCTGTCGGTCAACACGGCCATGATCATGGCCAAATCCCAGAAGATGCCTCCCCGGAAAATCGCCGACATCATTGTCCGCCATCTGGAGGATACCCGGGGTATCCTGGCCCGGACCGACATTGCCGGACCGGGGTTCATCAACTTTTTTCTGACGCCCCGGGCCTGGCATGAGGTACTGGTCACGGTCCACGAACAAAAGGACCGGTACGGTGCGTCGACCCTGGGCAAGGGCATCCGGACCCAGGTGGAATTCGTCAGCGCCAACCCCACCGGTCCCCTCCATGTGGGCCACGGAAGGGGTGCGGCCGTGGGTGACAGCGTGGCCCGTGTCCTTCGGTTCTGCGGCTATGAGGTCCAGACCGAATACTACATCAACGATTCCGGACGGCAGATCAACACCCTGGGCCGGTCGGTGTACCTGCGATATCTGGAACGGTCGGGACGCACCGTCGACTTTCCCGACGACTGCTACCAGGGCGACTACATCATCGACCTGGCCGACCAGGTGCTCGACCGCAACGGAAAAACCCTGCTCGATCTGAGCGAGGACGAGGGCATCGCCGTCTGCGCCCGGTATGCCGCGGACAGCATCCTGGCCGACATCGCCAAGGACCTTGAAAACTTCGGGGTCACCTTCGACCGCTGGTTCAGCGAGCAGAGCCTCTATGACGAGGGCCGGGTGGACGGCGCCATCGCCGCCCTGAAAGACCGGGGCATCATCTACGAGCATGAGGGCGCGCTCTGGTTCAAAACCAGTGATTACGGCGACGAGAAAGACCGGGTGGTGGTTCGAAGCAACGGACAGACCACCTACTTCGCCTCGGATATCGCCTATCACCAGGACAAGTTTGCCCGGGGCTTCGACCGGGTGATCGATGTCTGGGGTGCGGACCACCACGGCTACATTCCCCGCATGAAGGCCGGGATCATGGCGTCCGGCCACAGCGGCGAGGCCTTTGACGTGATCCTGGTCCAGCTGGTGTCCCTGGTCCGCGAGGGGAAACCCGTGGCCATGACCACCCGGGGCGGCGTGTTCGAAACCCTCAAGGACGTGGTTGACGAGGTGGGGTCCGATGCGGCCCGATTCATCTTTTTGTCCCGTCATTACGAGAGCCAGCTTGAATTTGACCTGGAACTGGCGAAAAAGAAAACCAACGACAACCCGGTTTACTACGTCCAGTATGTCCATGCGCGGATCGCCAGCGTGCTGAGAAAGGCCGCCGAGGAAAAGAACCTTCACGAGGTGATCCGGGACGACGAGGCGGTGGCCCTTCTGGTCGAGGCCGAGGAAATCGCCCTGCTCAAGGCCCTTGGCCGTTATCCGGAGGTGGTCGAAACGGCCGGAAAAAACCTGGAGCCCCATCGGATTTCCTATTATCTGATGAACCTGTCGGCCTCGTTCCATGCCTACTACAACCGGCACAAGGTTCTGACCGACGATCCCAAACTCACCATGGGCCGCCTCTACCTGATCCAGGCGGTTCAGAGTGTGATCAGAAACGGACTGTCCCTTCTGGGCGTTTCCGCCCCGGAACGGATGTAACCCTCAGGCCATGGCGGGGCGATGAAAAAAAACGGCGACACCCAGGCGGACAAGACGCAGGCGGTCCTGACCCTGAGCAGGCAGCGGGCTCTGGGCTGGGGCGCCGGGCTGGTGGTGCTTCTTTCTTTGTTTTTTTTCCTGGGAACGCTGGTGGGCCGCAACATGATCCGGGTGGATCTTGATCAGGACGGCCTTTTCCTTGAGATTTCCGGAAGCCTCGAAGCCGAAAACCGTCTGAATTTAAACGCCATGGAACAGGTTCCCCAAACGGGGCCTGAATTCGATTTTTTCAAGGAACTGAACAAGGACCCCGATGATCGGAAAACGGTGTCGGCGACACCGCCCCCAACCTCCGCCCCGGCGGAAAAAAACCGCACGGTGGTCAAACGGAGGAAACCCATCGTCAGCCCGTCCCAGCTGACCAAGGCGGCCGCGATCGCCGGGCCGTCCGATGCCGGACCGAAGACGACGGCCCCGCCGTCGCCCGCCGACGATCATGACCCGGCCGTCTACAAATACACGATCCAGGCCGGATCATTCCGGACCGCCGAGGACGCCGACAAAATGGTGGCCCGGCTGAAACGGCTCGGGTATCAGGCCCATTGGGTCAAGGGGCTGGTCCGGGACGATGAAATCTGGTTCCGGGTCAGGATCGGTGCCTACCGGGACAGGATGGACGCCGCCGCCGGCCTGAACCGCCTGAAACAGGACAACATCGACGCATTTCTGGTGAGGAGATAGACACAGCATGAGCATTTCACGCGAGGACGTACGCAAGGTTGCCGATCTGGCCCGTCTTGAACTGGACGAGACCCTGACGGATCGACTGGCCGATCAGATCGGCACCATTCTCAACTATGTGGATACCCTGGGGCAGGTCAACACCGAGGGCGTGCCGCCCACCCACCACGCCTTGTCCCTGTCCAATGCCTTCCGGGACGACGTGGTCATCCCGTCACCGGGCACGGATCAGGCCCTGGCAAACGCCCCTGTCCATGAAAACGGGTGTTTCATCGTTCCCAAAATCGTGGGATAAACCATTACCATCATCGGGACATTACCATGACGCTTTACGATCTTTCCATTCATGAGGCGGCCGACAGGCTGAAACGCAAAGACTTCAGTTCGCGGGAACTGACCCGAGCCGTGCTTGACCGTATCGAGCAGGTGGACAAAACGGTCCGTGCCTACATCACCGTGGACCCTGACCGGGCCCTGGCCGATGCCGATGCCGCCGATCAGATGCTGGCCCGGGGCGAGGGTGGCCCCCTCACCGGCATCCCCCTGTCCATCAAGGATCTGATCTGCACCCGGGGACTTCGAACCACCTGCGCATCGAAAATGCTCGAATCCTTCGTCCCCACCTACGACGCCGGCGTCATCGAAAAGCTCAAGGCAGCCGGCGCCGTCATCGCGGGCAAGGTGAACATGGACGAATTCGCCATGGGCTCCACCACCGAGAACTCGGGGTTCCACATCACGACCAACCCCTGGCATCCCGACCATTCGCCCGGCGGTTCCAGCGGCGGGTCGGCGGCCTCGGTGGCCGCGGGCATGTGCCTGGGCTCCCTGGGCAGCGACACCGGGGGGTCGATCCGACAGCCGGCCTCCCACTGCAGCGTGGTCGGACTCAAACCCACCTATGGTCGGGTCTCGCGCTACGGCCTGGTGGCCTTTGCCTCCTCCCTGGATCAGATCGGTCCGCTGACCCGGAACGTCCGGGACTGCGGCCTTCTGATGAATGCCGTTTCCGGCTTCGATCCCAAGGATTCCACCTCGGTCCGGGAACCGGTGCCCGATTTCACCGCCGGACTCGGACGACGTCTCACGGGCCTGAAAATCGGATTGCCCACCGAATACTTCAGCGCCGAGGGCATGGCCCCCGACGTGAAAGACGCCGTGGATCAGGCCGTCGTGACCCTTAGGGATCTCGGGGCCGAATTTGTCCCGATCTCCCTGCCCCACACGCCCTATGCGGTGGCGGTCTATTATGTGATCGCCCCCTCGGAAGCCAGCTCCAACCTGGCACGGTATGACGGGGTCAAGTACGGCCTCCGGGACACGGACCAGACCGAACTGATCGACATGTACCGTAAAACGCGGTCCCGGGGGTTCGGCCTGGAGGTGCAGCGCCGGATCATCATCGGCACCTACGCCCTGTCGTCGGGCTATTATGACGCCTATTACAACAAGGCCTCCCAGGTGCGCACACTGATTATCCGGGACTTCAAGGCGGCGTTCGAGCACTGTGATCTTCTGCTGTCGCCGGTCTCGCCCTCACCGGCCGGTCGCATCGGCCAGGATGCGGACGACCCCCTCACGATGTATCTTTCCGACATCTTCACGATCTCGGCGAACCTCGCCGGGATTCCGGCCCTCTCCGTACCCTGCGGCTTCGACCGTCGTGGCCTTCCGATTGGGCTTCAGTTGATGGGACGGCATTTTGACGAGGCCACCCTGCTGACGGTGGCCCACGCGTTTGAATCGGCTACGGACGTCCATACCAGACGTCCCAACCTCTAACCCCGGGAGCATTCATTATGAGTACGGTCATCCCCGAAGGCCAGGGCATCCGAAAGGCCATCTGCTGGATCGATGAAACCCGTCGGGATCATCCCGAGAAAAAAATCATTCAGCTGATCGACGAGGCCGGCATGCGGTTCAACCTGGCCCCCAACGCCTCGGAGTTTCTGGTACGCTTTTATCTGGACAAAAAAAAACCATAGAAGGGGTCTGACGCCATGGCCCGGGTGCGCGTACTTCCTGAAATCCTGTCCAATAAAATCGCCGCCGGCGAGGTGGTCGAGCGCCCCGGTTCCGTGGTCAAGGAGCTGGTGGAAAACGCCCTGGACGCCCGGAGCAGCCTGATCGCCATCGAGATCGAGAACGGGGGCAAATCCCTGATCCGGGTGTCGGACAACGGCCTGGGCATGGGCCGCGACGATGCCCTCCTTGCCGTCGAACGGTTCGCCACCAGCAAGATCTACAACGATGAGGATCTGTTTTCCATAAAAACCCTGGGCTTTCGGGGCGAGGCGCTTCCCAGCATTGCCTCCGTGTCCCGCTTCAGTTTGGTCAGCCGGGAGAGGACCTCGGATATCGGCGTCGGCATTTTCATCGACGGCGGCACGGTCCGAAAGGTCCGGGACATGGGGGTGGCCCCCGGCACGGTCATCACCGTCGAACAGCTGTTTTACAACACCCCGGCCCGCCGCAAGTTTCTCAAAAGCACCACCACCGAAATGGGTCATATCCTGGACACCATCGCCGGCATCGCCCTGGGCTGGCCCACGGTCCAGTTCCGTCTGAGCCACAACGGCAAGGCCGTGAAAAGCTGGCCCGAAGCCGCGGACCCCTACGACCGGGCCGTGGATGTGCTCGGCCGGGAATTCCACAACAGCCTGATCACGGTGGCCTTCGATGACGGCTACCTGTCCCTGTCGGGGCTGGTCTCCTCACCGGACATGACCCGCAGCAGTGCCCAGCGGATCTTTCTGTTCATCAACGGACGTCACATCAAAGACCGCCGCCTGATTCACGCCCTGATCTCCGCCTACGGATCACGGCTGATGAAAGGGCGGTTTCCCGTGGCCGTTCTGTTTCTTACTCTTCCCTTCGATCAGCTGGATGTGAATGTTCACCCCACCAAGCACGAGGTCCGGTTTGTGGACCACAGCCGCATCTACACCTCGGTTCAGACCACCGTGTCCCAGGCCCTGACCCATGCCGAGCGGGCGGTGTATGCCGTTCAAACGCCTGCCCCTTCGATGTCGACACGACCCGACGTCCGGCCCGTTTCCACGGTACACCCCAAGGCATTCAACAGACCGCAGGTGTTCAGCCGTGCCGCCGACGACGACCCGCAGGCCGTTTGTGAAAAAAAACCGCCCCCGTTCGTCGCGCCTGCCGCTTCGGACGCTCCGGCCCGCACCGGAAACGCGGTCGGTTCTCCGGATCGGTTCACCCCGGGAGCCCTTGACGAAAAAAAAACCGGCCCCGCCGCTCCCCCCCGGGAGGCCGCCCTGTGGGAGCCCAGTTTTTTCAAAGATTTACGGATTATCGGACAGCTTCACAACGCCTACATCCTCTGTGAATCGGATCAGGGCCTGATCATCATCGACCAGCATGCGGCCCATGAGCGGGTGGTATTCGAGGAATTGAAAAACAAACAGGGGGCCATCGCCCGTCAGTCCCTTCTGATTCCCGAAACCATCGAGGTGGGGTACAAGGAGGCGGCGGCCCTTTCCGGTGTGCTCGACGGGCTGGCGGATCGCGGACTGGAGATCGAGCCCTTCGGCCCGAACACCTTTGCCGTCAAAGCGGTCCCGGCGGTCCTGTCCGAAGGGATGATCACCCGCCTCGTCACCGAGATTGCCGAAAAACTGGTGGAACTTGGCACGTCCACAGCATTGGAGCAGGCCCTGGACGACTGCCTGATCCTCATGGCCTGCCACGGAGCGATCCGGGCACACCAGTCCCTGTCCGACACCCAGATCCGGCATCTGCTGGCCCGGATGGACGCCTGCGAGCAGCCCTCGTTCTGCCCCCACGGCCGTCCCACCTGGACCCGTTACAGTCTGGGCAGCATCGAAAAAGCCTTCAAACGATGACGGTTTCTTAAACCGTCCGATCTTAGCGTTACGCGTCAGCCCTCGTCACTGCGGCGTACCTTAAGTACGCCTCATTCCTCGGGCTTCGCAAGCCTTGATCCCGAACGATCTACGAAGCCGTCAAACGATAAAAACAAAAACCCCGCCGGGCGGCGGGGTTTTTCACGAAAAATATTGCAGCATTGTTTATAACTTGATGACATTCTTTGCAGCAGACCCTCGACCGCTGGTTTCAATTTCGAACGAGACGCGTTCTCCCTCGGACAGGGTTCTGAAACCGGGCATATCAATGGAGCTGTGATGAACGAACACATCGCTCCCGTCTTCCTGCTCAATAAAACCATAGCCTTTTTTGTCGCTAAACCACTTTACAGTTCCTTCTGGCAAAACCACTCCTCCTTGTAAAAAAATGAACATTTCCTGAGTTATTCCCGATGCCGGGACCGTCTTGGCCTTTTGATACAACCATACCCTGTCGTCATGACCAAGCACGATTGTAAGATATGATGATATCAAAAAGATATTTTTTTCAGTGTTGTCGGCGGTCTTGTAAACCAGCGGAAATACGCGATTCAAGACATTTCTTTTGAGGTATTACACGCGTTTGAGCATTCCTTCAAAAGGCACTATGGTTTTTCATTACACCATACCTCAAAAAAATTCAAGGGGAATCATCGAGCAGGACCGATTTTTTTTCGGAAGTAAAAAAGCGTGGGGTAACCCGGAACGAAAAGAGGATTATAACCTTTAAATACGAGCAATTATATCAATCCGGCCGCCGCCCGAAAGGACGCATGGACGACGGCCGGACCAAAAGCCTCACAGGGATTCAATGATGTTCGCCAGCGTTGTTTCCACATAGGCCCGGATCTCATCCCGGCGCGCCGCGCTCAGGGCTTCGAACCGAAGCACCAGGGCCGGCTGGGTGTTCGAGGCGCGAACCAGCCCCCATCCGTCGTCGAACAGAATCCGGACACCGTCGATATCAATGATGTCGTGACGGCTTCTGAAATAATCGGTGACGGCGTCGACCACCTTGAATTTCACCTCGTCCGCACACTCCACCCGGATCTCCGGGGTGGTGAACGTGGCCGGAATGTCCTTGAGCAGGTCGGACATGGAGAGGCCCGTGTCCGAGAGAATTTCAAGCAGCCGCAAGGTGGCGTACAGGGCGTCGTCAAAGCCCAGGTACCGATCGGCGAAAAAGATGTGCCCGCTCATTTCACCGGCCAGGGCCGCCTTTTCCTCCTTCATCTTCTTTTTGATCAGCGAATGACCGGTTTTCCACATCACGGCGTTGCCGCCCCGCTCGCGGATGGCGTCGTACATGGTTTTCGAGCATTTGACTTCGGAAATGAAGGTGGCTCCGGGTTTGCGCGTCAGAATCTCCCGGGCGAACACGATCATCAGCTGGTCACCGTAGACGATCGCCCCGGTTTCGTCGACCACGCCGATCCGGTCTCCGTCCCCGTCGTAGCCGATGCCCAGATCCAGCTTTTTGTCACGGACCAGGGCGATCAGGTCCTTCATGTTGGCGGCCACCGTGGGATCGGCCTCGTGATTGGGAAAACGACCGTCCATGTCGCAATAAAGGTCATGGACCTCGCAACCGAAATGCCGGAGGACCGGGACCGCCAGGGGGCCTGCCGTCCCGTTGCCCGCGTCGACCCCCACCTTGAGGGGTCTTTTGATGCGAATCGTATCAAACAGGTACTGCATGTAGGGCTTAACAGCGTCCGCCGATTGCCTGGCGCCGGTGCCCGTCTCGAAATCCCGCTGCTCGATCAGGCGGTAGAGGGTCATAATTCCCTCACCGTGGATGGAATCGGTTCCGCTGCAGAGCTTGAACCCGTTGTATTCCGGCGGGTTGTGGCTGGCGGTCACCATCAGGCCGCCCTCGACCTTGAAATGCTGAATCGAAAAGTACATGACCGGGGTGGGGCAGACGCCGATGTCCAGCACCTCGCAGCCGGTGGACATCAGACCTTCGATGACCTTGTCGGCATAGCGGTCCGAGGTCAGACGGCAGTCCCGTCCCACGACGAGGCTGCGTCGGCCTTCACGGCGCAAAAGGGTGCCCACCGCCCGACCGATCAGGACCACCTTGTCATCGTCAAGGTCCGTCCCGGTCACACCCCGGATATCGTATTCCCTGAAAATTTTTTTGTTCATGGTGTCTTCCTCTGGGGTCAAACAGATTGGTTTCAATGGTTAAGAAAAAATGGTCAGGCCAAGACACAAAAGGCCAAGAAGCCAGCAATAGGGAGCAAAAACAAACAATCGTCCTTTTTTCACGATAAACACCAGAAAGGCAAGGGCCAGATACCCCGACACACCGGCGGCGGCCATGCCGGAAGCCAGAACGACCGGCGGCAGCTGCTCGGCTCCGTTCAGATCCTTCAGGTGGAGAACGGCCGCACCGCAGATGGCCGGAATGCTGAGCAGAAAGGAGAATCGGGCCGACAGCTCCCGGGACAGGCCCAGATAAAGTCCGACGGCGATGGTGGACCCGGACCGGGAAATGCCCGGGGTGATGGCGAGCCCCTGGACCAGTCCGATGATCAGGGCCTTTTTGATGGAAAAACGATCGATAGCAAGGCTCCGGTTCTGAAGGGGCCGGGTCAGCCAGATCATCATTCCGGTGATGCACAGGGCCGCGCCCACCAAGGCCACCGATGAAAACATCCGCTCGGCGATACGGTGAAAACAAAGGCCGATCACCACGGTAGGCAGGGTGCCGATGACGATCAGTACCGCCATTCTGACGTCCCCGTCGAGGAGAGCCTGGGACCAGACCATGCGCCCGGTCAGGACCTTGCCGGTCATCCGGCCCAGGGCGGTCAGGATGGCGGCCAGATCCCGCCTGAAATAGATGAGGACGGCCGTCAGGGTGGCCACATGGAGCCCCACGTCAAACACCAGTTCGGCCTCTTTCAGGCCGAAAAGCTGCTGAACGAGGACCAGATGACCTGAGCTGCTGATGGGCAGAAATTCCGTCAGACCCTGAACGATACCCAGGATGACGGCCTGATACATTTCCATAAAATGACACGCTCCCTGATGTGATAGGCTCCTGTCCGGAGGTTCCGGGTCACAGAATGACGGTCCCGGTTTTTTCGGTGCTGTACCCCCCCAGGGCCAGGACCCGGTTTTGGAAGGCCGGGTCTTCTATGGTGTCAAGAAGCGTTCGGATCATCGGTGAATCCATAAACGCCTGATCGATCACCAGATCGTACTGCTCCGTGACCACGGGAATAAAGTCAAGGTCAAGGGCCCGGGCCGCCGCGTAAATGCCGAGCCCCACATCGGCGGCGCCGGACAGAACCGCCACGGCCACGGCCATATGGGTATACTCATCCAGCTGATATCCGTCAATCAATTTGTGGTCCAGACCCTGCTCACGCAGCTTGTAATCCAGGAGGATTCGTGTTCCCGAACCGGCCTGACGATTGATGAACCGGATGTCCGGTCGGCAGAGATCGTCGATGCCCAGGATGCCTTTGGGATTGCCTTTGGGGACGATCAGCCCCTGATCCCGGAGCACCAGATTGACCACGCGGACCGGTTTGTCCGGCAAATGTTTACGGATATAGGACAGGTTGTACGTGCCGTCGCTTTCGTCGAGCAGGTGGGATCCGGCAAGGTGGCAAAGCCCTTTCTTCAGGGCCATCAATCCGCCCATGCTGCCCACATGACTCGATGACACCGTGACCTGATCGGGGTTTCCGGACCGGCGGATCTGGTCGGCCAGAACATCCAGGGTGTTGTCGTGGCTGCCCACGATCACCAGGGTGTTTTCAATGGTCGCAAGGGGCTTGAGCAGTTCGGCCCTGACCGGTTCGAGGGCGGAAAGGCCTTCGGTCTGCGCCGGAATCCGGATGATGCCGTCGGCCTGGGTGATGGAGGTGATGGACCCGGCCCCGCCGGGAATCGGTGTGGCCACCAGACGCTCACCCACCTTGCCGATCTTGACCCGGACAAATTCCTCGATGCCCAGTTTCGAGGTGATTTTACGGATGGGCGACGCGTCAATCTGTTTTCGGGGTTCGGGCCACCAGCCGATCATGCGGTGAATCAACGGTTGGACAAACTGTTCGAAGGCCACGATGGCCGATACGGGGTAGCCGGGAATGCCGAACACGGGTGTGCCGCCCACCTGTCCGAACAAAAGGGGTTTGCCCGGCATCATGGTCACCCCGTGCACCCAGACCTCGCCGCGGGTTTCCAGTACATGCCGGGAAAAGTCCTGGGATCCGGCCGACGAGCCCCCCACCAGAAGAATCATGTCGATATCGTCGTTTTTTGCGGCGTCGCCCACGACCTCGCCGATCCGCTCCGGATCATCGATCACATGGGGATGGCGGGTCACCTGCGCCCCGCAGGCCTCTCCCAGGGCCGTCAGCACATGGCTGTTCGAATCGATGACCTGACCGGGACGAAGACTGCCCTCTTTCAGGCTGTGGTAATCCACCAGTTCCGATCCGGTGGGAATAACCAGAAGGCGGGGCTTTCTCACCACCGGCACCCGGAACACCCCGCCTGAAATCAGGGCGCCGATGCAGTAGGGCGTCAGGCGGTGGCCGTGGGCGAACAGCATTTCTGTGGCCACGATGTCCTCACCGGTTTTTCGGACGTACTGCCAGGGAAAGGCCGGGGCTTCGATGCGAATCCGCTGCTCGCCCTGCGCGACGACCATTTCGATCATGATGACGGCGTTGGTGGATGGCGGCATCACATGCCCCGTATTGACCGGAAAGGCCCCGATGCCGATTTCGAGATCCCGGGGACGGCCGGGGTGGGCGCCGAAGGTATCTTCGGCCCGGACGGCGAACCCGTCCATGGCGGCGGCATGGAAGGCCGGAGAAGACAGACGGGCCGAAACAGGCTCGGCCAGGATCCGGCCCACACTGCTCGCCGTGTCGATCTGCTCCACCCGCTTGCCGGGATCGGAAACACGGCTCATGAGAATGTCCAGAGCCTGTTCGATGGATTTCATATCCAGGTAGACATTGCGTTTGACGGTCATCAGCGTATCCTTGTCCTGTGTCATGATTAGAAGAAAGGGGCCATCCGTTGAACCCGGACCCGGCTGCCCCGGTCCAGACCTTCGGTGTTCATGGGAATGCGGATCAGCCCGTCGGCCAGGACCATGGTGTTGAGGGTTCCTGATTTTCCAAGGATCGGTTCGGCCAGAACCTGATCGGCGTCGCGAATCAGTCTGACCCGGATAAACTCTTCCCGGCCCTGGGCCGAGGCCACGTTGCGGGTCAGCACCGCCGGGAGATCGAACCGGTCTTCTCCGGCGTCGATCCGACCTGAAAGGGTCAGAAGAAAGGGCCGGACCACCTGGTCAAAGACGATCATGGCCGAGACCACATGGCCGGGAAGGCCCCAGACGGGCGTGTCGCCCACCCGGGCCAAAAGGGTGGGCTTGCCCGGACTGATGGCGATGCCGTGCACCAGAATGTCCGAATCGGGCAGGGCGCCCAGAACCTCGGTGGTGACATCCCGAACCCCCACGGAGCTGCCCCCGGAAATCAGCAGCATGTCGTTTTCGACAAGGGCCGCCTCGCAGCGGGCCAAAAGATCGTCGGCCTGGTCCCTGACAATGCCGTAGCTTTTGGGGATGCCGCCGTTCTGGTGAATCAGTCCCTGGAGGGTGTAGGTGTTGATGTCCCGGATGTGGCCGGGGGGCGGAGTGCTTCGGACCGGAACGATTTCGTCGCCGGTGGAAATGATGCCGACGCGGGGTTTTTTGTAAACGGCCACCGGATCGATACCGAAGGCCGCCAGCAGACCGGCCTCCTGGGGACGGATCAGGCGGCCCTGTGCCAGGATGCACCGGCCCTGTTCAAAATCCTCACCCCGCTCGATGATGTGCTGACCCGGGGCCACGCTTTTATAGACTTCGATGGTCGCCTCGTCCACCGCCTCGGTGATTTCGATCATGGCCACGCTGTCCGTCCCCCGGGGCAGCATGCCCCCGGTGGCGATGCGTGCCGCCTGGCCCGGAAGCACCTCGAAGTCAGGTCGTTCACCCATGGCGACGGCGCCCACGACCGTCAGCCAGGCGGGGCTCCCCGACGAGGCGCCGAAGGTCGAAGCGGCCGGAACCGCATAGCCGTCCATGGTGGCCCGGGCGAATTCCGGAAGATCGCGGTCGGCGATCAGATCCGCCGCCAGGGTTCGACCGACGGCCTGATCCAGGGGCACCTTCTCCTCGCCCATGATGCCGAAACGACGGCAGAGGGCCAGAACCGATTCACGGGTTGCCACGCTAAAAAAACGATTCATGAACACCATCCGGGTTTTAGACGCATAATCCCTTGATCCCCGCGACGAAATCTTATAAGGAACGGACCATGGATCTAGGTCGAAACAACATCGAATCAAAGGATACGCGGGTGAAATACATCATACGCACGGGTCTTCGGACCACATGGTTACTTGTCATGGGGCTGACCCTGATCACGGCCCGGGTGTCTGCCGGCGAGTCCGGCAGCCTGACCCTGGAATCGGTGCTCGGCGGTCTGGAGCAACGCTATCAGGCCCCGTCCTACCGGGCGAGCTTTCACCAGGCCTCGCCCCTGCCGGACATACAAATCACGGAACGGGCCCAAGGTAAAGCCTTTTTCAAACGTCCGGGGAAATTCCGATGGTCCTACGAATCGCCCGACGTGCTCGATTATATTTCCGACGGCGAGACGCTCTGGATTCACAGCCCCGCGGACAACACGGTGTGGATCGGCCGGGCCGACGATTTCTTCGGCAAGGGGGGCAGCGCCGCTGTCCTCACCGACATCCGGCAGATAAGGTCGCGATTTTCGGTCACCCTTTCCGAGACCGACGATCCTTTAACGGTCGGCCTTCATCTGATACCCAACGACCCGTCCGCAGGCATTGCCGTTATCGATCTGATCATCCATCGCTCGACCTTTGACCTTCTTACCATCGTCTCGGTCAACGTCAACGGCGAGGAAACCCGGATCACGTTTTCGGATCTGACCTTCGACGTCCCGACCGACGACGGCCTGTTCAGCTTCACGGTGCCGGAAAAGGCCGTGATCATTCCCCTGGATTGACCGAAACGGCCCAGAAACTATAAGGAACCCTATGAAAGACCGAATCAAATCCCTGCTCAAAGAAAAAAACGCCATTCTTCTGGCCCATAACTACCAGCCCGCAGAGATCATCGACGCGGCGGATCTGTGCGGCGACTCCCTGGAGCTGAGCATCAAGGCCGCCCGCACCGATGCCGAAATTATCGTGTTTTGCGGTGTTCACTTCATGGCCGAAACCGCCTGCATTCTTTCGCCGGACAAAACCGTGCTGCTGCCCCGGACCGACGCCGGGTGTCCCATGGCGGACATGATCACGCCTGCGGCTCTGAAAAAACGGCTGGCCGAACTGCCGCCCATGCCCGTGGTCACCTACGTAAACAGCTCCGCCGCCGTCAAGGCCCTGTCCACGATCTGCTGTACCTCGGCCAACGTCATTAAAGTAGCCAACAGCCTGGACGCCCCCGAGATGCTGATGACGCCCGATCGAAACCTGGCCATGTACGCGGCCTCGAAAACCGGCAAGAAAATCCACCTCTGGGACGGTTACTGCCCCTTTCACAACGCCCTGACCCCCGAGGACGTCATGCGGGTCCGTGCCGCCCACCCCGACGCGGAGTTCATGGCCCATCCCGAGTGCCCGCCGGACATCCTGGCCCTGGCCGACGTGATTCACAGCACCTCGGGCATGATCGCCTACGCCGGGACATCGTCGTCGCGGGAGTTTATCGTGGGCACGGAAATCGGCATCCTGCATCCCCTGCGAAAAGCCCATCCCGACAAACGGTTTTATCCGGCCTCTCTGAAAATGGAATGCCTGGACATGAAAAAAATCACCCTGGCCGATATTGTCCACAGCCTGGAGACCCTGACCGGCCGGGTCACCGTCCCCGAAGACATCCGCCTGGGCGCCCTTGCCGCGGTGGAACGGATGGTTGCGCTGGCGTAAAGTGGGGCGTTCTTCACGGACACACGGACGAACACGGACAGTCACGGACTCCCACGGACGGTGGACAGCCAACGGACCTCAGGCCCCAAAACACCGCTCCGAAGGAGCCGCGTCCGTGCTTGTCCGTGAACGTCCGTGCCTGTCCGTGGTCCGTGCGCACTGCCCCGCCGCCCCTCACCCTGTGCACCGGCTGAGGCGGTGCTAACTCAGAAAACACGGACACACGGACATCCGTGGACGTTGTGGACGAAAATGGACACACGGACGGCCACGGACGGTGGACCGCCAACGGACCTCAGGCCCCCAAAACACCGCTTCGAAGGAGCCGTGTCCGTGAACGTCCGTGTCTGTCCGTGGTCCGTGCGCACTGCCCCGCCGCCCCTTACCCTGTGCACCGGCTGAAACGGTACTAACTCAGAAAACACGGACACACGGACATCCGTGGACGTTGTGGACGAAAATGGACACACGGACGGCCACGGACGGTGGACCGCCAACGGACCTCAGGCCCCAAAACACCGCTCCGAAGGAGCCGTGTCCGTGCTTGTCCGTGAACGTCCGTGCCTGTCCGTGGTCCGTGCGCACTGCCCCACCGCCCCACTCCCCGTCTTTTCCCGCCCCAAATGACTTGATTTTTATCCCCATTGAGTATATACACAAAAATAACATTTTTTTTGCATACACCCGATGTACCCGTCCCCGGCCCCTGAGGTCAGGGGATCTGATCCTATCCACGAACACGATATTGACCCTGATGACTGTGAGTAAATGAATTTCGCCGATCGCTTGATTTGGTTATCTATTTGTTTTTTTGATTAAAATTTACATGCCCATAGCGACCATTCTCTGGCACTGAACCCGGTATTGATCTGTGTATCGAGTAAACGGCCCAGAACAAATCGCCATTTCGCAGGGGTTTTACCGCCGAAGACCCCTCCAGAATATGAACAAAAGCCTTGACAGAATTCAGCAGGAAGATTAGTTATTAATGTAATTTGATAACATAGTTTACGCAATGTAACGCCATTTCCGTTTGCGTTACGGTATCACGATCAGGATTCATCGTCGGGTTTGGCGATCAACCGGCCCGTCCGGCCTCTGACGTGATGCCGTCCCGACTGGTCCTAACCACAGAAAAGGAGGTCCTCCGCTCGTCCACGGCCGCGTTTGGCCCGTGGCCAATCCAGGCAGCAACTGGGTGTTTATTGTTTAAGATCCACCATAACTTGAGAAGGAGAACACGATGAAAAAAATTATTGCAACTGGCGCAACAGTTCTGATGGCTCTGCTTTTGGCAGCCCCGTCGTTTGCCCTGGAGACGAAAGTCACAGGGACGTTTACGCTGGATGGTGTCCTGAACCTGAACCCCGGCCTGGAGTCCGACAGCGATGATCAGGAAACCGTATCCTACCGGGAAATGCAGCTCCGCCTCAACACCGAAACCAAAGTCACCGACAAGATCACCTTCTTCACCCGCGTCGACATTCTCGACAAGATGCTCAGTTCCCAGTTCACCAACACGGTGGACGATGAAGACGACGACAACATCCAGTTCGACCATGCCTGGATGCGCATCATCTCCCCGGTGGGCGTGTGGCAGGTGGGCCGGAAAACCGGCGTGAAATGGGGCACCGACTTCTTCGATGACGGCAACGACTACGGTACGGACCGCCTCGAATACATCCTGCCCATCCCCGTGGGCGACGACAAGTTCATCTTCGGCGCCGTGGCCGAAAAAGCCCTGGAAACCCAGCAGACCAACCGGGACAACGACAAATTCTACCTGACCGGTACCTACATGAGCAAGGACTGGAAAACGGGTCTTCTGTTGGGATTGTACAGTTACAATACCTTTGTTGCAGATAATGGAGCGATCACCGTTGACGCAGAGATCGACGCATTAAATAGCGCCTTTATCGCTTTCCAGGCCAATCCTCTCGATCCTGCTGCCGCCGCCGCAGCCGGTGCCGCTGCGTTAAGCTTTGGCGCTGCTTCAGATAACTATAACCCCCGTATCGATGGTCAGGTTGTGTATGTGGCCCCCTATTTTTCCGGTAAAGTCGGTCCTTTGAACATCAATGCCGAATTCGGTTACATCAACGGTGAAGCTCAGTTAAAAGGGCCTTATCCGGGGCTCACGACGGCTGTTTATCAAGCAACGTTTATGGGTGCTTTAGGTCTAGGCGCAACTCCCGCTCAGGCCGATGCTGCCGGTACTGCCGCCGCCAATGCTACCCAGGCCAACACCAGTGTAAAAAAAGACGTGGATGCCATGTGCTACTGGCTGGAAGTGGCTTACCCCATGGACAAGGCCAATGTCGAAGTGGGCTATGCCTACCTCAGCGGCGACAAAGACGGATTCTCTAGCGACATCGAATACGCCGGCTTCCTGGGCCAGGGCGAAGACTGGGAAAAACTCTTTATCCTGACCGGCGATGACAGCGGGCTGGACGGCACCCTGGGCGGCGACGGTAACATTCTCCAAGTCGGCTCCGCCATGAACACCGCCGGTATGAACCTGATGTATCTGGGCGGCAGTTTTGACGTCACCGACACCATCTCCCTGGGCGGCATCTTCGGCATGGCCACGGCCGACGAAGCACCGGCCGGCTGGGATGACGACTACGGCATGGAACTCGACCTTTCCTTTACCTGGAAGCTGATGGACAATCTGGAATACACCGCCATCGCCGCTCATTTGATGGCAGGGGACTTCTGGGAAGGCGCCACCGGCAATACCAAAGTCGACGACGTGACCGCACTGTATCATCAGCTGGTACTTTCCTTCTAAACCACTCACCGAAACGGGGGCGAGCCCTGTGCCGTCCCCTTGCTCGATCATGAAAAGCCCGGATCGACGTCGATCCGGGCTTTTTTGTCGGCCAATCACACCCCCCCGTAAATACGCCGTGTCCGTTCATTTCTGTATGATTGCTTGAGCCTGAATTGACATTTTTGTCATGATCGTCCTGGGGAAGCGTCCCGTCCGGCTTCGACAAACACTCGGATAACCATCTGGATTCAAATCGAATCTTCCGGAAGGCACCGTTTGATATCGACGGCCGGCACAATCCATGCTATTTCCCCTGTCCACGAAACGATGCCTTAAGCGCATCGGGGAAAGGATGCAGCCCTCAGCGGCTGAACAAAGCATATCAATGAAACAGGAGGAAGGACGAATGATCAAACGAATCATGGCGACAATGGTGGTGATGACGGCTCTTTATGTCCCGGCGGCCCTTGCCGTGGACGTGGCGGTGGAAGGGACCTATGTGATCGACGGAGACTATTACGACACGGGGGACGTGGACTACGGGTATTACAGCCATGAGCTGGACATCGCCGTGACGTTCAAGGCCGATGACAGCACCTGGATGAAAACGTCCTTCGGCATCGTGGACCGAACCTGGGGGGATGATCCGAATACCACCTATACATCCGACATCACCCTGGACCGGGTCTGGCTGACCCATGTGTTCGCCTGCGGCACCAGGGCCGAAGCCGGGCTCATGGACGGCGGCGCCTGGGGAACCATGCTGGGTGACGCCGATGACGGCTACCTGAGACTGCGGGTAACCAAAGACTATTCCTTCGGGACCCTGTCCGCCTATGTCCAGAAAAACAACGAAATCGGCGCAAGCGATACCACGGTGGTCGATGGTGAAGACGACGACTCAGACGAATACTCCGTGGAAATGACCGTCAAAGCCGGTGACCTGGTGCTGATGCCCAAGCTGGCCTATGCCGATGACAGTGCGGCCGTGGCCGATCAGGGCGAAGATGGAACCCAAACCATCCTGGCCGCCATGGCTGCCGCCGGTGAGTTCGGGGCGCTGGGCTTTGAAGCGGAACTCAACTATTGGAACGTATCCACTGATGTCCCCGGCGACAGCGATTACGACACCGTCAACCTCTACGCCGATGTCTGGATGACCAAAGACGCCCTCAAGGCAGGGCTGGCTGTGGCTTACGGCAGCGAAGACGACGGGAATTTCACCGATTTCGGCACCGATTTCTGCCCCATGGTGCTGATGGACAACGATGACGGCGATATCGCCGGACTCGGCGCCATGGCCCTGGTCAAAGTCTACGGGGACTATGCCGTCAATGACAAGCTCGGTCTGGGTGCGGCCCTGGCCTACGCCGACGTGAGCGAGGATGCCTGGGGAACCGATGATACCGGCATTCTGGAAATCAACCTCACCGGCAGCTATCAGCTCACCGACGCGCTTTCCTATTCCATCGCCCTGGCCTACGGCGATGTGGACGCCTGGGACGATCCCATTATGTACATGGGCCATGAGATCGTCTTTTCGTTCTGATCCGGCTTCGACTCAGTGGCACAAAACAAAAAATGAGGGGATACCGTATGGTGGCCCCTCATTTTTGCGCGAGTGCGTCGCGGTTTTCTTGATGGGTTTTCGGCGTTTCAAACACGGACAGGGTGGACGGCGTGGACCCGGTGGACAGGTGGCGCGGACGGCCTGCAAATGCCCGGCACATGGCTCCGATTATCCCTATTGAATAAACAACACGTTGTTGGGCGCTATCCTGTAGGATGGGCAAAGCAACGCGTGCCCATCACGTGACGCTGCGTCGTTCATTGAAAACGGGAATACGCCTTAAAGACAGACCATCCCCTCATTTCCCCTTTTTTGGAACAAACTCCAGAAGTTTGTCCGGATGGGCGTAGATGTTGTAGGGGCTGTCCGTGGGTTGGGGCTCGGGGGCTTCAGGGGCTTTCCGCGAAAAAAGATCCCGATTGATCCGATCGGCGATCAGGTTCACCAGAACAATGACGGCATCGGCGTTATCGTAGGGTCCGCTTTTTTCCGACAGCTCCATCAGAGGCTTTTCCGTTGCGGTGTCGAGAACGAAGGCCCGCAGCACAATGCCCTTGGCCGAATCATCGAGGCTGCCGGTCAGGACGTAATCGGCCCCGGTTTCACGGCCGACCACGAAAATCCGTTCCTGGGGGGCTTCGGAAGCGTTGCGGTAGAGTTCCACGGCCCGCACGGTGTCCACGATATCCAGCTTGTTTGTAAACGCGATGCGCGACGCAAACAGATCGATCAGCCCGGTGTCGAGCCCGGTGAGGCCGGATTCCGAGCTGACGGCAAACGGCAGAATCACCATACTCGGGGTGTCGGCCCGAACCGCGGCAACCGGTGCGGCCGACATCATGACGGCCAACACTAAAAGAATCGTGGAACATCGCTTCATGACGTACCTCCGCATCAGGATTTCAATTTTTCTTCAAGGAGTTGGTTGACCACGGCAGGGTTGGCCTTGCCTTTGGACGCCCGCATCACCTGGCCCACAAAAAAGCCCATCAGTTTGGTTTTTCCGCCTTGATAGGCCGAAACCTCCGCGGGGTTTTTCGCAAGCACCTCGTCGATGATTCCTTCAATGGCCGAGCTGTCGGACACCTGGGCCAGCCCTTTTTCATCGACGATCCGGCGGGCGCTTTTCCCGCTTTCGGCCATGGCCTCGAACACGGTTTTCGCCATGGTGCCGCTGATCTCACCCTTTTCCACCAGGTTCAGAAGCTCGACCAGCCCCTCTGCCGACACCGGTGTGTCTGCGATGGACAGCCCTTTGGCATTGATCAGGGCCAGCAGCGAAACCATCACCCAGTTGGCCACCAGCTTGGGTTTGTCCAGAAGAGACAGGCAGGTTTCGAAATACCGGGCCAGCTCGATGGACGAGGTCAGCACCGCCGCGTCGGCGGGCGGCAGGCCAAGGTCTTTAATGTAGCGTTCTTTCTTGGCTTCGGGCAGTTCGGGAATGTCGGCCCTGATCTGGTCGAGCCAGGCGTCGTCGATGAGGATGGGCAAGAGGTCCGGATCGGGAAAATACCGGTAATCGTGCGCGTCCTCCTTGCTGCGCATGGACATGGATTTGCCCAGATCCGCATTCCACAACCGGGTCTCCTGAACGATGGTCCCCCCCTCGTCGAGGATGTCGGCCTGCCGCCGGATTTCAGAGAGGATGGCCCGCTCGATATTCCGGAAGGAATTGAGGTTCTTCATCTCGGTCCGGGTGCCGAATTCGGGGGCGCCGGGAAGACGCAGGGACACGTTGGCGTCGCAGCGCAGACTGCCTTCTTCCATGTTGCCGTCACAGACGCCGGTATAACGGACGATGGCGTGGATCTGGCGCATAAAGGCCCCGGCTTCCTCGGCCGATCGCATGTCGGGTTCGGACACGATTTCAATCAGGGGGGTCCCGGCCCGGTTCAGGTCCACCAGGCTGACGGGCCGGTAGGGGTCGTGGCTGGATTTGCCCGCGTCGTTTTCCATGTGGATCCGGGTGATGCCGATGCGTTTTTTGCCGCCGTCGTCCAGGGTGATGTCCAGGTGGCCGTTGCGGGCGATGGGCCTCTCGAACTGGGTGATTTGGTACCCCATGGGCAGGTCCGGATAGAAATAGTTTTTCCGTGCGAAACGGTTGTCCCGCATAATTTCGCAGTTCATGGCAAGACCGGCCTTGATGGCGTATTCCACGGCTTTTTTGTTGACCACGGGCAGCACGCCGGGCATGCCCAGACAGACCGGGCAGGTCTGGGAGTTGGGGGCCGCCCCGAACCGGGTCGAACAACCGCAGAAGATTTTCGTGTCGGTTTTCAGTTGGGCATGAATTTCAAGGCCGATGACCACCTCGTATTTCATAGTCGGCAATTCCTTTTCAAGTGACGGTTGATGGGACGCATGGCCGAGCAGGCCGGGCGTCTTTTTGTTTCAGCGGCACACCGGGGCAAAGGTCCCCTTTCGTCGTGTCAGCCAAGGATTTATCATTAAGCGGCCGAGGCTTCAATCTATTATTGATCTTTTGGAGATATCCGCCCCGGCGGATCATTGTTTTTTTTTGACAAACCAAAGACGCTTCATTAGAATGACATGCTTTTTGAAACGACGCCGGCTGCGGCCATGCGAAATAAGGATGTGTGCCCATGACGTTTTTTTTGTGTGTGGTGGGAATGGTGCTGATCATCGAGGGTCTACCCTGGTTCGCCTTTCCTGAAAAAATGAAAAAAGTGCTGAGCCTGATGTTCACCCAGACGGAGAACCAGCTGCGCGGCATGGGACTTTTCCTGATGCTGCTGGGACTGGGGCTGGTCTACCTGGGACGGCACTGAGCCATGTTCGCCCTGTCCGATTACGCCTACGAACTTCCCGAATCCCTGATCGCCGACCGGCCGGAAAAAGCCCGGGACGCCTCCCGGCTTCTGTGTCTCGACCGGCAGAGCGGCGCCGTGGCCCATCGGGTCTTCGCCGATGTGGAAAAGTTCCTCGCGCCCGGGGACCTTCTGGTCATGAACAACACCCGGGTCATTCCGGCCCGGCTTTACGGTGTCAAAGACACCGGGGGCAAGGTGGAAATCCTGCTGCTCGATTACGTGGGAGGCATGGCCCGGCACCGGGCCGGAGAACCGTTCGAGTGCGAGTGCCTGATCCGGGCCTCCAAGCATCCGAAACCCGGAGGCCTGATCCGTGTGGGCCCCGAGGTGACCGCCGAGGTCACGGCCTCAAACCGCAACATCCACACCTTGCGATTCCACGGCGCCGCCGATGTGGACAGGCTCCTGGACGCCCTGGGCCGCATGCCCCTGCCGCCCTACATCCGGCGTGAGGAACACTATGAGCGAAGCGCCGAGGACCGAAGGCGTTACCAGACGGTTTACGCCTCGGAAAAAGGGGCCGTGGCGGCCCCCACCGCCGGACTTCATTTCACCTTCGACCTGCTGGACCGAATCAGAAAAAAAGGCGTTGAGACGGTTCCCGTGACCCTGCATGTGGGCTACGGCACCTTCGTACCGGTTCGGGTCGATGATATTCGCAAACATCAGATTCACCGCGAACGCTACCATATTCCCGACGACAGTGCCCGGGCGATCAACCGGGCGAAAAAAGAGGGACGGCGCATCGTGGCCGTGGGCACCACCACGGTCCGCACCCTGGAATACGCGGCCCGGGAAGACGGGCTTGTCCGGCCCGGCGGGGGAACCTGCGACCTGTTTATCTATCCCGGCTTCGTGTTCCGGGTCATCGACGCCGTGATCACCAACTTCCACATCCCCGAATCCACGCTTTTGATGCTGGTCTCGGCCTTTGCCGGCCGACAGAACGTTCTGTCCGCCTACCGCGAGGCCGTCCGGGAGCGGTATCGGTTCTACAGTTACGGCGACGCCATGATGATCGCATAGGTGAGACGCCGTCAGTCTTCAGACCGGTGATCCACCCGGCCCCGCAGGGACTTGATGGCGCTTTTACGGCGTTTGCCGTCGAGCGTCCGCTGTTTTGAGGCAGCCGAAGGCTTTGTTTTGACGCGTTTTTTCGGAATCCGGGACGCTTCTTCAATCAAGTCCGCCAGCCTTTTTTTCGCGTCCTCCCGGTTCAGATACTGGGACCGGTGTGATCCGGCATGAATGTGAAGCACCCCTTGCCCATCGACCTTGCGCCCGGCCAGACGGATCAGGCGCCGGCGGACCGGGTCGCTAAGAGACGGGGAATGGTTCACGTCAAAGCGCAGGTGCACGGCCGTGGACACCTTGTTGACGTGCTGACCGCCGGGTCCCGAGGCCCGGACAAAGTCCAGGATGATTTCCTGGTCGGGAATGGAAGGGGGAGACGTATCATCGGTCATCGGTCCATCGTCCTTGGTCTTGGGTTCATGATGGTCACCCTATACCACGATTTGATGCCGATAGCACGGTTTTGGAGCATTGACGGCTTGGATTAACCTTTGGAAAAAGCGGGCCGGTGTGATATGTGCCGGTAAACCTGTAACTTTTCACAGACGAGGCAGAGCGTTATGGCGTTTTTCGAGATCACCGGCCGATCCACCGGGACCCGTGCCCGCACAGGGGTTCTTTCCACCCTTCACGGAACGATCCATACACCGGTGTTCATGCCCGTAGGCACCCTGGGCACGGTCAAGGCCCTGTCCGTGGAGGATCTGACCGCCTGCGGGGCACAGATCATTCTGGGCAACACCTATCATCTTTACCTGCGCCCCGGGTGCGAGGTCATCGATCTGTTTGGCGGGCTCCACCGGTTCATGAACTGGAAGGGGCCGATTCTGACCGACAGCGGGGGATTCCAGTTTTTCTCCCTGGCTCAATTGACGAAAACCACCGAAGAGGGTGTGTCGTTTCAGTCCCACATCGACGGGTCCCGCCATATGTTCACGCCGGAAATGTCCGTCAGGGTCCAGCAGAGCCTGGATTCGGACATCATCATGTGCCTCGATGAATGCATCGCCTATCCGGCGAGCCGCGACGCGGCCCGAACATCCCTGGAACTGACCACCCGCTGGGCCGCCCGGTGCAAAGCGTTCTGGGAAGAGGAAACCGGTCGCAAGAACGCCCTGTTCGCCATTGTCCAGGGAAGCATGTACAAGGATCTGAGGGCCGCCTCCGCCGACCAGCTGGCCGCTCTGGATCTGCCGGGCTATGCCGTCGGCGGTCTGAGCGTAGGAGAACCCAAAGATTTGATGATGGAGATGGCCGACCACACCCTGCCCCTTCTGCCCGATCACAAGCCCAAATACATCATGGGGGTCGGCACGCCCGAGGACCTGGTGGAACTGACGGCCATGGGGGCCGATATGTTCGACTGCGTGATGCCCAGCCGGAACGCCCGGAACGGCAAACTGTTCACCAGCACCGGCGCCGTCAACATCGCCAACGCCCGGCACCGGCTGGATACCGGTCCCCTGGACCCGCACTGCACCTGCTACACCTGCCGGAACTATTCCCGGGCCTACCTGCGGCATCTGTACAAGGCCAACGAACTTCTGGCCTACCGGCTGAACACCATCCACAACATCCACTACTACACCACCCTGATGGCGGACATGCGAGAGGCCATTGCAGAGGACCGGTTTGACGCGTTCCGGAAGGATTTCTACGAACGGCGGGAAGGTGGGGGGGGCGTGGGGCTGAACGCACGGACCACGGACTGACACGGACCTTCACGGACAGGCACGGACGCGGCTCCTTCGGAGCGGCGTTTGAGGGTCCACTGTCCGTGTCTGTCCACCGTCCGTGGCGGTCCGTGTGCGTCCGTGTGTCCGTGTCAGCAGAACTCACGGACCACGGACTGGCACGGACTTTCACGGACAAGCACGGACGCGGCTCCTTCGGAGCGGCGTTTGAGGGTCCACCGTCCGTGTCTGTCCACCGTCCGTGTCTGTCCACCGTCCGTGGTGGTCCGTGTCTGTCCGTGTGCGTCCGTGTGTCCGTGCTCTCCTAAACACCCCATCAATCCGCATCAATCAGAGTAAAGGTCTCCCATTCGGCCGCCACGGGCCTATTGGCCACCACGGTGGAATTTCCGCCGTTTTCGGCGCAGATGTGATTGCCCGTGTGGTTTTTGAACGCCACCTTGTCCGGGGTTCCCCGGGGCACGAGGGTAAAGGTTTCCCAGTCTCCGCGCTTGGTCCGGTTGACCACCACGGCGTTGCCTTCGGCGCAGACATAGTGACCGGACGCGGCCCGAAGCGCCACCTGTTTGTCGCCCGGGAGCCTTATCAGGGTAAAGGTTTCATGGGGGCCCACGGTCGAGGCGGTCCCCATCAGGAAGGAACCTCCCCCGTTCAGGGCCGTGATATAGCGGCCGTTATAGGTCTTGAGAGCCACGCGGCGATTGCGATCCTGTTTCGGAGGCACGGGCGGCGTGAGCGCGGCCGGTCCCTTCCCCCGCCTGCAGACCCGGATTTCAGCGGTGCAGGCAAGGGGTTCGTATTTTTCATGGGCCCCGTTGACCGAAAGGTTCACGTGGGTACACTGGGGATCGTTTTTGGAGACGGCCAGATACTCGTCCACGGGGAAGTCCCGCCTGTCGCCCTGGTAGAGGGTCCGCCAGTACCCGCCCTTGAACCGGGCGTGAAGGGTCACGTATTTGTAGGTGCCCGAGACGGGATGGACGGTCAAGACATCCCCGCTGCTTAAGGTCGTAAGATCGATGGCCGTGTAATTGCCCCCGCGTTTTTTCGTCCGGTTGTCCCCGGTGCCGTCATTGACCACCGTCGCCACCTTCCGGCATTCATCCTCCCCCGATGCGGAGGCCTCGTTCATCGACACCAGGGTAAACGTTTCCCAGGGGCCCAGGTCGGATCGGTCGGCCACCAGTTCACGGCCGCCCCCGTTTAAGGCACAGACATAGCGGCCCGTGTGGGCTTTCAGGGCCACGTTGTCTCCCCCAAGACGGACCAGGGTGAAGGTTTCCCAGGGGCCGGCAGCGGGGCGGTTGACCACGATCCCGTAACCTTCGGCACAGACATACTGACCGCCTGCCGCCTTGAGGGCCACCGTGTCCGGTCCCCTGGTTTCAAGGATGAAGGTTTCAAACTCGCCAATCTCGAACTGGTTGGCCCTAAGAAAACTCCCCCCCCCGTTCACGGCGCTGACGTACTGGCCGTTATGGACCTTGAGCGCCACACGATTTCCCGAGCGTCGTTTTTCATCGATCCCTGCCGGCGTGGGCGGAGGCGTGACCGCCGGAACCGTGCCTTCACGGCAGATTTTAATCTCGGCGGTGCAGGCGACGGGCTCGTATTTCTCATGGGCCCCGTTCACCGAAATGTTCACGTGGGTACACTGAGGGTCGTTCTTGGAGGCGGCCAGATACTCGTCCACGGGGAAGTCCCGTTTGTCCCCCTGGTAAAGGGTCCGCCAGTAACCGCCCTGGAACCGGGCGTGGAGGGTCACGTACCTGTAGGTGCCCGACACGGGGTTGACGTTCAGGATATCCCCGCTGTTCAGGGTCTTGAGATCGACGGCGGCATAATTGCCCCCGCGTTTTTTGGTCCGGTTGTCCCCGGTGCCGTCGTTGAACACCGTGGCGATGATCTTACAGTCGCCTGTGGGTGTGGGCGGGGCTTTTCGGCAGACCTTGATCTCGGCCGTGCAGGCGACGGGCTCGTATTTCTCATGGGCCCCGTTCACCGAAATGTTCACGTGGGTGCACTGGGGGTCGTTTTTGGAGGCGGCCAGGTACTCGTCCACGGGAAAGTGTCGCTTGTCCCCCTGGTAGAGGGTCCGCCAGTAGCCGCCCTGGAACCGGGCATGGAGGGTCACGTATTTATAGGTCCCCGACACGGGATTGACGGTCAGGATGTCCCCGCTGTTCAAGGTCTTGAGGTCGACGGCGGTGTAATTGCCCCCGCGTTTTTTGGTCCGGTTGTCCCCGGTGCCGTCGTTGAACACCGTGGCGATGATCCGGCAGTCATCCTGGTTGTGGGGGCGTTTGGCCAGTGACAGGGCCGGCAAGACAAGCAAAACGGCCAGAGCGAAAAGAAGGATTTTTTTCATGGTTCCATCCCGGATGTTGAGGTTCATGGACAGTGGTGCGCGGCAAACGGCCTGAACGATCACGACAAGATATCGAATACGTTAACAAATCCTGAGACGCCTGTCAATCGCGGACCCCGGCCGGACCAGGGCCCGAACATCCGGGGACGTGTCTTTGCCTTTGTCAAATTCCATCGAACTGTGCTAACGTGCATGCTTCATCCAAACCATACCGACGACAAGGAGAAAACCATGAGCGTTGCAAAGAAAATCAGTGACAGCATGAACAAATCGTCGTTCATCCGCAAGATGTTCGAAGAAGGCGCCCGGCTCAAGGCCATTCACGGGGCGGAAAACGTGTTCGACTTCAGCCTGGGCAACCCCAATCTGACCCCGCCTGCGGCGTTCAAGACAGCCCTTGCCGAAACCGCCGCCGAATCGGGCGAGGGCACCCATTCCTACATGCCCAACGTGGGCTATCCCTTTGTGCGCAAGGCCGTGGCCGACTACCTGACCGGCGAGCAGAAGGTGACTCTGTCGGAAAACGAGGTGATCATGACCTGCGGGGCCGCCGGGGCCCTGAACGTGGCCTTCAAGACCCTCCTCGACCCCGGGGATGAGGTGATCACGCCCGCCCCCTATTTTGTCGAGTACAATTTCTATGTGGACAACCACGGGGGGGTGATGAAAACCGTCCCCACCCTGCCGGACTTCAATCTGGACCTTGACGCCCTTTCATCGGCC
Organism: Desulfatiferula olefinivorans; assembly: GCF_054657895.1. NCBI lineage: Bacteria > Pseudomonadati > Thermodesulfobacteriota > Desulfobacteria > Desulfobacterales > Desulfobacteraceae > Desulfatiferula > Desulfatiferula olefinivorans. The sequence goes on along the minus strand of NZ_BAAHXV010000001.1, from coordinate 32,367 downwards.
GTCACCGCCAAAACCAAGGTGATGCTGATCAATTCTCCCAACAACCCCACCGGTCAGATCTACTCCCGTGAAAGCCTCGCGGCCTTAGGGGACCTTCTGAGGGAAAAAAGCCGGGCCTTCGGCCGCACCATCTACCTGATCGCCGACGAGCCTTACCGGAAAATCGTCTATGACGGACACACCGTGCCCAGCATCTTCGAAGCCTACAGCGAATCGCTGATCGCCACCTCCTATTCCAAGGACATTTCCGTGCCCGGCGAACGCATCGGCTTTCTGGCCGTCCATCCGAAGGCCGCAGCCAAAACCGAGCTTCTCGGCGGGCTGGCCCTGTCCAACCGGATCCTGGGCTTTGTCAACGCCCCGGCCCTGATGCAGCGGGTTATCGGGAAAATACAAGGGGTGACCGTGGATCTGTCCCAGTACGAAACAAACCGGAAACTGTTCTGCGAGGGCCTGGTTGACGCAGGTTACGAATTCACCGTCCCCGCAGGAGCCTTTTACCTGTTTCCCCGGACTCCCATTGCCGATGACGTGGCCTTCGTGCGTGAGTTGCAGGAGGAACGGATTCTGGTGGTACCGGGCAGCGGCTTCGGCGGCCCCGGTCATTTCCGCATTGCTTACTGCTGCAGTGAGACGTCCATCGTCAAATCCCTGCCGGGATTCAAAAAAGTCATGGCCCGTTACCGGTCCTGATCATTGCGGCCCGGGGGGCGTGCGGGAACCCGACACACCTCCGGGCGGCATTTTGTTTCATTTTGTCCCAATCCCCTTATTTTAAACGTCTTTTCCACTGCCCTCCCGGGTATGTCACGGCCGCCGGCCGCCCGAAGGCCCAGATTTTTCCTTGACAAAACAGGTCTTTTGTACAATTTTGGTGAATTCCGGTAAAATCACGCACGATGACGTCATCGTTGATCATGGCGGGCCGTGAAGATGTAAATTGTTGATTTATCGGGTTTTCCCGGCCGTCATTCAATGAATGGGGGAAACGGCCGGGTTAATTTTGGTACGTTTTACTATATTTTGTTCAAGGAGAGATAATATGTTAACAGAAGGACTGGGATTGATGGTCGCAGGAATGGGCGTGGTGTTTGCCTTTTTGACGCTGCTGGTCCTTTCCATGAATGCCTCCGCCAAGTTTTTTGAAATCTTTGCGGACTATTTCGTGGAAGCGGTTCCGGCAGTGGCACCAAAGGCGACAGTCGTTCGGCAGTCGGATGATGAACTCGCGGCGGTCGCGGTGGCGATTGCAGCGGCAAAAGCCTGCGCACGCAGTTGAAAGGATTGACTATTATGGGGAAAAAGAAAATCAGATTCATGAATACGGCCTTCCGTGACGGTTTTCAATCGGTTTACGGAGCCCGGGTGTTTACCGATGATTTCATGCCGGCGGTGGAAGCCTCCGCCGCAGCGGGAATCGATTACTTCGAAGCCGGCGGCGGCGCCCGCTTCCAGGCCCTTTATTTCTACAGCAACGAATGCGCCTTCGACATGATGGACCGCTTCCGCAAGGCCGCAGGGCCCAATGCGGATCTCCAGACCCTGGCCCGGGGCATCAACGTGGTGGCCCTGGACTCCCAGCCCAAGGACATCATCAAGCTCCACGCCGATCTGTTCAAGAAACACGGCATCACCACCATCCGCAACTTCGATGCCTTGAACGACGTCAACAACCTGATCTACAGCGGCCAGTGCATCGCAAACGCCGGTCTCAAGCATCAGGTGGTCGTGTCCATGATGGCCCTGCCTCCGGGCTGCACCGGCGCCCACGACGCGGATTTCTATGAAATGATCCTCAAGCAGATCATGGAAGCGGACATTCCCTACCATTCGGTCTGTTTCAAGGACGCTTCCGGAACGACAACCCCTGCGGTGGTTCACGACACCATCAAGCGGGCGAAAAAACTTCTGCCCGCCGATGTGCCCCTGCAGTTCCACACCCATGAAACGGCCGGCATCGGTCTGACCTGCTACCTGTCCGCCATCGAGGCCGGCGCCGACGTCATCGACCTGTCCATGGCTCCCGTATCCGGCGGCACCTGCCAGACAGACATCGCCACCATGTGGCACGCCCTGCGCGGCAGCGACTACACCCTGGACATTGACATCGACAAGGTTATGGAAGCCGAAGAGGTGTTCAAGGACTGCATGAAAGATTACTTCATGCCTCCCGAAGCGAAAACCGTGGAACCCATCATTCCCTGGTCGCCCATGCCCGGCGGCGCCCTGACGGCCAACTCCCAGATGATGCGTGACAACAACATCATGGACCGGTTTCCCGAAGTGATCCGGGCCATGGGTGAAGTGGTGAGACGGGGCGGTTTCGGAACCTCCGTGACCCCGGTCAGCCAGTTCTACTACCAGCAGGCCTTCAACAACGTGATGATCGGTCCCTGGAAAAAAATCGCCGAAGGTTACGGCAAGATGGTTCTCGGCTATTTCGGCAAGACTCCCGTTGCGCCGGACCCCGAAATCATCAAAATCGCTTCGGAGCAGCTGGGCATGGAGCCCACCAGCCGCAACCCCCTGGATTACATTGAAGAGGATACGAAAAAAGGCATCGCTCCGGCCAGGAAAAAGCTGGAAGACGCCAACCTGCCGATCAACGATGAAAACATCTTCATCGTGGCCTCCTGCGGAGACAAAGGCATCGCCTACCTCCAGGGCAAGGCAACCATCGGCGTCCGCAAGAACGCTCCCGAAGAGGCGGCCCCCGCTGCCGCCCCCGCCGCCAAAAAAGCGGTGGACGGCTACACCGTCACCGTCGCCGGCAAACAATACGCCGTCAAACTCGACGGCAACACCGCCGTGGTCAACGGCAAAACCTATGCCGTCGACGTTCAGGAAGGCCTTGCTGCCGCTCCCGCATCGGCCGCACCCGTCCAGGCCGCCGGTCCGGCCCAGGCCGTCAAGGCCCAGATGCCCGGCACCGTCGTTCGTGTTCAGGTCAGCCCCGGCGCCTCCGTCAATGCCGGAGACACCCTTCTGGTCCTTGAGGCCATGAAGATGGAAGTGGAAGTCAAGGCCTCCTCGGCCGGCACCGTCACCGACATCGCCGTGGCCACGGGCGCCCAGGTGAACACCGGACAGGATCTGGTCTTTATCGCCTCTGCCGGAGCGGCCCCGGCCGCAGCCCCCGCCGCCGCGGCCCCGGCACCCCAGGCGGCGCCTGTTTCCGGCGCCGGTAAAGAGGTGAAGGCCCAGATGCCCGGCACCGTGGTGCGGGTCAACGTGACCGAAGGCGCCTCCGTCAATTCGGGCGACACCCTTCTGGTTCTCGAAGCCATGAAGATGGAAGTGGAGGTCAAAGCCCCCGTGGCCGGCACCGTCACATCCGTGAGCGTGGCGGCCGGCGCCCAGGTAAGCACGGGACAGGCTCTGGTGACGATTGGGTAGTTATTTGGGTAAAACATACTAAAATAAAAAATGAGTTGATCATGAACATACGACAAGGACAATCCTTTCTGAGTCTGATGCTCGCGATCGTCATCCTGGCCGCCATGGCCCTCGCTCCCTCGCCTGTCCGGGCCGGGGGAGCCCCCGTGGCCCAGGACGCGGTGGCGGCGGATCAGACGGTGCATCAGACGAGTACAGTCGAAAAGATGGAAAAACTCTGGGACTCCACGGGCCTGAAGGCCTTTGTCCAGGGAGTGAAAGAACTGTTTGCAGACAAGAAGACCGACGATCACAGCCTGGTTCCCTTAGGGCTCGGTCAGATCATCATGATCATGGTCGGATGTCTTCTGATTTACCTGGCCATCAAGAAGGGGTTTGAGCCCCTGCTGCTGCTGCCCATCGGATTCGGCGGGATTCTGGCCAACATTCCCGTGGCGGCCATCGCAGGGCCCCACGGCTTTCTGGGACTGGTATACGGCTTCGGCATCGAAACCGGCCTCTTTCCCCTTCTGATCTTCATGGGGGTGGGGGCCATGACCGATTTCGGTCCGCTGATCGCCAATCCCAAAACCGCCCTTCTCGGCGCGGCGGCGCAGTTCGGCATTTTCACCACCGTTCTTGGCGCCCTGTGGATTTCCGGTGTTTTTGACGGCATCAATTTTTCCATCCGGGACGCCGCATCCATCGGCATCATCGGCGGGGCCGACGGTCCCACGGCCATCTTCCTGGCCGGGAAACTGTCGCCGGACCTGTTGGGGGCCATTGCCGTGGCCGCCTATTCGTACATGGCTCTGGTGCCGATCATCCAGCCGCCGATCATGCGGGCGCTGACCTCCAAAGAGGAGCGATGCATCGAGATGAAGCAGCTGCGCCACGTGAAAAAAATCGAAAAGATCGTGTTTCCCCTGATCGTTCTGGGGCTGTGTATCCTGCTGCTGCCCGACGCGACACCCCTTCTGGGCGTCCTGATGTTCGGCAACCTGCTCAAGGAATCCGGGGTGGTGGACCGGCTTTACAAAACCGCCGCCAACGAGCTGATCAACATCGTGACCATCCTTCTGGGCCTGTCCGTGGGCTCCAAGCTGGCCGCCGACAAATTTCTCCAGGTCGAAACCCTGGGGATCCTGCTGCTGGGCCTCATCGCCTTCTGTGTGGGCACGGCTGCCGGGGTGCTTCTGGCCAAGCTGATGAACAAACTCAGCCGCGAGAAGATCAATCCCCTGATCGGGGCCGCCGGAGTATCCGCCGTTCCCATGGCCGCCCGGGTGGCCAACGGGGTGGGCATGGAGGACAATCCCCACAACTTCCTTTTGATGCACGCCATGGGCCCCAACGTGTCCGGCGTCATCGGGTCCGCCGTGGCGGCCGGGGTACTTCTGGCCCTGTGCGGCTGATGCCCGGCTGATCGGATCTGTTTTTCTAAACCCGCACCTGGTTTCAGGTGCGGGTTTTTCTTTTACATTTTCCACCTGGCTCTTGGCTTGACAGCGTGGACACCCCCATGGTAACAGACGTATCTGACTGAGCGCTCGTTCAGATTATTCCGGACACACATCACGGTTGCCCGACCACCCCGGGCACGATGGACCATCACCCGGTGACGATGTCACCCAAAGCCTTGAACGATTCCAAAAAAGGTTCAGGAGAAAATGGCGTATGAAAACCGTTGCGGAGATGATTCAGGAGTTGAAGGACAGGGAAGCGTCGGTCCGGCGCATGGGGGGCGACGCCGCCGTGGCCAAACACAAAAGCGGGGGCAAGCTGACCGCCCGGGAACGTCTGGACCTGTTGTTCGATGCGGGCACCTTCCGTGAGATCGACCTGTTCGTTACCCACAGATGCACCCATTTCGGCATGGACAAGGTGGCCATTCCGGCCGACGGCGTGGTCACCGGTCACGGTCTGATCGAGGGCCGCCCCGTGTTCGCCTTTGCCCAGGACTTCACCTCCCGGGCCGGGAGTCTCGGCGAAATGCACGCCAAAAAGATCTGCAAGGTCATGGACCTGGCCCTCAAGGCCGGGGTTCCCTTTGTCGGACTCAACGATTCGGGCGGGGCGCGGATCCAGGAAGGCATCGACGCCCTGTCCGGCTACGGGGAGATCTTTTTCCGAAACTCCAACGCCTCGGGCGTCATTCCCCAGATTTCCGCCATCATGGGGTCCACGGCCGGCGGGGCCGTGTATTCACCGGCCATGACCGATTTCGTCTTTATGGTCAAGAAAACCAGTTACATGTTCATCACCGGGCCCGACGTGATCCGGTCGGTGACCGGGGAAGAGATCGATTTCGAGACCCTGGGCGGGGCCATGGTCCACTGCTCGAAAAGCGGGGTGGCCCATTTCGCCTGCGACAGCGATGCCGACGCCATAGGCGGCATCCGAACCCTCTTGTCCTATCTTCCGGCGAACAACCGGGAGGAAGCCCCCCGCCTGTCTCCCACCGATGACCGGAGCCGCTACGAGGCCGCCCTGGACAGCCTGGTGCCGGACAGCCCGCGAAGACCCTATGATATGCTGACCCTGATCCGGCTGATCGTCGACGACGGACGGATCTTCGAGCCCCACGCGCTGTTTGCGCCGAATATCATCACCTGCTTCGCCCGACTCAACGGCCGCAGCGTGGGCATCATCGCCAATCAGCCCCAGGTGATGGCCGGGTGTCTGGACATCGACGCCTCGGACAAGGCGTCCCGGTTCATCCGCTTCTGCGACGCCTTCAACATTCCGCTTCTGACCATTGCCGACGTACCAGGCTACCTTCCCGGCGTCACCCAGGAACACGGCGGCATCATCCGCCACGGGGCCAAATTGCTGTGGAGCTATTCCGAGGCCACCGTGCCCAAACTGCTGCTGGTGATCCGGAAGGATTTCGGGGGGGCCTATCTGGCCATGAGCTCCCGGCATCTCGGGGCGGACATGGCCTTTGCCTGGCCCACGGCCCAGGTGGCGGTGATGGGAGCCGAAGGCGCGGCGGGCGTCATCCACCGCAAGGAAATCAGCGAAGCAGCCGATCCTACGGCCAAGCGGCAGGAAAAGATCGACCAGTACAACGAGCTGTTTTCCAATCCTTACTGCGCCGCAGAGCGAGGCTACATCGACCGGGTGATCGTGCCCGGCGAAACCCGGGCCCACCTGATCGACGCCCTGGAGGCCCTGGTCACCAAGCGGGAGACCAAGCCCTATAAGAAACACGGCAACATTCCGCTATAGATTCGCCTTATTTTACAGGAAAGCGCGCGTCCAGAACGGCATTCCATCCGGCCACGGTTTTTGCGTTTTTCGTAAGCAGGGGTCCCGTGTCGCCGTCAATGCGGATGGAGACGATGGTGTCGCCGCGGACAATGCTGTTGACCACCGCCATGTCTTCCTTGCCCCAGACCGATCCGAACACGGTGTGCTTGCCGTTCAGCCAGGGCGTGGGCACATGGGTGATGAAAAACTGGCTGCCGTTGGTGCCGGGTCCGGCATTGGCCATGGACAACATGCCGGGCCGGTCGTGTACCAGCTCCGGGGTGCATTCATCGGCAAAGGCGTAACCGGGGCCGCCGGTGCCGGTGCCCAGGGGACAGCCGCCCTGAATCATGAAATCATTGATCACCCGGTGAAAGGAAAGGCCGTTGTAGTACCCCCGTCCGGCCAGATTGACAAAATTCGCCACGGTGAGAGGGGCGGCCTGATCATAGAGCTTCAGGCGGATGATGCCCTTTGAGGTGGTCATCAGGGCGGTCAGGTTCGATTCGGTGGCCGGGCCGGCATACGCGGGCAGGGCAAAACCGAAAAGCAGACCTAAAACGACAAGCGGACGTAAGATCTTCATCGGAATCTCCTTGGGTTCTCTGGGGTTTTCGGATACGGGAAAAAAGGTATACCAGCCATCATGGAAATTCAAATAAAATCTTGACAGAGACCTTTAAAATCGGTGTTATGGGGCGAATCCGTTGACCGCATCCAGGGGCACACCACCATGCATACACCGTACATCAGGGACTTTGTCATCCGTTTTTCCGAAACCGACAACCGCGGGCAGCTCAAAATCGTCAGCCTGTTTGATTATTTCCAGGACGTCGGCAGTGATCATGCGGCGCTTCTGGGCCTGTCCGCCCATGACCTCTTGAAAAAAAACTACACCTGGGTGATGCTCAAATACACGGTCCGCATCGAGCGCTTGCCCCTGTGGAAGGAGCAGGTGGTCATGAAAACCCGGCGCTGCCCCCATCGAAATCTCTACGAACTGCGCCAGTTCGATATCGAGGATCCGGACGGAAATCTTCTGATCCGTGGCGTGAGCTCCTGGGTGATGATGAACGTTTCCAGCCGAAAACCCATTCGCCTGGACCGCTTTATTCCCAAGGATTTGATGGACATTCCGCCGACGATCGACGATGATTTTTCCCGTCTGGTTCCCTTCGACGCCCCGGATGACGAACGGCTGTTCAACGTTCGCATGCAGGACATCGATTTCAACAACCACGTGAACAATTCCGTCTACATCGGCTGGGCCGTGGAAACCGTCCCCCAGGCCGTCTTCAACAACCACACCCTCCGTCAGGTGGAGGTCAACTACATCAATGAAATATCCTACGGCAACCGCATTGTCGCCCAGATCCGACGGGAGCCGGGCGACGACTGCGTTTTTGTTCATCAGATTCTAGGCGGGGAAGACCGGCGGGAGCTGACGAGGCTGAAGACGGTGTGGGAATAGCGGAAGGCACGGACACACGGACTAAAGTGGACGGTAGTGGACACACGGACAAACACGGACGATGGCCCCTGCGGCGCTGTCCGTGTGAGCCGTGTGTCCGTGTCCGTCCGTGCTTGTCCGTGTCCGTCCCTGCGTCCGTGCAAGCCCGCTTTCGTTTAATCCTTCCGCCGCCACCCATCCTTCCGTCTCTCCGTCCTCACCCGGTACAGCCGCTCCGTAAAGCCCCCCTGATTCTCAAAATCATCGGCAAGCCGCCGGACCTGCCGGTCCAGAAGACGGCACGCCACATTCAGAAGCGACAGCGCCCCGTTGGCCGCCAGAACGGCGTAGCCCAGCCCGGTTTTTATATGTTCCTCCGCGGCCCAGCCCTGAACGTCGGCCAACGACGAACAGCGCCGCTCTTTGAACCGGCAAAGAGCCGGGTGCTCAGGCGCGAGAAGAGGCCCGCCACGCTGTCTGAGAAAATCTTCGTAATCAAGCCTCAGCTCTTCCAGACTGGCCCGGGCCACCTGGGTCAATTTCAGCTCCGTCTTTTTCGAGGTCGCCGACGCCTGGGATCCTTCGGCGATATTCTGCACACCGGACCGTGCCGCCTGGACCATCTGGTCTTTGGTGCGGCTTCGAAAATCAATGTATCGTTCGCAGAAACGAACCGTTACATCGTAGATGAGCTGCGAGACCTGAAAACTGATCAGCTTGCGATAGCCGCCGTGTTTTGGAAGTAAGGGGTCCATGGATGTTCCTTGATTGGTGTTTAAAATTGAAACTTAAGGGAACATCGGCGGCAAGGCAAGGTTTTTTTTGGGCATTGGGCAGCGGCGTTCGCACGGACACACAGACCAGGTCCACCGTCCGTGCTTGTCCGTGTCTGTCTGTGACTGTCCGTGGTCCGTGCGTGGGGGTCAGGCATCGCATGGGCGCTTTTTTACACGGACACACGGACGAACACGGCCGCACGGACCGTCACGGACGCGCCGCACCGTCCACCGTCCGTGTGAGTCCGTGTGAGTCCGTGTGAGTCCGTGTCTGTCCGTGTTCGTCCGTGTGTCCGTGTGTCCATGCCTGTCCATGTCCGTCCCTGTGTCCGTGCCCACCGCCACCCCACCCCCTAAAAAACGAACGCTCGTTCCATTTTCCTTGACTTTCCCCTCCCGCCGTGTCACACATTTTCCCCAAAAACACTGTTTTCAAGGAGGCCCCAATACCATGACACTCAACGACAGCAACGACCCCTACGGTCTTGCCAAACTGGCCGACCTCACGGCCCGGGCCCGGGCCATGGGCGGTGAACGGAAAATTTCAAAACAGCACGAAAAAGGCCTGCTGACCGTGCGGGAACGCATCGACCGCCTGCTCGATCCGGGGACCTTTGACGAACTGGGTCTTCTGACGTGCAGCGACGTGCCCGAGGCCCGGGAGAAAACGCCGGCCGACGGCAAGGTCATCGGCTACGGCGAAATCGATGCCCGCCGGGTATTCGTCTCGGGGGACGATGTCACGGTCATGGCCGGGGCCGGTGGACGCAAGGGGGTGGAAAAACTCATCCGGAACGCCGAACTGGCCGTAAAGCGCGGGTATCCCTGCATTCATCTGGGCGACGGCGGTGGGGCGAGGCTTCCCGATATCATGGGCAGCGTGGGCATGATGAGCATGACCTACCCGATCAAGGGCCCCTGCCGGGACCGGCAGGTTCCCCTGATCACCACCATCATGGGGGAATGCTACGGCGGGCCCACCTGGGAGGCGTCCGTGTCGGACATCATCATTCAGGTCAAGGGGTCGGTGATGGCCGTGGCGGCCCCCAGCATTCTGGAAATCGCCACCGGCGAATGCCCGGACAAGGAGGAGCTTGGCGGCTGGGAACTGCATGCCGAGGTCACGGGTCAGGTCGATCTGTTTGCGGAAAACGACGACGACTGCCTGCGGCTGGTCAGAAAAGTCCTGTCCTACCTGCCCGACAACGCCGACGAGCCCCCGAAGCCCCTTCCCTGTACCGAGCCGTCGCCCAGGCGTCTTGACGGCATCTTCGACCTGGTGCCCGCCAATCCGCGCAAGACCTACGACATGCACAGGGTCATCGAGATGATCGCCGACCGGGATTCGGTACTCGAACTGAAACCGTATTACGACGGCAGCCTGATCACCTGCCTGGCCCGGCTGGACGGTCAGGTGGTGGGCTTTCTGGCCAATAACCCCGCCTGCATCGCCGGGGCCATGGGCCCGGGGGCCTGCGAAAAGGCCACGGGTTTCATCTGCCTGTGCGACTCCTTCCACATTCCCATGATCTTCCTCCACGACACGCCGGGCTTTCTGGTGGGCCGGGATGCGGAACGCCGGAAGATGCCGCTCAAGATCATGACTTTCATCGAGGCCCTGCACAAAAGCACCGTGCCCCGGATCAGCGTGATCATCCGCAAGTCCTACGGCATGGCCCACTGCAACATGTCCGGGGGAAACATGGAAAACGAACTCCTGCTGGCCTGGCCCACGGCGGACATTTCGTTCATGGACCCCCATGTGGCGGTGAATGTGGCCTTCGGCCGGAAGATGAAAGGGATGGACAATGTGGAAGAGATGAAAAAACTGATGCTGACCGAACTGACCAAAGGCAGCGGCCCCTGGGACGCCGCCGGCCAGAACCTGATCGACAAGATCATCGACCCCGCCGACACCCGCACCGAACTGATCGCCATCCTGCGCCGCGCCCGAGGCACAAACGGCCGAAAAGCCATGAGCCGGCGCCTTCTTGCCGGCTGGCCCCGCATGTTCTGATCCAAAAAGACCGCCGCCGGGGAAATCTCCCCGGCGGCGGTCGCCGTAGCATGGTTAAGGTTATTGAATGTTTCCGCCCCGGACGGCACGGAAGAGGTTGGTGTTGAAATAATCACCCAGGGTGATACTGATGCCGTCGGCGGAAAAATTGATCTGCCAGGCATTTTGCTCGAGATCGGGCCCTGCGGCGGAGGTCGAGGTCCAGTAGATGTCGTCGGGTTCGCCGAACACCGCCAGGTAATTGGTCGTTTCATCCATGGAGGCCTCCAGCAAGGAAAGCATTTCACTGCGGCTGGGCAGGCGCCAGTCTTCATGACCCGCGACAATCAGGTCACGGCAGGCGACCAGGGATTCTTCAAAGGTAAGGGGTACGCCGCCGTTACCATTGGCCAGTGTCCACATCAGTCCGGTCCGGTTATCGAAGACCGTGCCGTCACCGTTGTCGATAAACCGGCCCAGTCGGGCCCCCCGGACAGCCAGTGCCCCGGCATCCTGGGTCTTGGCCTGATCCGACACGGTTCCGTTCAGGAATGAATAGTAATAGGCTTTGGTCGAATCCGTTTCAGACAGGGTCTGGGTCCAGCACCTGCCGGCGATCAGGGCCTCTCCGAAGAATGTCGAAAAGGTAATCGACTCATGCGTGTTGAACAGATCGATCAGGGATTGCGCGTCATCCGCGGAGGGCAGGCGCCAGTCCGTATACCCGCCGTGATCAAAAACCTCGCACCGGGCAAGGGACTCGTCCCAGGTCCCGCTGCCTAAGGACGTCAGGGTCCAGGTCAGACCGGTCAAGCGGTCGGTCAGGGTCTCGTCTCCATTGTCCCGGACCAGTTGACCGGCTCCGACTCCGCCGCGTACGGCCCTGACATAAAGCGCGTCGGTTTTGGTGCCAACGTAGCTGACCCCGTTCTGGAAAGACAGCACCAGAGCCTGATTGGCATCACCCGTGCCGGAACGGGTCCAGTACCGTTTGCTCTGGGTGTTCGGAAAAAACGTCGTGTTGATGGCCGGTGCCGATGTGCCCAGATGGGCGATAGAGGCCAGTTCGGTCAACGTGGGCAGTCGCCAGTCGCTGAATCCGCCCAATTGAAGATCATAGGCATACGTGTAACCGTTGGCATAATTGTACATTGACACAGTGTTCTCTGCGGTTTTCACTTCCCAGTAAAGACCGGTCACATTGTCGCGGACCACGGCCCAGTCCGCCGAAGCGGGATCAAGAGGGGTCCCGTCGGCGGCGATTTTGGTGAAGGACTGGGGATTGACGGTATAATCCGAATCCTCGCCGGCAACGGCGGTGTAATCGCCGGTCTGTCCGGTATCGGGGGTCACGGCCAGGGCGTCATCGTCGATGTCTCCGTTGCAGTTGGTATCGATTCCGTCGCCGATGATTTCAACAAGACCCGGCCGGACACTGTCGTCATCATCATCGCAGTCCAGATCGTTAAGCGCGAAGGTGCCTCCTTCCGGAGCGGTTTCAGAGACCGCCACGCGGTCGCCGTCACCATAGCCGTCGCCGTCCAGATCCGCATACCAGGACACATTCCGGAGCCCGTTGCAATCGTTGTCAATGCCGTCATCGGCAAGGTCAACCCTGCCTGGGTTGATGGCGACGTTGGCGTCGTCACAGTCAAAATCGCCTGCATCGATATGGGCCTGGTTATGCACGTAACCGGCCGTCGGGGCTTCGGCGAAGATCGTCTGGCCCATGTCCCCGTACCCGTCTCCGTCGGCATCGCGGTACCAGGTCACGGTATCGATACCCGTACAATTCTGGTCAATGCCGTCATCGGGAAGATCCGGGGCCGCAGGGCTGACGGATATATCGGTATCGTCGCAATCCTGATCGTTGTCCACATAACCGACCGGCCCGGGAGCCGACGCATCGATCATGCGAATGACGCCGGCGTCGCCGTAGCCGTCTGCGTCACCGTCCCGGTACCAGGCCCGGACCGTGGTGTTGTTACCGCCGCGGACGGCCCGGACCCAGGCTTTTTTGGTTTTTTCCGAATAGGAGGACACGCCCGTCATGAATTTGAGGCTCCAGGCGTGTTTGGTCTCATTGTTATTCAAAACCGCTGTGGTCGAAGTCCAGTAATAGTCGGTTTCTCCGGCTTTCGTTCCTGGGAACAGCGCCGGATCAAGAGCCGGCTCGTGGCGATCAAAATCGACGAGAGAGATCATCTCGTTTCGACTGGGCAGGCGCCAGTCGTTAAAGCCGCCCAGGGTCATCGCTTCACAGTGGGCAAGGGCCTCGTCAAAGGTCATCCCGTCACCGTCCGTGCCGGTCACGGTGGCGACCTGCCACATCAGGCCTGTGGTCGTATCGATCACGATGCCCGATCCGGCCTCCTCCGTCACCGAAGAATGTTCCGTGCCGCGTACCGCCCAGAATGAACGGGCAGAGGTTTTGTCCAAGAACAAATGGTATTTGGATGGGATAGAAAACACCCAGGCCTTGGCTGTATCCGGCGCATAGTCGATGGATGACCAGAGATAATCGCTGCTATCCGCCAGGGGGAAATACGTCTGGCTGATGCAGGGCTCAAACCGTGAACTGTCGGCCAACAGGCATAATTCCTTGATGGTGGGCAGTCGCCAGTCGGAAAAGGTTCCGTAGACCGCATCGTTCATGGCCTCGATCACGGCCCGGGCCTGTTCACGGCTGTACCGGTTGTCGGCGTCATGAACATTGACCGGGTTCGGGGTCCCGTCTGCGGTGTTTTTGAGTTCCCAGACCAGCCCGGTCACATTATCCCGGACCATGGCCCAACCCGGAGCGCTGTCGTCCAGAGCCTGCCCGTTGATATCGAGCTTGGTGTAGGACGGCGGATCGATGCTGTAATCGGCATCCTCGCCAAAGGTGGTTGTGTACGAGGTCGTCTGATGGGTGTCCGGAACGATGCCGGGTGAGGAAAGTTCATCGACGGCGCCGTTGCAGTTGTTGTCAATCCCGTCGCCGAGCAGCTCGTTGGCCATGGGGTGGATATCGCCGTCGGTGTCGTCACAGTCGAAGGTGTTTGCCACATAGCCGTCCGGCAGGCTTTCCCGATTGACGGACGCGTCAGGATTGCCGAAGCCGTCACCGTCGCTGTCCTCGTACCAGAGTTTGGTGACGACGGGCTGGGCGCCGCCGCCTCCGCCGCCGCTTGAACCGCAGGCGGAGAGCATGAGGCTGCCGGCCAGAAGGGGCAGCAGCGCGTAAACAAAAACGGATCGGGTCACGGTTTTCATAATGATTCTCCTCGGATGGTCTGGGGTCAAAACGACCGGTTTTTCTACATGCTTGGTATGCTTCATAAACCAGGGCTCCAAAATGACAACAGGGGGACAATACGGCTCAGGATCCTCGTTATGCCCGTGGTTTCATGTCGTTTAACGGTGTCGATAAAACAGCCCGAATCGATGCTCGGGACCAGGTTCGGCGGGTCGTCATCGTTTCCGGATGACGCATAAAGATAAAAGATCTGCATGCCGGCGGACGCTTCGGCCAGGGTCAGATACACGGTGCCCTCGTAGAGCCTGGGAACGATATCGCTGACCGAGGCCGCCGTATCCCGGTAGGAAATCTGCACAGGCGCGGACGGATCGGTCAGATCGAAGGCCACAAAGCCATCGGTTCCAAGCCCCACAAAAGCGGTGTTGTCATAGACGGCAACGGATTGGGCGGTCAGCGCCCCGCCGCCGTCAAGGGTCTGCACGCGCGTGGGCGGGGGCAGCACGCCGGTCGGATCGGTGACATCCTGAATCATGAAACCCGATGCGCCGTCGGCGATCAGGGCGAACACCGACGCGCCCTGATCGAGAAGGGTCACATCGCAGGCATCGGTTGCGGTCACCGTGGCCAGCAGCACCGGAGACGCCGGAGCGGACAGGTCAAAAATACTAAGACCGTCCGCACCCTGGGCCACATAGGCCCTATCGTCGTGAACGTAAGCGGCTTCAGCGTCACCGGCGGTGGGAAGGGCGGTCAGAACGACGGGGTTTAACGGGTCGGCGATCGTCACCCGATGGACCCCTTCAGACCCGGCGGCGGCGTAAAGGGTGGTTCCGTCAATGAAAAGATCCCGGGGATCGGCCAGGGCGATGGCACCGGCAACGACGGGCTGGTCGGGATCGGCGATATCAATCACACGGACCGTCCCCGAATTCTGGGCCACAAAAGCGTAATTACCCGAGACGGCCAGGTCCGTGGACACGCCGGAAAGCGCAAGATAACTTTCGAGGACCATATAGCTGGGGTCCTGGTTTTCAATAATTCGAAGACCCCGGTTACGATCCAGAAGATAGGTGTGATCGTCCTTGAAGCAGACATCGTTTACGTTCAAGGGAAAGGGCAGGTCAGCGACGGCGGGATTGGGTGCGGCGGGGGCGATGGGATCTGTCACATCCAGGAGTTTCAGTCCGCTCTGAGCGCTGGCCAGGTATACGTTTGTTCCCTCCAAAAAGGCGTGGTAGGTTCCGTCCACGTTGGTGTCGTAGGAGCCCTCCAATGGATAGTCGAGAACCTGCCCGGCGGCCGGGACAGCGGAGATATCGACGATCTTAAGTCCGGCAGATCCGCAGGCCAGATAGGCGTAATCTCCCGACACACTGACGCTGCGGGCTTCGTCCTCGCTTTCGTAAACGCCGAAGTTGGTGATGGTCATGGGATCGGTCACGTCGACGTCCATTCGTGAAATGACGGACTCGGTTCTGTCCGCGTTGGTGCCGGTCACATAGGCGGAAAGACGGCCTCCCGTTTCCGTGACGAAAATGTCCGATATCAGGGAAATGGATCCGTACCAGAGCTGGGACAGGGTCGGTTTGAGGGTCGGCTCACCGATGACGGCGGGGGTGGTGACGTCGAAGACCTTGATCCCGCTGTAAAAATCAAGGACAAAGGCGTACACCTTGCCGCCAAACGGGTAGACCTCAAGGGCCACATAGCCGCCGGTGGCGTCGTAGCTGCCGACGATATTGGGCTGCTTGTACCCGGAGATCCGCTCCTCGGTCTGGGTGGTTAGGGGTACTTCAACCGGTGGGTTGGGATACGTGGAGACATCGAGAACTCGCAGGCCGAAGTTGTCGTCGGCTACAAACAGGGTGGTGCCGTGAAGACCGAGGCCCCGGGCGTCGATGTGGGGCTGATCAACGGGCGTTTCCTTGTTTTTGATGAAGTCGATGTAGGAACCGGGATTGTCGGGCGCCTGATCGAAAATCACCGTAACCACAGGGTTGTCCGGATCGGATACATCGACGATCTGGACGCCGCCGCTCTGGTCGTCCGTATCATAACCGGCGGCGATGTAAAGGCGCTCATTGACCTCGTCGTAAAGGAGATCCTGGATGGCGGTGCCGGTTCGGACGACCAGCTCACTGCGCTGGGTGAGTGTGGCCTTGTCGATGAAAGATACCGTATCACCCAGGGCCCAGAACATCAGGGTCGAGCCGGACGCCACCGCGTTGACTCCGCCTTTGAGGAACAGGGTCTGGGGATAGATGGGCCATTCCGATGCTTTGACAAGGGGGGTTGCCCCCTGGGCCGACGACGCGGCCATGGCCAGGAAGAGGGAGAGTATCATTGTGTTTAAGATCTGTTTCATTGCTTCATACCTTGATCCGGTTCGTTTTTTTAAAGCGTGGGCAAACGTCAGAATCGAGTCGTCGCATTGATTCCCAGGCCTTTCTCGTCCCCGGTCCGGACTTCCAGGCCCAGGGAGAACCATTCCCCGATGTCCATGCTGGCGCCGGCGAGGTAACCGATGTTTTTGAACCAGGTGATTTTGTCTTCGTAATGAATGTATCCTTCGGGAAAATACGCCGTGCTGTAGTTCTCGTTGATATAGGTCTCCTCGCCGGTGATGCTGGCCACCTTGACACCAATATAGGGTGAAAAGGACGAAAGCCGGGCCGACACAGAGAAGGCGATCTGGATTTCATCGAGGGTGCAGGCGTAGGCGGTTCCGTTTGCCGTTCGTTTGTCTTCCTCGATATCAAACCGCCGGTATTTGACATCCATGGCCAGGGCCCAGGGAACCGTGCTGTCCCAGGTTTCGGTATGCATGAGAAAACTGGCGCCCACACCGTAGTAGACGTCCGGGCCGGAGCGGAAGGTGTCGTCGCTTTCAAAGGTCCGGCTGACGGTCCAGTCTTCGTAATGAAAACCGATTTTTGCGTCGGACACGCCCGCCAGTCCGTAAATCAGAGCGTTGCCTGACAGGGGTTTACCGATTTTTACTCCGGTGGTGGACAGGGTGTTCCGTGAATACCGGGTCTGGGGGTAATGGCGCTCTTCAGCGGGGGAACTGTTCGGGTTGGTCCAGGGAAAGCGGCGGATCTGTTCGGGCAGGGTGTTTTTCTGGCGGTCCAGATCCACACCGACAATCAGAGAAAGGGGACTGCTGTGGTCAAAGGGCCGGACATCCCACAGGGCGGGGTCGTAAAGATTGCCCACGGGCGCGGCCGATACCCCAAGGGGCAGCATGAGGCACAGACAGATGCAAAGCAGGATGGATGGTCGGTTCATTCCTTTTCTCCGATACGTCAGGAACAAACCGGGACAGGCTGACCCGTCTTTGTCTGCAGTCCGGTTCAGAGTCACCGCATCCGGGCGGTGTGCCCGGTGTGCCGTGAATTCGGTCTCCGTGGAGCTGACTAAAGGTGGGAGTCAGAAAAAAAGGAGGTAAAAGGAGCGACCGGTCAGGGGGCCCATTAGTGGGCCGTGATCCGCACGTTTCCGCTGATTGTGGCATGATAGTCCCGGATGCTGATGCTTCCGAAACTGTTCCCTTCGCCCGGCTCCCTTCCCACGGTGATGGATCCGATATCGAAATGATCGACGTCGATCACGGCGCCGTTCAGACTGATATTGATGCCGGTCACCAGGGTGTGGGAGTAAAGGTCTTCTTCGGTGGTCACGGAGATGGATACAGGCTCCGGAAGTTCGACAACACCCCGGAATGACACGTCATTGACGCTCAAGTAACCGGCACGGCCGTCGGTTCCGTCCGCATCGCCGTAAACCAGGCTTCCGATTTCCATGTCCAGGGCCACACGATCAGCCGCAGTAATCGCAATTCCCGCCTGTGCTGTTGCCTCGCGCATTCCCGTCTCCGTAAGCGCGGTCATGACGGCATAGCCCGTGGACGGAGCGAACATCATACCCATAGAAAGACCCAATACGATCATCATAAGGAAACTAAGCTTTTTCATTGATAACTCCTTTCTGTCAACGTCCTACAGGCAACCCGGCTGTCCATGGGATCATGGATCCGTGGCTTTCCGTCCCAGGATTGCTCCTGGTTTGGCATAGGAGGCGGCTCGGCTGTCCGTATCGTGACCGATAGGGACCCGTGGCTTTCCGTCCCAGGGTTACCCCTGGTTTGGCCTTGTACGTCTACTGTTTGTTGTTACAGGTAACCCGGCTGTCCGCATCTCAAGGGGTGCGGACCCGTGGCTTTCCGTCCCAGGGTTACCCCTGGTTTGGCGTGTGGAGGCGGCTCGGCTGTCCACACCATGTGGACCCGTGGCTTTCTGTCCCAGGGTTACCCCTGGTTTAGCAATAAAACAAATGGCAACCCGGCTGTCCATGGAACCATGGACCCGTGGCTTTCCGTCCCAGGATTACTCCTGGTTTGGCGTGCTTGTCGCCCTTTTACCTCCATGTCCGTCCTTTTGAATCAAAAGGGCGGGCATGGTCTGTCCCGGTTTGTCAAAGAACATGATCAATCCCGTCCATGCAGAACATCTGCTACGATGATCGGCACAAAGCGGGAGAAAC
Source organism: Desulfatiferula olefinivorans (assembly GCF_054657895.1). NCBI lineage: Bacteria > Pseudomonadati > Thermodesulfobacteriota > Desulfobacteria > Desulfobacterales > Desulfobacteraceae > Desulfatiferula > Desulfatiferula olefinivorans. Next base: position 13,735 of record NZ_BAAHXV010000001.1, on the reverse strand, counting down.
TTTAGTCAAACATTCCCTTTGGCAGGGAAATTCTGATCCGGAAAAATTCCGGGTCCGGCGCGTTCATCACGCCGATCAGGTGAAACACGTCGGGATTCTCGAAAACAATGGGCACCCCGTCGATGATGCTTGCAATGCCGATGTCGATATCGCGCCGGTTCACGACCAGCGTCCAGGCGTCGTCCCGAAAGGCCATGTAAGTCAGATAACGCCCGTCGGGGCTGAAGGTCGGATGGGCGACGATCGACGAGGGCGTTCCCTCCCGGTCATCATGAACGATCATCAGGCGCTTGTCGCTCAGGGCTTCGTAGTACAGATGGCCGGAGTCATCGCTGAACACCGGGTCCTTGACCCGTTCATAGGCCTTGCCCGGAACGCCGTCCCGAACGATGAAACTTTTCTTGTCGTCGATGACGGTGTAGGCCAGATGTTTGGAATCCGGGCTGAACACCGGGGGGCCTACCAGGGCGTAATAGGGGTTCTTTTCGCGACCGCTGACCATGGTGAATTTGCTCTTTTTGATACCCAGATAGGCAAAGCGACGGGAGTCCGGACTGAAACGGTAAGTCCCCACACGGTCAAAGACCGGTCCCTGCTTGCCGTTCAAAATCATCGCCCAGCGGCTGTCGATCTGGGCCGGGTAGACCAGATGCCTTGAATCGGGACTGAACAGGGGGAGACCCACGGTTGCGTAAGCCGTGTGCTCGTCGGTTCCCTCGACGACCAGCAGATGCTTGGCCTTCTGGGCCACATAGGTCAGGCGGGCCGAATCCGGGCTCCAGGTGATCGAGGTGACGTTTTCATAGGGAGAGCCGGTCAATCCGTCTGTATAAATGTGCCAGCTCGTGCCTTTGAGAACGGCACAGGTCAGATGGGTGGAATCCGGGCTGAACCCCACGTCTTTGACACCGGAAAACATCCCGAGAATCCGGTTGTCCTTCACCAGAAGCCAGTCCTTGTCCCGGGTGGCGGCAAAAGCCAGATGGGCCGAATCCGGGCTGAACACGGGCAGAGCCGTGATATGGGTGAAGGGATCTCCGGGTTTGTGATCCGTCACCACGTACTGCTTTTCGTCTTTAAGGGCCCTGTAGGCGAAATGGTTGCCGTCGGGGCTAAAAATCAGGTCCGAAACTCCGTCGAACTCCGGTCCCTGTTTGCCGTCAACGATCACACACTGCCTGTTTCCTTTGAACGCAATGTAGGCCGGGCGATGGGTCGTGGGGCTGAACACGGGCGTGCCCTGGGCAATGCCGTCGAAATCCGGCCCCTTGTTCCGGTCCACATGGACGGACATTTTACCCTGAACGCGTGTGGCGTAGGCCAGATGCGTGGCATCGGGCAGGTTGGTGGTCATACCGAACAGCTTGGAATCCTGGGGCACCTTGCCCAGGGAGTGTTTGGTGACGGTAGCGGACGGCTTACCCCTGTTCTCCGCGGCGACACCGCCCGAAACAAAGAAAGCGCATACGATCAGCAGACAGATAGCCCAGCCAATCCTTACATCGTTACATCTGAACATAATCAAACCTTTTTTTTCATAACCCATGATATTCCGCCGACAGGCGTTCGAGATAGCGGTTGAATTCGTCGTCCTCGTTCTCCTCCATGGTGTTGACCTGGGTGTCGTGAGCCGCCTCACGGCTCGTTTCTTTTTTGAAGGGATTGAGTTTGTGAATCAGCCCCTTGATTTTGTGAATGGTGTGCTTGATCATCTCCTGCTGGTGGTGCATCATTTCAAGCTGGACCTCAAGGGGCATGGTGACCCCGAAGGAAACGATGTAAATCGACAGGTCCTGCTCGTAGTCCAGCCCGGCAAAGGGGTTGCCGATCTGGGTGAAGTCCGTGGAGTTCATGTTGGTACTTTCGTTGTTGTAGACCGTGAAATGGTTGCTCCACAGATAGCCCAGACCGAAATCGAAGTCGATGCCGTTGGGCAGCTTCAGGCCGAAGCCCGCGCCGACAAAATCGGCGTCGGGAATGAAGTACAGGGCGTCGAACTGATCGTGCTGGAGAGAGGTGGGCCGTTTTTCATAGCCGCATCGCAGGGTCAGCTTGTCGTTGACGTCAAACTCCATACCCGTGCTCCAGTGCCAGGTGTCCTGCATGTTGCGGTCCACCACAAAGGTGTAGGCCCCGTGGGAATAGCCCAGCATTTTGGCGATGCGCAAAAGCTGGATGCGCTGGTCGAAAACGAAGCGGTCTTCCTTGCCGGCCCGTGCCCAGTTGGCCCAGTGCACGTCAAACAAAAACTTGATCCGGTCCAGGGGACGGACCATGATACCGGTCTGGACCCGGGCCGGGAAGATCTGGGTGGCGGTGACGGTGCCGCTCTGGTAGGGCACCTTGTTGATGGGCAGATCCAGCATACCCGCCCCCTCCATGGTCATGGGGGTCAGTGAGTTCCAGTGGACCTGCTTCTGGAACTGTTCGCTGTATTCCCAGATGTATTTGCCCGAGATTTCGCCGACCGATTCGCTCTGGTAGCAGAAGCCGTAGGAAAACCAGGACCGGGGCCGCCACAGCAGGCCCAGGTTGAAGGAGGGGACAAAGTCGTCCCGGAGGTTCATGGACAGGCTCAGGGCATGTTCGTAAGGGCCGAGTCCGCCGCCCAGCCAGGGAGGCGGCAGGGTCTGCTCGGACACCACGGGGATTTCCAGATCCTTGGTGGCGTCGCCGATGACACGGGTCAGGGCCACCAGCTCGTTGGGGGTCCGGACATCCAGCTCAAGGCCCATAGACCGCTGGGCCATACCGACGGACAGCCCCAGAGACAGGGTATCGGACACCGCGAAGCTGACCGTGGGGGCTGCATAGATCAGGTGCTGTGCATACAGCGACTTGCAGCCGAACCGGAAGGGGTCGCCGCTGTCCCGGTGAGCCATGCCGCCGCCGTAGGGTGCGTAGTTGGCGTAGGCGAAGGTCCATCGGCTGTCCGGCTTGCGCGAGGCCAGGCCCAGGGTGGGGGCCGCCAGAAAATCGATGGGTCCGTAGAAAGGCAGGTACATGCGGCCCGACGAATTGGTGCCCGAGGTACCGCTCAAAGGATCATCGCCGCCGTGGTCCCGGTCGGGGTCATTTTCCGCATTCCATCGTTCGCCTTGGTATTGAGGCCATTTTTCGGGATCCGGTCCCCAGTACCCCCCCATGAAGCCTTCGAAATCATCGGCGGTTTTGAACCGGCCCGTACGCTGGATCACGGGCAGGCCGAATCCGTTGCCGAAGGTCTTGCCTTCATCGAGCAGGGACAGGCCCGCCGGGTTGTAGTGAACGCTCATCAGCCCGGGGGGGTCCGCCGTGCAGGTATTGGCCAGGGAAATGGCCCGGGCGTCCACCGCCACCTGTTCGTTGAACACGGCAAAGGTCGGTGTCGGCAGAAGAAGCACGAAAAGGCCGAGGACGGCCCATCCGATCTGCTTGACTATGGCACTGGGAATCTGCAAAAACAATTCTCCTGTCTCCGGCCGTTAAAGCTCGTAGGTGAAGGGCACACGGACCTGAAGGGAAAAGTCCGAATCGTTGTTGGTCAGGCCGATGCCCAGGCGGACGTTTACCGATCGCTTGGGGGACAGGGTCCAGCCGGTGCCCACGCTGAACACGGACGATATGGTCCCCTCGGATTTGGCGTCTTCGGCACCCACCCAGTCGTAGGAGGTTTTGGTCTGATAGGAATACTGGTAGCTGAGGGTCAGCGTCGATTTGTAGGACAGCGAATACCCGATACCCATGGCCAGGGAAAGGGTTTGCCCGGGCTTGACCCCGGCCAGGTAAATACCCGCCTCACCCTGGGTGCCCTGCTTGCTGTTCAGATGGGTTGTTTCGAACCCGTGTTCCAAGGTGAATCCGCCGAAGGCCACCAAAGGATCGATGGCCTTGCTCATGTTCAGGCCCATGCTCAGCGCATAAACCCCGTTGCCGGTGGAGATCTCCTGGGCGGCATCTATTTTATACGGACTGCGCCCCGTGGGACAGGTGAGGGTCCCGGACACGATGTAGGAGGGGCGTCCGCCGCCGCTTTTCACCGGCTGGAACTGCAGGCCGAAGGACACGTCTCCAAAATCCGAGGTATCCTTGGCATCGGCATTGGTCTGGCTGTTGTAGCGATAGACAAAGGGGATATTGCTGTTGACGGTCAGGTTTTCCTTGACCGGGTATTCAATGAAAAACGAGTTGGTCAGGGTGTGGTAGGCGTTGTGATTGACCGACACCGAACTGGTGTTGCTGGTGGTGATGCTGTCCGCCGCATCACCGGCGTAGCGCATGCTGTATTCAAACCCCAGACGCCCCGGTTTCATCAGGGTATAGTCCTTTCCGGCGGTGGTCAGGATGGCCTCGTCGTCCGAGCTTTTTTCTTCTTCCGTGGTTTCGAGCCGGCGCCGGATGTCGTTCTCCTCTTCCATACGCGTCAGCTTGTCTTCCAGCCGTTTGATCTGCTCCTTGAGGGCATCCATGTCACTGCCGGCCGTCGGGGCCGACAACACGGGGGCATCCTCGGCAACCAGGCCATGGGGCAGAAACAGAAAAACAAAGGCCAGTACCATCAGTCGTTTGCTTACATATCGTATCACCTGGTTTCCCTCCGGGTTCGGATTCGTCCGTTTGTGTTAATGGTCATCATCCGTCTCGACCCGCTAATTCTTGTAGCGGAATTCGTTGGTGTTCGGTTTATGAAAAACAGCTTCCCACTCCCTGGGCAAATCAAAGGGACGGTCGACATCGAACATCAGGCTTTTTTCCATGTCTTTGTCGACGAAACGCAGATCCTTTTCGGTCAGGGAGAGGCAGGTCAGCCCCCGGTTGTATTTGGGGTAGACCCTGAAAAGAATGTTGTTGTACCACATCTTCATGAACTGATCGATGGTGTAGCTCCCGTTGCCTCGCCAGGGGTCGGCCACGAAGACCCGGTCTTTGTGGATGGCCTTGAGTACGACGAAATGCCGGTATCCGAACAGTTCGATGGGAACGATGCAGGGCCAGAGTTCGGGATTTTTCAAGTCGGACAGCTCGGCGTTGTACCCTCCGGCCTTGTAACCCAGGACATCCACGAATTTCTGCATATCCCACAGGGAGAAGGCCCGAAGCTTTTTGATCTGCTCCTTGTCCCCGTATTCCATCAGGCCGTGGATGATCTGTTTTTCGGTAAAATTTTCACCCAGGTACGAGTTGAGAATGGTGCCTAAAGCCGCCGAGCCGCAGCTGTAATCGTAATTCTGTTTGAGCAGGCAGGCATGGGTGGTTTCCGACAGCGGGGTGACGGTATGATAGATGCGCAGGGCCTCGTTGGTTCCCACGGCCAGGTTCAGCTCACCCGGGGGGGATGCGGCAAAGGGATGAAACCCTGAAATCAGTCCTGCAAAAATCATGAATGCGAAGACAACATGCATTGGTAAACCCTCTATCTATCGATATCGATCAGGCAGGATGGAAAGCCGGTTGGCAGCTTTCCTTTCGCGATGATGATCATTATCAGAAACGCCGTTGATTTGCACGGCATTATTCCGTCTGGCGGGGGATGGATATGAATGACCGGGAATCATGGCGCGTCCCACCATTCATTGGGCGACGGGGAAATCGTCTTAAGCGCCGTTTCATCGTAACCGGCGACGACCTGAAGCCCGGCCCTGGCCCCTTCCATGGTCAGGACAAAAAACAGGCCCATGTCGCCTGCAGCACTGGCATTGGAGTTGAAGTTGAAGGTTATGGCTCCGTTGTTCGGGTTGAGCGCGGTCCTGCTCACCGACACCGGCGATCCGCCCCCGCCGGTCAGGGCGTCGTTGTACATACCCGAAAAGCTAGACATATCGGCGGTCAGCGCTCCCTGGAGCCGGTTGGAACCGAAAACGACGCGTTCGAGTACGGGATTGGCCGCGGCGGTATCGTCAAAATCGGCGATGAACACCAGGCCGTCGATGGTCATGGAATCGCTGACCGAGTTGCCGATCGATACATTGTTCCACTTTTGGTCCCATCCCACCCCCGAACCGTTGTTGTACCAGCCGCCGCTGAAACTGCCGATGGTGGCGTAGGTGTCGATATGGATGTCCAGAAAGAGCCGGGCCGTGGAATTGCTCAGGGTGAAGTTGGTGAATCCCGCCTGGGCCGTGGAGGACTTGAGTTGATCGTCACTCAGGGGTTTGAGATCGGCGAGGACCGTTCGCGGGCAGAGAAACAGGATCATAACGACCATGAACACCAACTGGTAGACCAGTCTGTATTTCAACAAAAATTCATTGAAATGGTGTTTGTTGTTATTCTTCGTCATGGCGTCTCTGATTTCCAATATCATTAAATATAAGGATCGTCGGACTTACGGGGTCTTGCCCAGGCCCCGTCCGGGAATTTCAATGTAAAGCTTCTGGACGTTCAGGTTGTCGATGGCCAGAAGGCCCATGTCGTTTCCGCCGAAGGTGATGTTTTCGACGCGGACCGAGCCGGACATGGGCAGGTTTAATCCAATGTAGGCGGTGTTGTATCGCGGGTTGTCAACGGAATAGGGGTCTCCGCCCGCATCCGTAAAGGTCCAGGCGGCCTGGTTGTCGGCGACGATATCCAGTGTCGCGGGGTTTCCCCCGGCCACGTTGCCGATGGTGAATGCGCCTGTGGGCACCCAGCTCCCCGGTGCCTGAAGGCCTCCGGTGAACGATTGGGCCAGGGCGATGCCGGTCAGGGTCAGACTGTCGGTGCTGTTGTAACCATAGGAAAGATCGGCGATGGTCAGGCGCTGGCCCAGTTCGAAATCAATGCCGTTTGATCCGGCGTGGGGACCCATGGCCAGATGGACATTCGACAGGGTCATGTCCTGGACGGACAGGCTGCCGACGGCGGTGCCGCAAAAATCGATCCCGGCAATGGTCATGTCTGTGGTGATGGACAGATCGGGGCTTTTGGCAATGAACATCACCTGGTCGTTGATCACGCCGACATCGACGGTAAGAGGGTGAATGAGTCCGTCGCCGTTCATGTCGACCAGGCCTGTATTGATGGACGTCAGGGCATGGATGTTCTGAAAGCTGATGAATTCAGCGGGTGCATCGGGATTGCCGACCGTCAGATGGCCAAGGTGATTTTCGACAGTCACATCGCTCACGGCGATACTGATCCCGGCCTGGGCCACGGCGTGTTTCATCTGTCCCTGGGAAAGGGCTTCCAGCGCCGTCGCGCCCGGGACGATGGTGATCGTCGATATCAGAAGAAGGAAGATGCATGCCTTGGCCGTTGTCATTCCTTAGCCCTCGTCAAAACCTGGGGGGTGGATCTGAGGCGGCCCGACCATCCGTGAGGCAGTGTTGTCACGGACTCGAAGCTTTCCGTCCCCGGATTACTCCGGGTTTGGCATTTCTTACGATGGTGTTACCGTCTTATTAAAAAGCCCCTTCCGGAAACGTCTGAGGTTTGGGGAAGGGGCTTCACGTCAATCACTGATAAGGATCAGGATATCAGATTAGTGAGCAGCGATTTCCACTTTGCCGCCCAGGATCGCCATGGCGCTGGCGCCTTTGGCGATAGAGATGAATTCAGCACCGTCGTTCAGAGCGCCGGCTTTGGCAACGCCCACGGTGTATTCATCGGCAGTGGTGGAGATCAGCAGGGTGGGCAGACCAAGAACAACACCCACAACATCCTGAGTTGCGCCGTGACCGTTGGTGGCGGCGCCGATGATGGCGGCAGCTTCGTCATAGGAGTTACCGGCAGCCATGAGGCCGGCCAGGGTAGCAGCAGCGTCGGCAGCAGCCTGAGTTGCGATGGCACCAAGGTCAAGACCGGCCAGGTTGTCGTTCAGACCAGCCTGAAGTACGGTACAGGTTCCAACGTCGATGGACAGAGCGGCGGCTTTGTTCCAGGTACCCAGATTGGCAACGCCGGCAGCAGCAAGGAAGTCAGCTTCATAGTCGGCTTCTGACGTCATGGCCAGGTAGGTTTTCACGACGTGTTTGTCGCTGATCACGATAGAACCGGCGGTACCGGTGGTACCGGTTTCATCCGTATAAGTGGTTGATCCGGTGTACTGTTCGATGACCACGTTGTCAACGGTGATGCTCACACCGGCCTGACCGGTGGCGGCTTTCATGTTGGCATCGCTCATGGCGGTCAGAGCGAATACGGAGGGGGCGATTGCGAGTGATGCACCGACGAGTAAACTGATAGCAAGTTTTTTCATTTTTTCTTCTCCCAAGTAAATTAAAAATTAATTTTAAATTTACCAGAGGCAACCCGACCATCCGCACGGCAAGCATCGTGCGGACTCGTTGGCTTTCCGTCCCCGGATCACTCCGGGTTTGGTTTTTTCTATGGCGTTTGGCCCGAACACCGCGTTCGGGACAAAATGGATCTAAATGGTTCAAACACGACCAATCAACGCGTGTTCAATGTGTTATCTGTGTCCAAGCCTCCTTTCCTTGTAAATGAAATGTCCCCACATTTCGGTTGACGATTCATACCCCGGGCCGTTTGGCCCGAGCGGTTGAACGGCGGTAACCCGCCGGAAACCACAAATTCAATCATTTTTGGAAAGAACACATTCGGCCTACCTCATACACCGGTTGGCTGGGTGGCCCATGATGATTTTTCTTTGGGCCTGTTTTCGTTTTCAATGGACGTCCGGATTGACGGCTGACCTTGACAAACTGAAAAACATTGTTTTCTAATACGTACGAAGATAAACTTTGTGTACGGTCATAGTAGGGTCGAATGATGTTTGTATAGCCGCAGTACTTTCGCTTTGTCAAATGAATTTTTCCCCTTTTTTCGAAAATAAAATTTTACGATCACTCAAAAAATCGGGCCAAACGATTGATATATATGAATGCAAACACTGTTTATCATCATGGCCGGGGGCTCTCCTGGCCATCAGTCGGCCCACCGGCCGGTAAAATGTTGATTTTTGAGCCGATCATGGGGCTCTCACAGGCTATGGTCGTGCGAAATCGTCCGATATTACAGGGTTTTTGCAAACATCGTTCGTGCGGACAAATGGCATTGTACCCCCAAAACGTTCCTCCGGCGCACCCGCCCCGATCAGCCGATGGTCCCCTGAGGTCCCCCTGTGGTTACCCCTCGCCCCCTCCCGTGTTACCCAGGCGCCGCCTGGGAACGCCTGCCGCACAGCTCCGGCCGCACCCGTCCCAAACGCCGCATCAGCAACGCCTCCGTTTATGTACCCCCGTTTGATTGCCTTGCGCCCTTCGTGCGCTTCAGCGAGCGCAGGCGAGCGGAAGGTGTCCCGACACCCTGATGGTCAGGCTACGCATTGTACGCATTGCCCTGCTTCCAGCGGGCACCGGTGCCGGCCGTTCGGTTAATCAGAACAGATAATAAACGATCCTGCTGCGCGCGGGCGGGATATTGGGACAAGAGCAACCGCATGTCGCATTCGTTCACGTACACGTTCACGTTCTCGCGCACGAGCACGTGAGACCGAAACCGGCTGACCGTCTCGTCCTACGCCGGTTGCACCCTCTGGCGGCGGTAAACGTCTCGTCGGCCTGCACGCGAGCGAGTGCATTATTCTTTATTAGAAAGGATAACCATCAAAAGCACGAGTCCTCAGGTGATGCTGGGTAGCCATGTTCACAAAAAATTGTGAAGCATGCTTCACAGATTGATACGCAGGTTTCACAGAGGCGGAACATAGTTTTATGGAATAATCATGGATTAGGGTTACGACCCTGATGCTGAAATTATATAAAATTCTTTAATTACAATTATTTAGTCTTCGGCTCCAGCAAGTGGCATGCATGTTGCTTTTCAAATCATCATTATTCGAGGGGTCGAATAATAAAACGAACCCATGGGGCGCTTGACGCCCTGAGCAACCTGGGCATTAACGTATCGAGTCGGCCGGGGCCGATCAGACCATTCTGGATTTCTCGTGATAAACGGTTACACCGGATGCTGATCGACGGTACGACGACCACGTGTAACGTCCTGTAGCGGGTTCTTTAAAAGAGTTTGTGTGTGAAGTATTTGTTTACGTCTCTCTGTTCAAGGAGCACAGGCTGCCGCGGGTGATGTTCTGTCACCCGGGGAACGCTCCGGTTTCACCCCTTCGGGATCTATTGTTCCGAAGTGGTGTCTTTTCGTCGTCATTCATATCAGATGCATTCCCGATCGGCGTCATACCCGCACGTTGTGTCGGTCTTGTACCAGTAAGGCTGATCGACCCATTGCAGTCGGTCGGTGCCGGTAGAAACCTTCGATGTTTGCTGTCCTATCTTTAACAGGGCAATGACGTCCTGGACGATCCTTATTATCTGTTCCGATTTCCTGTTACTATATAAGGATGCTTGAAGCTTGAAGACAGGAAAATCATTGACATGAGACGATTATTCATGCTTGATCCAGTTAGAATCATTCTTTGTGCGGACGTCGTGTTCGTTTCAACACCACAGAAAAAACCAAAGCCGGAGTAATCCGGTGACGGAAAGCCATCGAATCCGTGTGATGCTTGCCATACGGATGGTCGGGTTACCTCTGGTAAATTAAAATTAATTTTTTATTTACGTGGAGAAGAAAAATGAAAAAACGTGCTATCAGTTTACTCGTCTTTGCATCTCTCGCCATCCCCCCTACCGTATTCGCACTGACCGCCATGGATGACGCCGGCATGAAAGCCGCCACCGGCCAGGCCGGTGTGAGCATCACCGTTGACAACGTGGTCATCGAACAGTTCACCGGATCAACCTCCTATACGGATGAAACCGGTACCACCGGAACGGCCGGTTCAATCGTGATCAGCGACAAACACGTTGTGAAACAATACCTGGCCATGACGTCGGACGCTGTCTACCAGACCCGATTCAATGCCGTAACCGGTGCCAATGCATACACGTATGATCATGATAACAATGCCGCAACGGCTGAAATCACCCTGTGGAACAAGGCAGCCGCTCTGACCATTGACGTTGGGACCTGTACCGTGCTTCAGGCCGGCCTCAACGACAACCTGTCCAGCATGGACCTCGTCGCCATCGCAGATTGGTATAATGCCGTCCCCGGTATGGTTATACCTACCATGATGGCCAACGGTTTAACCTACGACGAAGCAACCGCTATCATCGGCGCTGCCACCAACGGTAACGGCGCGGCTCAGGATGTCGTGGGTGTGGTCATTGGCCTGCCCACCCTGCTGATCTCCACCACCGCTGACGAATACACCGTGGGCGTTGCCAAAGCAGGCGCCATTAATGACGGGGCTGAATTCATCTCCATCGCCAAGGGCGCCGGCGCCATGGCGATCCTGGGCGGCAACGTCGAAATCGCCGCTCACTGATCTGATATCCTGATTCTCATCCCTGATTGACGTAAAGCCCCTTTCTCAAACCTCAGACGTTTGCGGAAGGGGCTTTTTATTTGAATAAGGACAAGGCCGTCCGGTATGATCCTTTTTTCTTTTCCGAGGCCCCCTTATATATAAGGTCAACCAGTCGACCTGGCCCGTTGCCGTGCCGGAACAGGGACCGTGCCGGCCCATGGCCTGTTTCTATGACCCGGTGCCTGCATTGTCGGGGGTCTTGACGCTATCCACCGAAGGCCGCTCTCCGTTGTCTGACCATGAAATCACCGTCAATGCAGAAAGAAACTTGACAGTCGTTCAAATGACCTTTATTGATTCACATATGACCGATATGTCGCATCGGTCCTGATCGGAACCGTCCGGGTTGCAAGGCCCGGTTTTTTTTCATGACGAGCGTGATCAAAGATTTGATCGGGGAAAAAGGTTTTTATGATGAAACATCGTTTGATCAAATGGATGGGTATTGTGGGCTGCCTGCTTAGCCTGTGCGCCTGCGGGATGTTGGCCGATGACGACAAAAACATCGATACCGCCTTTCAGGATAACGGTCCGATGAACACCGACAATCCGGACGCCGGATTCAGGGTCCTGGAGGTCTTCGACGGCCGGGGTTCCCTGGAAGACATCTGGGACAGCATCGACGCGAAACAGACCAACCCCCGGCTGACCTGCACGGTGGACCATCTGACCGATGACTTTGTCACCTTTTCCACGGTGGCCGCGGGGATTCTGAGGGACGACAGTCAGCCCCTGTCCCTGTTGCTCTCGGACAACGCCTCCGCCCTTCTGGGCCTGGTCCGGGATGAAAGCGCGCCCTTTTTCGTGGAAAGCCCCCCCGACATCGGCGCCTTTTACAGCCAAACCCCCGGCGACTACGCCGATGCCTTCTATGCCTTTCTTGACGCCCTGTGGGAAGGGGACCAGCGTCCCGGAGACCTTCATATGGCGGCCATGGCCCGGAAGGTCGTTTCGCGCATGCTCGACAAAAAAGACGCCCTGACGATCCTTGCGGACATGCAGGAGCTGATCGACGATATCGGCGAGGCGGAATTCGATCGGGATTTCAATGATCTTGCGACTTTGTTGGGCAAACTGATGATCCGGGCCGACTATCCCCTGTGGATCGATGCCGCCGGCGACCCCGTGAACCGGGACGTCATCGATCCGGCCCTGGATGAAAACCTCGGGGCAGGCAATGCGGTGGCCGGGGTCAACACCCTGATCAACTGGATGAACACCATGATGGCCGACCCCACGGCCCGCTCGTTTTTTTACGAGGTGATCCGGGAAACGGCGGCCGTGTTCGATCCCGCAGACGCATCGACCAACGCCGACAAGGTGAAAACCCTGATTCAGACCCTCGAAAGCCGTTTCACAGAAAACGGGGACGTGTACACCGCCGATCCGCTGTACAGCTCCGACACCGCCGCGATCTATTCCGACACCGAACTGGGCCTGACCGTCCGGGAGTTCATGCCCTACCTGGCCCAGCTCCTGGCCCGGTCCGACCGTGATATCTCCATGGTCGACACCGCCGAAGGGGAGGAGCCGGTCTACCTGCTCCGGGAAATGGTCGATGCCCTGCACGGCATCGGCTTTGACCCGGACACCCTGAGCGTGGAAGATTCGATCACCATGATGATGCGGCACGATCTTCTGGGCCGGGACCGCACCGATGAAGCTTCCGGCGCCTTTCCCGCCTCCATGCTGGAAAGCCTGGTCTTTCTGACCGGCGCCACCACCCATTTCGGCTTTGCCGACGGGGGCGCTTCCGGGGAAACCGCCGAGGCCTCCAACCCCATCACCCAGCACGGCCACGGGGGCTACACCGAGGCCATGACCCTCAACGATTCCCTGATCAGCATGACCACATACAAAACGCTGAATCTCCTTGGAATTTACGATATCTCCCTGAAAGATACCGACAAAAACTACCTGTCCCGGAGCAACGTGCCCTTTACCACGGCCAACCGGAGCGACTATCAGTACGATGCGAACCAGAACTACCCGATCCTCCGGGCTCTGGCCGGCCCCAGTTCCGGGGATTACGGGACCCCCGACGGCGGAAACCGGACAGGACAGGTCCCCGCCCAGAACGGGTACACGCCCTTCAACCCCACCGGCGTGGGTGAAACCCAGCTTGCCGCCTGGACCGTCAACTGGGCCGTGCGCAGCTGTTTCGGCGGAGAAGGACCGTATTACTATGCCGATCCCGATGCGGACACCGTGACGATGGACGGCCGAACCTGGTATGTCTACCTGCGTCCCGACGGACGGATCTATGCCCTGGTCAACAAGGACAATCCAGACTCATGGGAATACCTCTACCCCACCGACGAACGGGATGCGGAAGACCCGGACACCGCCGTGCTCAGCGACTACAACGGCCTGCGTCAGCGGTTCAACCGCTACAAATCCACCTGGTATTCGGATTATTACATGTAT